>DQTL01000325.1 GCA_015662775.1 Lutibacter sp.
AAAACAAAACTCTATACACATGAAAAAAATAATAGTATTAATCTTAGCTATTGCCTTTATGAGCAGTTGTAAAGACAGTAACAAAGCAAGAAATCCCATTAAACAAACGACAAACGAAGTAAGCTCAAGCCGAAGTATGAAAGACAAACTTAATGATTATGTAGCTGTTGAATTGACAACAGATATTACAAAACTTTCTGCTAAAGAAAAAAAGATGATTCCTTTATTGATACGTGCAGCAGAAAAAATGAATGAATTGTTTTGGTATCAAACCTATGGTGATAAAAACGAATTGTTGGCTAGTATTCAAGATGAAGATATCAAAAAATTTGTGAATATCAACTACGGACCTTGGGATAGGATGAAAGGAAATACCTCTTTTGTAGATGGAATAGGAGCGAAGCCACTTGGTGCAAATTTCTACCCAACCGATATGACCAAGGAAGAGTTTAACAAAGCTGACCTAAAGGATAAAGCTAGTTTGTATACTTTCTTAAGACGTGATACCGATGGTCAATTGCATACAGTTCCTTTTAACACGCAATTTAAGGCGACACTAGCTGAAGTAGCTTCTTATTTATTAGAAGCTGAAAAATTAGCAGTGGATCCTGGATTTAAAAAGTATTTACAATTACGAGCACAAGCCTTGCTAAATGATAATTTTCAACCTAGTGATATGGCTTGGATGGATATGAAAACCAACCATATTGATATTGTAATTGGTCCTATTGAAACTTATGAAGATGCCTTATTTGGAAACAAAGCCTCATACGAAGGTTATGTCTTGGTAAAAGATATGGTTTGGAGTAAGAGGTTAGCCAAATACGCCGCTTTCCTACCAGAGCTACAAGTAGGCTTGCCTGTAGATGCTAAATACAAAGCAGAAAAACCAGGAACAGATTCTGAATTAAATGCCTATGATGTAGTTTATTATGCTGGTGATTGTAATTCAGGTGGAAAAACGATTGCAATTAATTTACCCAATGACGAACAAGTACAGGAAGCAAAAGGATCTAGACGTTTACAACTTAAAAATGCCATGCGTGCTAAATTTGATAAAATTTTAGTCCCAATATCAAAAGTACTAATTGATGAAAGTCAAAGAAAACACATCACTTTTGATGCCTTTTTTGCCAACACCATGTTTCATGAAGTAGCACATGGTTTAGGAATCAGAAATACACTAGATGGAAAAGGAACAGTTCGCCAAGCTTTAAAAGAACATTCCTCAGCTTTAGAAGAAGGAAAAGCTGACATTTTAGGTTTGTATATGGTTATGCAGTTACACGAAAAGGGAGAATTAAAAGGAGATATGAAAGATTATATGACCACTTTTATGGCAAGTATATTCCGTTCTATCCGTTTTGGAGCAAGTAGTGCTCATGGAAAAGCCAATATGATTCGTTTTAATTTCTTTAAGGAAAGAGGTGCTTTTTCTAAAAATGAAAAAGGTAATTATGTAGTGAATTACGATAAATTAGCAGTTGCTATGGAAGAGCTATCTTCTGTAATATTAACCTTGCAAGGTGATGGAGATTATGATGGGGTTGCCAAATTAGTTGCAGAAAAAGGAGTGATAAATAAAGAATTACAAGCTGATTTAGATCGATTAACAGCATTAAATATTCCTGTAGATGTAGCTTTTAAACAAGGAGTGTCTGTATTGGGACTTTAAAGAATAAGGATTGAAAAATTGAAACAAAAAAACCTCGCTAAAAGCGAGGTTTTTTTTATATTTATATAATTCTTAGTGTTTACAAGAACTTGGTCTTTTTTTATCAGCACAACTCTTTTCTTTTGTAGCACAAGATTTCTTGTCTTTTATAGTTCCTTTTGCTGCTTTTTTATGATCACAAGAATTTTTTGTACAATCTGGATCACAAGCTTTATTTTTAACAATTAGTTCTGATTTTGTTTCTGCAGTTTCACTTAAAGTGCTTTGTGCATTGGTGAATGTTACAAAGAATAAACCTAGAGCTAATGTAAATAGTACTTTTTTCATAATTTAAAATGTGTTAAATGTTTCTAATTAGTTTTTATTACTGTCGCAAATGTAACAAAAATTACATTACACGATAATTAATTGTATGTTAATTTATTTTTTAAGCGATTTAGGAATATCTTCCCTGTCATATTGACAACAACCATGCAGGTTATTATACACTTCGTTTGTTGCTTTATGACCTTGCGAATCATGCCCAACTTTGGCAATATTTTCTTTAATATCCGCAATGTTACAATTTTTAGTTTTGTAAACAACTGATAGCATGTCACTTTCAATATTCCATTTTGCCATTTTTACTCCTTTGGTTTTTAAAGCCGCTTTTTGTATGCGGTTTTGGCACATTTCACAGTTTCCATTTACCCAAAAAGTAGCTTTTTCAGTTTTCTTCTTTGTCGTGTTATCTTGAGCGATACCTTGTATTGCATAACTTAATAATACAAGTACTAAAATTATTTTTTTCATTTGTTTTGTTTTTTAAATTGATTTTTCGCCTATTGCCTATTGCCTATTTGCTAATCAATCCCATATCTAAGTCCCACATAAAACATCTGCCCATGAATAGGAGCATAGACTAAACTGCTGTCAAAATTTTCTCCAAAAGGTTCATCATAACCAAAAATGGGTTTTTCTTGCGTAAATCCTGTAAGATTTTCACCTCCTAAATATATTGAGAATTGAGAATTGAAATTTCTAGTAATCTGCGTATTCATTAAAGTATAACTTGGCGATGTGTCAGGGATTTTAAATGAGGATAATGGATTTGATTCTGTGTTAGGTAATCGTTGTTCGCCAACCCAGTTGAAAGTATAATCAAAAAGCCATTGACTGCCATTTTCTTTTTCAGTTGTATGATATGCCAAATTAACAAAAAATCTATTTTTTGCTTGCAATGGGTTTAACAATACTTGTGTTTTGTACTGTGTTTGTACATCGTAGTATTTATAAGCAATCCTCATGTCTAAGTTTTGCATTAATTCATAATTACCGCTTAGTTGTAAACTATTTGCAAAAGATTGACCATTAAGATTATAAAAAGAAACTTCTTGCGGATTTTCATAATCAATAACTACTTGATTTTCAAAATCTGTTCGATAGAAATCAAGTGTAATATCTCCTTTTCTTTCAAATAATTGAAAGCCTTGCAAGAAACTAAAACCATAATTCCAAGCCGTTTCGGGTTGTAAACCGTATGCACTTCCGTTGTTAGGTGTAATTAGAATAGTTCTGTTGGTTGCAAATATCTTTTGATTTTCCGCAAAAATATTTGCCGTTCTTTTACCACGACCTCCTGATAAACGTAAGGTGGTTTTGGTATAGGGTTGGTAGCGAATATGTATTCTTGGTGTTAAGAAAAAGCCCCAATGATTGTGATAATCTGCCCGTAAACCTGCGTTGATGCTTAGTTTGTCTTCATTGTCAAAATTGTATTCAAAGAATCCACCTATGGTTTGGTCGGTTCTTGAGTAGGTTTTATTGGTCAAATTTTCTTGATAATTATCGTAAGTATAACTGATTCCTGTTTTAAATTGATGATAGGTATTGCTTAAAATAGATTGAAATAAAGCATTGGTGTAAAAACTACTATGCGTAATGTCATATTTATTCAAACCAAAATAAGAATCTTGATTGTGATAACTGTAAGCAGCTTGGTAGCCAAAACTTTGATACGGAATATCAGGATTTACTTTTCCTAATTTAAAATACGACTCATATCTTTTGGTTTTGATTTCTGACCCCCAAAAAGTAGTGCCATCTTTATGAAGATCAGGGTTAAAATCAGTTTGACCTGCTTGTTTTTCATCGTTTAAATACCTCAATATTAAGCTGGTGTGCCAACCTTCTTTTCCATCGTAATATTTCCATCTATTTAAAATATTAATTTGTTGTGCAAGCGGACTATCCAAGAAACCATCCTCGTTAGCGTCTATTTTGGTTTTTCGCATATTTACATGTGCATAGATTCCTGTAGAAAGTTTGTCTTTTACTTGCGTGTTGGCATGTGTGTTAAATTCCATTCGACCATTTAAAGAACCAAATAAATTGAGAAA
The DNA here is from genome assembly GCA_015662775.1 of Lutibacter sp. GTDB lineage: Bacteria > Bacteroidota > Bacteroidia > Flavobacteriales > Flavobacteriaceae > DQTL01. The sequence goes on from DQTL01000325.1 coordinate 4,054, forward strand.
GAATTTTTCGGCGTTATCTGGTTTTTTTAATTCGGTATTTATTTGTCCGGTAATACTTTCAAATCCGTTAATTACAGAACCAGCTCCTTTCGTAATTTGTATACTTTTTACCCAAGTTCCTGGAATAAAACTCATTCCATAGACTTGAGCAGCTCCTCGAATAGCAGGAATATTTTCTTGTGTCAGTTGAATATACGGACTGGTTAAACCCAACATTTGTATCTGTTTCGTACCCGTAACGGCATCTGTAAAGGAAACATCAATACTAGGATTGGTTTCAAAACTTTCAGAAAGACTGCAACAGGCGGCTTTTAATAGTTCGCCTTCACTTATACTCTCTAGATTATGAGCACCAAAATAAGAGGTGTTAATATTTGATTTTTTTCCTTTAACAATTACCTCATCAAGCTCATTTGATTCAATAAGAAGATGATGAAAAAATTCTTTTGAGTGGATATCTAAGGTGTCTGTTTTATAACCGATATAACTGATTATAAGTTGATGATTCTCTTTATTGAAAGGAATGGAAAAGTTTCCTTTTTCGTTGGTCATCGTGCCAACATCTGTGTGAAGCCAATAAACAGAAGCTCCTTCTAAAGCTACGTGTTGGGCTTCGTCTTTTGTCATTACCATACCTTTTAACTCAGATTGACTTATTGCCAAAACAGGAAAAAGCATGAGTAAGATTACTAAATTTTTATACATAATGTTTTATAATTTGATTGAATAGTGTCTGTTTTCTAACAGACACTATATAGTAAGTAAGAATGATAGGATAATCATTATTACAGAATTATACGATACTAGCGGAAATGAATCCACAAATCAAATTCTAAAAACTTGGAAAAGAATACCTAAATCAAGTAATTTAGGTGGTTGTTTAACGTGATTAAACTTTATAAAAGTAGTTTGAAAACTTTTAATACTAAGCGTGAAAAAGTCAGAAAGTAAAAATATAACAGGAAATAAACGTACTTTTTGGACTGTTTGTGCTTGTTGATCTAATGAAATACCTTTTATAAATTCAGAAGTATTCAAACAACAATTAGACTCTTCTTGATTCGCAGAACAGCAAGTAGATTCTAAGCTTTCTGTGTGACAAGATGCTGTTTCTACACGACAAAGACTTTCAGCATCATTAAAGAGTGATGTGTGTATTTCTCCTTCACAAATATGTTTTTCATTACTGTAAGAAACACTTGAAAACAAAATCAAGAAAGTCAAAAAGACAGAAATAGTTTTATATGTGTTTGAAAATTTCACGCCACAAATGTAACAATTATTACACAAGAGATTAAAGAAAGTTTTTTTAATAATTTGTCGATTTGAAACCGTCATTGCAAACGAAATGCAATGCAGTAATCTTTTGCAGGAAGTTGAATTTTGTTATAATACCCTTTACCCTTTTTTTGAAATTTCTCTTTATTCATGAGTTTGCCACGTCGTACCTTCTCGCAAAGACGGTACTTCTATTGAAGTTTAGAGTAATTATCTTTAGGTTTACTTTTAAGTTGATAATAAAAGGCGGGTAACAGCAACAATACAAAAATAGGTTGTATCAAAAAACGTCGCACATAAAAACCAAATAAGTAAGAATTTTCAAAATGAGTTTGTAAGACTAACCAAAAAGTGATAATTAGTAAAAAAAATGCAATCGTATAGAAGTAGAAGCTAAATTTTATAAATGATTTTTTTCTGAATGCAATCCAAATGATTAGTAGAGAGAGCAATGTGTTGATTGCATATCTTAAGAACAGGTGAAATAACAATTTTCCAGTAAGTAACTTTGGCATACTTTGGTGTAGATAATCGGATTTAAAATAGGAAAGTAAAGGGTCATAAAAATAATTTTCATAAAAACGAATAGCCATTAGTACTACAAAGAGACCTCCGATAAGAAGGATGTTTGTTATGTTTTTGTAGTTTTTTATTCGTTTCATTTTTCAAAATTTTGATAGTGTTCATGAGTTTGTCATGTCCATTTTTCTTCGTAAATCTTTTAAAGCTCGTTGAGTCTTGTTATACGACCCTTTAATTCATTATTATTCAAAAAAATTCAATCAACTCGTTGTGGCAAAATACTTTACCCAAACGACCCAAAGTAAAAAAGTAAAACCATAAATTACAGCTGGAAATATTATTTGATGCAGAAACTCAGTATACTGAGGATAAGACCCCATCGCAACACTAATAAAAACAATTCTTAAAATATTTAAAGCATATATTAGTAAGCTTCCTGCCAATCCAAAAAGAATAGTTTTTTTCCAATTTCCTGTAAATGCAATGATAAAAGCCCAAAATAATATAATTACACTGATGGAATTACAACCTTCAACGATTCTTGCAATATAATTATCATCTGTAAATAATTTAAAAGAGAGCTCTTCAGTATGTTGTATATGTGAAAAATTATAACCAAAGAAATTTCCTAGCCCAACAGTATGATTGGCTACCATTTCCGTTACAGGACAACAAGCATAAACTGTTTCTGTCTGTTGATTTTCTCTCAAGTACCATTGATAGAGACCAGAAAGAATAAAATAGCTAACAAAAAAACGGAGTAGAAATAATAAGACTGGTTTGTTTTTTTTCAATTATTTAATGGTTTTTAGAGTTGATGTACACTTTATTAAGTTGTAAATGTACTAAAAACCTTAAATAAAAAAAAGCATCCGCCAAAAAGACGAGAAGCTTTTCATTGGTTATAAAAACCTTGATACTTACAAGTAAGTATCTTTTCGACACAAAATATCCTTCTATTAAAAGGATAATACAAAATTACGACAATTTTTAAGATTTCATGTAAATTCCAAAAAATTTAAATAAATACCCTTTACTTCATCTAGTCATACACATTTTATTTTGATGATTTTTCACAAAAAAAGATTGCCTTTTGTTTTGCTTCCCTTTAGGCTTGATAAATTTTACCATTCTTGCCAAATTTCATTGAATTAACCAGTTAGTCCTTCTAGAATTTAGTGTCGAATATGATAAAATTTATCTAAGCTGTGAAAAAAGCTTACATCGAACTCAGGTTAATACGAGTGTCTTTTTTAAAAAGTAAAACAAACGCCAATGCTTATTGTTTTTAGATAGATTTAAAGAGAGGTCTGTTTTTAAGTCTACGTTTTTTTATAAAGTGGGAATTATATATGTTAAACTTACGGATAGACAAAAAAATTAGATTAGAAACAAATATTTAGAATCTGCTGTAACCGCATTAATTATAAGAGCTGATAAAACAGTACCACAAACGATTTTATCATCTTTTAGTTTGTAATTTAAGATATAAAATTCTATAAAGTTAGGTGAAATAAATGATAAAGTCAAGTCTAAAAAGCGGCTTTATTCAACTAACTCACGCAAAACACCAATCACATAATCAATTTCTACTTTTGTATTTAACTTACTAAAAGAAAAACGAACAGATGTGTTTTGAACTTCCTCTTCACTTAAAATGGCTTGTAATACATGTGAACCTTTGGTGCTTCCACTTTGACAAGCACTGCCACCTGAGGCGGCTATTCCTTTTAAATCGAGATTAAATAGCAACATTTTTATTTCTTTAGGAAATAGCACATTGAGTATGATATAGGAACTTTTAGTAGTATGTTCACTCATTCCATTAAACTGAATATTGGGAATGGATTTCTTTATTTTCGAAATAAAATAAGTCTTTAAATCTTGAATATAGGCAGTGTCCTTTTCTAAATTAGAGTAAGCGATTTCAATAGCTTTTTCCATACCCAAAATACTGTGAATATTCTCTGTTCCGGCTCTAGCACCACGTTCTTGTTCGCCACCTAAAAGCATGGGGTTGATAGCACTTCCTTTTTTAAAATAAGCAAAACCAACTCCTTTTGGACCATGAAATTTGTGGGCACTGGCTGCGATAAAATCTATAGGTGTTTTTTGTAAATCAATTTTAAAATGAGCGATTCCTTGTACCGTATCCGAATGAAATAAAGCCTTGTATTTTTGACATAAGTCACTGACTTTTTGAAGGTCTAAAATACGTCCTGTTTCATTATTAATATGCATTAAACTAACCAAAGTTTTGGTTGTAGATTGAGCTAATAGTTGCTCTAAGTGTTTATAATCAATACCACCATTTTCTGTTAAATCTACTTGTTTAGAAGTGATGTTAAATTCTTCTTTTAAAGAAGCTATTGTATGTAATACAGCATGATGTTCAATAGCCGATGAGATAATTGTTTCGACACCAAGTTGTGTAACAGCATTTCGTAAAATAAGGTTGTCTGCTTCACTGCCACCAGCTGTAAAGATGATTTCGCTAGGAGTTACATTAAATTGTTTAGCGATATTTTTTCTAGCAGTTTCCACAAGGCTTTTTGCTGTCCTCCCAAAACTATGTGTAGAAGAAGGATTCCCAAAATTAGATTGCATGCTTTTATTTACAAGCTCAATTACTTCGGGAAGCATAGGCGTTGTTGCTGCATTGTCTAAATATATTTTCATATTTTCTAAATTATTTTTGAAAATTCATCAAATCTTCAAATCATCAAATCAATCCATCATTCCAAGTCAATCAAAGCCGTCCAAACACTCAATTTTCCATTTTCATAACGAGTCCAAATGGGTCTTATGATACCATTATAAGCCGAGATATTGTTGTAATCACCGAAGAAAATTCCTGAAATTGGTGTAAATGAACTTTCGGAAATTATTTGATTACTAAAACTATTTCCACCATCTTTTGAAATTGCTAAAACGACATCTGTCTGGCTATTATTGTAACTACTTCTATCATAATAAACAATGTAAATGAATCCTGTTTTAGGATCAACACTCATCCATGTAAAAAATTGATGAGATTTTGTTTTATCATTATTTACTTGTAGTGCTTTAGACCACGTTTTTCCTTGGTCTGTAGATTTAATAATAAATATATCGGTGTTGTCTTTCCCATTTCTTTGATCTGACCAGTTGACGTAAATTGTACCTTGGTGTTTTGAATCACTATTGTCAACACAAGTAACGGGCATGCCATTACAACGCCCAATATCTGGGATGTCTTGTGTCCACCCACCAACTTGTTCTGTAATTATTAAATCATTTTGCATCCATGTTTTTCCATTGTCAGAGCTTTTATCAAAATATATTTTATTGTCATAAGCCCAAGAAACAAAAATGTTACCTTCATTATCAACGGCAGGAACAGCTCCTTCAGTGGTTTTGTCATCATCGATAGCATTCCCATCAATTTCATTAATTGTTATGGCTTCACTAAAACTTTTTCCTTGGTCTGTTGAAGTGGCAAAACGAATACGACTTTTATGTTTTGGGTCTTTACTTCCGTATTTATCAAATTCGGTCCAAGTGACATATACTTGATTGGTTTTGGGGTGTATAGCTGCCCATTCTTTATCTTGTTGTGCCGGTTCGTTTTTGCCAATTCCTACGCCTCTATTCCACGACTTTCCACCATCGGTTGAACTTTGTAAAACGATGGTATTTAAAAACTTTCTACTTGCATAAGCACGTCCATCTGGGTTTGATAAATGTAAATAATGAAAAACACCTGTGTTGTCAGCAACAAGGCAAGGGTCACCAAATACGCCTAAATCTGCTTTAAGGTTGTCAGATTTCCAAGTTAAGCCTCCATCAAAAGAATAATGGTAGTTATCAATGATACTACCTGCAACTATATTTTTTGGGTTGGTTGGGTTTATGGCAATTGAAGGCTCACAGGAACCTGTTCTAAACGCACTGCTTTCAATAATCTTTATGTTTTTATAGTTGCTTTCTTTTAAAATATTTTTTGCATCTTGCGTAGCTGTAACAATACGTTTTGTTTGGCAACTAATAATAAGACTACAAAAAAATAAAACTTGAATATAAAGATATTTCATAGAATCAAAAGTAAGAAAATAAAAGCATTTGGCTGGAATAAACTCTTGTTGCTTTTACTATTACCACTTCTTTCTTTTTCGCTACACAAAGAATATTATAGTTTAACGAAAATTGATTACAATCAAAAAGAGGAAACAGTACAGATTACCATGAAGCTCTTTACCAATGATATGGAGTTAGTTCTTAACAAACACTTCAATAAAGTATTAGAATTAGATACGCAAATTGAAATTGCAGAAGCAGATCATTTACTTGAAACTTATCTAAAACAAAAATTTACAATTGCCATAGACGATGTGCAATTAAACTATTCATTTATAGGTAAAGAATTTGAAAAAGATGCCCTATTTGTTTATTTAGAAATTAAAAAGATAAAGCAAATTCATCAAATAGAAATACAGGCGGCTATGCTTATCGAAGAATTTCCAGAACAAGAAAATATCATTAAAGTTAATATAAATGAGCAACGAAAAAGCCTGTTTCTAACAAATAGAAATGATAAAGCTTTGTTAAAGTTTTGAGTAAAAGAAAAAGCAATAAAATGTAATCAAGAAGTGTTAAAAGATTGCTTCTTCCGAAAAATACTGGAATCGCAAAGACAGTTTTCAAATGAACATTGTTCTTTTTGAAACCCGTTCTTGCGAATGAGGAACGGTTGCGAGGTACGAAGCAAACTAAATTCTTGAACAAGGTCAAATTATAATAAATAACTTCGCGATTTTTTGCGAGAAAACGAATAACACATGAAAAAATATATCACACTACTTTTTTTATTTACATTTTCCATATATGTAAATGCACAACATGGACAACAGTATTCTAAATCTGATGTAAATGAAGTAAAAGAAGGACATTACAATATCAATAAGTTTAAACAGCTCAAAGAAGAGTTGCCTACACCTAATTCATACAGAACAGCTTCGGGTGCTCCAGGACATGCGTATTACCAACAAAAGGCAGACTATGTAATCGATGTGACTTTAGATGATGCCAATCAAAAAATATTTGGGGAAGCTACCGTTACTTATCACAATAATTCACCAGATCCATTAGATTATCTTTGGTTGCAACTCGACCAAAATATTAGAAATGAAAACGCCATGTCTAAACGAGTAAAAGGAGGTGGCCCAGGAGTGGGCTATCAGCCACAAAAATTTGTAGAAGAATTTATGGGTAAACCTTTTGATGGTGGTTTTAAAATTGATTATATAAAAGATGAGAATGGAAATGACATTAAATACACAGTTAATGAAACCATGATGCGATTAGATTTGTCACAAACATTGGCGGCAAATACCAAAATAGTTTTTAAAATTAAATGGTGGTATAACATCAATAATTATATGATTGCACGTGGTCGTTCAGGCTATGAACATTTCGATAAAGATGGGAATAACCTATATATTATCGCTCAATGGTTTCCACGTATGGCAGTTTATAACGATGTTGAAGGTTGGCAAAACAAACAATATTTGGGTAGAGGAGAGTTCACTTTAGTCTTTGGAGATTACGATGTAAAAATCACCACACCTTCAGATCATGTTTTAGAAGCGACAGGTGTTTTGCAAAACAGAAAAGAAGTATTCTCAAAAACAGAAATGAAGAGATGGAAGAAAGCAATAAAATCTTTTGATAAACCAGTACTTATTGTCACTCAAAAAGAAGCTGAACAGGCAGAAAAATCTTTTTCTAAAAAAACTAAAACATGGCATTTTAAAGCAGAGAAAGTACGTGATTTTGCATTTTCAAGTTCACGTAAGTTTATTTATGATGCACAAGCTGTAAAAATTGGAAACAAAACAGTGATGGCTATTTCCTTATATCCAAAAGAAGGAAACCCACTTTGGGAAGAGTATTCTACTAAAACTGTTGTACATACTTTAGAGTCTTATTCAAAAAGGCTGTTTGATTATCCATATCATAAAGCTGTTTCTATCAATGCCAAACAACAAGGAATGGAATACCCGATGATTTGTTGGAATTACGGACGTTCAAGACCAGACGGAACCTACGCCGAAAGAACACGAACAGGAATGATTGGGGTTATTGTTCATGAAGTAGGACACAATTGGTTTCCAATGATTGTGAATTCAGATGAACGACAATGGGGTTGGATGGATGAAGGTCTCAATACTTTTACACAACTATTAGCTCAAGAAGAATTAGAAAAAAACTTCCCTTCACGAGGATATCCAAAAGATGTAATCGGTTATATGTCAGGTGATCAAAGTAAAATTGCACCAATTATGTCACAGCACGAAGCCGTTTTTGATAGTGGAAAAAACGCCTATCATAAACCTACGGCAGGTTTATATATGCTACGTGAATTTATTATGGGTCACGAATTATTTGACCACGCTTTTAAAACTTATGCCAATCGTTGGAAGTTCAAACATCCTTCAACTGCTGACTTTTTTAGAACGATGGAAGATGCATCAGGAGTCGATTTAGATTGGTTTTGGAGAGGTTGGTTTTTCACAACAGAAGTCAATGATATTGCCATTAAAGAAGTGAAGCAATATGTTGTTACTGATAAACCTACCAATAGAGTTAAACGAATGGCAAAAGCCTATGGAATGAGTGTAGAGCAGTTCCCAAAGATGTTGTACTTAGTGTCTAAAGATGGAGATGATTTTAAACCAGAAATGCTAAATAAGAAAGATCCTGCTAATGATTTTCCAATATTAAAGGATTATATCGAAAAAAACTTTTCTGTAGAAGAAAGAAGTACGCTTAAAAACAGCAAATACTTTTATGAAATTATCTTTGAAAAACATGGCGGTTTGGTTATGCCAATTTTAGTTGATTTTAAATATGCCGATGGTACAAGCGAAAGCTATAATTTCCCTGCAGAAATATGGTTGCTCAACGACAAGGAAGTAACTAGAGTATTTCCGTCAGATAAAGAAATTGTAGAAATTATCATTGACGCCAAACTTATAACAGCTGATGTTGATGTAAGCAATAACACTTGGCCAAAGAAAGAAACTAAAACCAAATTTGAAGAGTTCAAAGAAAAGAAAAAATAGATTTTGAGTATTAAAAAAGCATATAATTCTTGGTCTAAAATCTATGATACGAATGTAAATAAAACACGTGATTTAGATAAAGAAGTGACTATAAAAACCCTATCGGAATATACTTTTGATAGGGTTTTAGAATTAGGAAGTGGAACAGGGAAAAATACAGAATACCTTTTACAACAGTCAATTGATATAACTTGCCTTGATTTTTCTGAGGAAATGATGGCAATTGCTCGTGAAAAAGTAAAGAATCCTATTGTAAAGTTTGTAAAAACAGATTTAAACAAAGAATGGGAAGTCTCAAACGATTTTTTTGATTTAGTTACTTGCAGTTTAACACTTGAGCATATTCAAGATTTAGATACAATCTTTAAACAAGCTTATAAAAAGTTAAAACATCAAGGAAAATTCTTTATTTGTGAATTGCATCCCATTAAACAATATTTAGGAAGTAAAGCTAGGTATGAGACAGATGATGGAATACAAGAATTAGAAGTCTATACACATCATACGACTGATTACATAGATTCTGCTAAAAAACAAGGTTTTAAATTACTAGAACTTAAAGAATGGTTTGATGCGGATTTGGAGAATAAGATTCCCAGACTAATTTCATTTGTATTCCAAAAAGGTTAAAATAAAAATACCCAGCCAATTGGCTGGGTATTTTATATAATGTGTTCAAGATATTAAATGTCTTCAAATTTTACATCTGTAAAACTATCTGTTGAATCTCCATCTTTATCCGTTTTAGTTTCTGAATCAGAAGGTTTAACAAAATCTTTTTGATGCCTGTCTGAAATCACCTCATCGCCTTTTTCTTTTAAGATAAAGCTAGTGGCATCTTTTAAACGTTCATGGAATTCAGAAAAGTCTTCTTTGTATAAAAATATTTTGTGTTTTTTAAAGTGAAATGATCCATCTTCATTAGTAAATTTTTTACTTTCCGTAATGGTTAAATAATAGTCACCTGCTTTAGTCTCTCTTACATCAAAAAAGTAAGTTCTTCTTCCTGCTCTCATTATTTGTGAGAATATCTCTTCTTGCTCTTGATATTTACTATCGCTCATAGTTTGATTTAATTAAATTATTTATAAGTATTTTTATATATTCCACAAAGCTAAAAAAATATTTGATATAGAAATATGATAAATACAATATTATTGGAAATTAATAATTAATAAGAATGATAATTAGCTGATTAGCAAATGTAGGTTCATTCTCATTTTTTATAGTGTAACTGCTTCGCTTCGTTGCCTTGTGTTCGCAAGCTTTCAATATAGCAATGCCTTTTTTTATAACAAGTGTAACAAAGCATTCTTTTTTGTGTCTTAATATGTAACTAACAAAATAATTTAAATAACAGTATATGAAAACAATTATAAAAATAGTCACTTTATTGGTAATAACCTCTCTTGTAATCTCCTGCATGGTTACAGGTGTTGTAGGAAGTAAGAATGTAACTACAGAAACTAGAGCATTTAATACTGATTTTACAGGTGTTAAAGTAAGTCAAGGAATAGAAGTACAATTAACCCAAGATGATGAAGTAAGTTTTACCGCAGAAATGGATGATAATTTACATGAGCATTTAGTTACAGAAGTAGATGATGACATTTTAAGAATATATTTTGATACTAATATTAGAAAAAGAAAAGCCAGTACTATTTATTTGTCAATGCCAATTATCCGTACAATTAAAACATCAAGTGGAGCAGATTTATATGGAACAAACACAATTGATACAGACGATTTAACGATTGATTCTTCTAGTGGAAGTCAAGTAAAACTAACAGTAGATGCAGGTTCTGTTGACAGCCAGTCGAGTAGTGGAAGCGGGATTGAATTAGAAGGTCGTTGTAATAATTTTAATGCAGATTCAAGTAGTGGAAGTAGAATAGAAGCAGATGATTTAAATGCAAAAAATGTAGTTGCAGAAGCTTCTAGTGGATCTGATATAGATGTGTTTGCATCAGAAAGTATAGATGCAAAAGCTAGTAGTGGCGGATCTATTGATGTAGACGGTAAACCTAAAAATAAAAATATAAGAAAATCATCGGGAGGACACGTAAGTGTTGATTAATTGATTGAGTTAATTAGTATAAACCTGAGTTGTGCATCAGCAAAAAAATACGCTAATCACAGGGAAATTAACTAAAAATGCTTATCTTTGTGTATGGCGAAAAAACAGAATATAGAACAGGA
>DQTL01000021.1 GCA_015662775.1 Lutibacter sp.
CGATTCTGGAATTTCATAATTAATACTTTAAAAATGAATTTTTTTAACAAAAAAAAATTCATTTGTGTCGTGAATTCCTATTATTTATTTACTCAAAATTATATTTAAGAATATTGATACTAACAAAAAGTTTACTCTAGAAAATTTCCAATTTTAGCTAAAACAATCACAATTATTTTAAAAAAAATCTAGAGGAAAAACTATAAAAGGTGAGTTCAATACAAATTCACTATTTTTGCAAAAAAATTGAGTTACTAAGCTCAGCTTTTTAATTTGAAATAAAAATACATGTCAGAAAAGATAAAATCGCTCAATTTTTTAGAGCAAATTATTGAAGAGGATCTTGCCAATGGTTTAGACCCTAAAAATCTACGTTTTCGTTTTCCGCCAGAACCCAATGGTTATTTACACATTGGACATGCCGCCTCCATTTGTTTAAATTTTGGCTTAGGGAAAAAGTACAATGCTCCAGTAAATTTACGTTTTGATGACACCAATCCTGCTAAAGAAGAGCAAGAATATGTAGATGCCATTAAAAAAGACATCAAATGGTTAGGTTTTTCTTGGGATAAAGAGTTGTATTCATCTGATTATTTCGAACAGCTATATACTTGGGCAATTGATCTCATAAAAAAGGGAAAAGCCTATGTTGATAATCAGACTTCAGCCCAAATTGCAGAACAAAAAGGCACACCAACTGAAGCTGGAACAAACAGCCCAAATAGAGATCGAAATGTTTCAGAAAACCTCATGCTTTTTGAGAAAATGAAATCGGGTGAGCTAGAAGAAGGTACTCATGTTTTACGTGCAAAAATTGATATGGCTCATGTAAATATGCATATGCGTGATCCAATTATGTATCGTAGTTTACACAAAACACACCACAGAACTGGTGATACTTGGAAAATATACCCCATGTATGATTGGACACATGGTGAATCTGATTATCTAGAAAGTATTTCACATTCAATCTGTACCTTAGAGTTTAAACCACATAGACCTCTTTACGATTGGTATGTTGATGAAATTCGTGATACAAATAAATTAAGACCCAAACAACGCGAATTTGCAAGGAGAAATTTGAGTTATACAGTAATGAGTAAAAGGAAACTTTTACAACTAGTTAATGAAGGGCATGTTACGGGTTGGGATGATCCAAGAATGCCCACAATATCTGGTCTAAGACGTAGAGGTTATACACCACAATCCATTATTAGTTTTAGTGAAACTTCTGGAATTTCAAAACGAGAAAATGTGACAGATGTAGCACTATTAGAGTTTTCAATTCGTGAAGATTTAAACAAAAAAGCTCCTAGAGTACTAGCTGTTTTGAATCCTGTAAAAGTGGTTATTACAAATTATCCTGTAGATAAAACTGAAATTATCGATGCCTCTTATAATGATTATGTTGAAGGATTTGGAAGTAGAAAACTACCTTTTTCAAGAGAAATATATATTGAAAAAGAAGATTTTCAAGAAGAAGCCAATAAAAAATTCTTTAGACTAAAATTAGGTGGAGAAGTTCGTCTTAAGAACGCCTATATCATCAAAGCAAATGATGTTGTGAAAGACGAAAAAGGTGAAATCACAGAAATCCATTGCACCTATGATACAGAATCTTTAAGTGGAAGTGGTACGGAAGCCAGTAAACGTAGAGTCAAAGGAACACTTCATTGGGTTTCGATACAACATGCAATTCAAGCCGAAATACGTATTTATGATCGATTGTTTTCTGATGAAGCACCTGACTCACATAAAGACAAAAGTTTTTTAGAATTCATTAACTCTAATTCGTTAAATGTAAATAAAAATGCCTTTTTAGAACCTAGTTTACAAACAGCTAAAGTTGGAGATAGCTTCCAATTTCAACGTTTGGGATATTTTGTTGTTGATGATGATAGTACGTCCAAAAACTTAGTATTTAATCGTACAGTTGCACTGAAAGATTCTTGGGCAAAAACAAAAAACAACAAACAATCAGGTCAGTCTAATAAACCTGAGGAAGCTATTGCAAAAATATATCCTTTTGCTGGAAAATATTTAAAGTCTCGTGAAGAAAATGAACGTCAAGAACTAGTTGCAACTATTTATGATTTAAGTAGTTCCGTTTCATCTGAGGGTCTTTTGCATTTGATTAAAATAGCAAATACCAATAAGGAATTTCTTACCTATTTTATGATATTAAACTCTAAAAAGGTTTCTTTGGATATTTCAAATTCAGAAATCTTCAAAACATTAAACGAGTTTGTTGGAAAAGGTTTATTGATGAAAAATTCTTATGTACGTTATCGTGCTGTTGACTTTGTTAGGAAATTTCCAAGTTTTAAAAACGAACACATTAAATTACTTCAAGTAATGGCAAAAGAAGACTTAAATACTAAAATAGTAGAACTTTTGAGTGGAATACTCTAATCGCCTAAATCAATGACATAGTTTATTTTTCCGGCTGTGTTTCTTTTATCTAAAATCATAGGATTTAGATTTACTATTCACCCAACAACTCATTAATTCTATTGAGGTTAGGTGCTAAAATTATTTCAATTCTACGGTTTTTAGCACGTCCAGAAGTTTCTGAATTACTGCCTACAGGAATATATTTACTACGACCAGCAGCTGTTATTTGTTTAGGATTCACTCCTATATTTTGAAGTATCCTAACGATGGCTGTTGCTCTTTTTACTGATAAATCCCAATTGTCTTGAATGGTATTTCCACTATAAGGCACATTATCTGTATGTCCTTCAATTAACACTTCAATATCTGTGTTATTTACTAATACTTGAGCTAATTTGCCAACGGCTGTTTTTCCTTGATTTCCTACTGCCCAACTACCTGATGAAAATAGCAGTTTGTTTTCCATAGACACATATACTTTTCCATTTTTTCTGGTAACGGTTAAGCCATTTCCTTCAAAAGATTGCAAAGCGTCTGATACTGCATTTCGCAAAGCGGTCATTTTGGCTTCTTTGGCAGCAATTAGACTTTCTAACTCGTTAATGGTTTCACTACGTGCATTTAATTCTGCTTGTAGTTGTTTGAGATGATTTTGTTCAACTCCTAAAGTTTTTTCTTTTTCCTCTAACTCTCTTAATAAATCACGAATAGTATTGGCTTTTTGGGTTAATTCACTCGCACTTTCAGATTCTAATGCATCATATGAAGCAATTAATTTATCTAACCTATCTTTGGCTGCTGTATATTCGTTTTGAATATTTGCCTTTTTATTTTCTAGGCTTTCAATAGAAGTTTGCAAGCCTTTTAAATCGTTTTGTAATTGATTGCGTTGAGCTACTAAACTCTCATTGTTTTCAATTAATTCAGAATTAGAATTGAATAAACGTTTGTATTTATGGTCTAATTCGTCATATACTTTTTGCGAAACGCAAGAAGAAAGACTTAGGCTTATCGCTACAATTAATACTAGTATTTTTTTCATGTTATTCATTTATAATTTATACATCAATTTCTACAACTACAGGACAATGATCTGAGTGAACGGCTTCTGAAAGTATGATTGCTCTTTTAATTTTATCACGTAAAGGTTCTGTTACTAGATGATAATCTAATCGCCAACCTTTGTTTCTTGATCTTGCTTGTCCTCGATAACTCCACCACGAATAATTATGTGGCTGGTCGTTAAACAATCTAAAACTATCTATAAAACCTGAGTCGATAAATTTAGTCAGCCATTCCCTTTCAACAGGTAAAAACCCAGACGTGTTCTTTAAACGAACTGGATCGTGTATATCAATAGCTTCATGACAAATATTATAGTCACCACAGATAACGAGATTGGGAAGCTTTTGTTTTAATTGGTTTACATAATCTAAAAATTCATCCATATAATTGAGTTTAAAAGACAAACGGGCATCATTTGTGCCAGATGGTAAATACAAACTCATTATAGAAATTTTATCAAAATCTACACGTAAATTTCGCCCTTCAAAATCCATGGTTTCAATACCTGTTCCGTATTCAACATGATTGGGTTTTGTTTTTGAAAGAATCGCCACACTACTATAGCCTTTCTTTTGAGCAGAAAACCAATAATGATAGGGGTAACCTGCTTTTTCAAAGACTGTTAAATCTAATTGATCTTTATGTGCTTTGGTTTCTTGTATGGCAATCACATCAGGATCAGCTGCTTGTAACCACTCTATAAAACCTTTTTTTAAGGCAGCACGAATACCGTTGACGTTGTAGGAGATTATTTTCATATGTTATTTTTGTTTGATGTTCAGATACAAAGTATCAAAGGTTTGCACTTCTTATGAGACGACTAACTAATTGCAAATATAGTTTATTGATTTTTTCATTCCAAAATAATTTTACAAGGAGTGATTTTTACCGTTTTTTCCCTATGTTTGTAGCTATGATTAGAATACTCTTATACTTTTTTACTTTTCTAATCGGCTTTGCTTCTTATTCACAAAGAAACCAATTAGCCGATGATTATTTTCGTAAAGGTGAATTTGAAAAAGCAGCTAATCTCTATCAAGAAGATTATAACAAAAAAAAATACAGCACGTATATTCTAAAAAACTTGCTAAAGTCCTGGAAAGCCATTGAGGAATATAAAAAAGTAGATTCGCTTCTGAAAGAACGCTTAATTTCATTTCCAAAACAATATTTTATTTGGGTGGAACTAGGAAATAATTTAGACAAGCAACACAAAACTGAAGAAGCAAAAGTTTATTATGAAAAAGCAGCTTTAGAGGTGAAAAAGAATCCTAAAAAAGCCTATCAAATTGCAAAGAGTTTTCAAGATAATCATCTTTTAGATTATGCACTACAAAGCTATCTGTTAATGATTGAAGCCTCACCTTCATCGAATTACAATTACCAACTAGCTACTATTTATGGTGAGAAAGGTGATATTGAAAAAATGTTTGACACTTATTTGAGTATGGTTTCCAAACGTGGCGGAACACTAGCCAATATTCAACGATTTATTGGCAGGTACATAAGTGATGATACTCAGGATCCAAACAATGCTCTTTTTAGAAAACTACTAATTAAAAGACTACAACAAAATCCTAAAGACGAGTGGAATAAACTACTAGCATGGCTTTACTTACAACAAAAAGATTACAGTAAAGCTTTAATTCAAGAAAAAGCAGTACACAAAAGAAGTCAAACAGATTTACTAGCAGTAATTGACATTGGAAAACTCGCTTTTGAAGAACAGGATTACATGGCTTCACATCAAGCTTTTACATATGTTTTAACAAATAGTATAGATAAAGAAGATCAAATTTGGGCACATTACTATTTATTAGAAAGTCAAATTAAACAAAAAAAAGATCCTGCTAGTATCGAAGCGGCTTATCAAAAAGTATTCTCTGAATTTGGAAAAGGTAAAAACACGTTATCTATTCAAGTTTCTTATGCAGATTTTTTAACTTTCCATCGAAATAATCCAAAAAAGGCGATTGAAGAATTACAAGCTAGTTTAAAAAATCGTTTAAACAAGTTTGAGCAAGCAGAAGTTAAAATTCAACTAGCTGATATTATGGTTTTTACTGGTAAATACAACCAAGCACTGATTCGGTATTCGCAAGTACAAACTCAATTAAAGAATCATATATTGGCTCATGAAGCCAGGTTTAAGGTAGCACAAACCTCTTATTTTAAAGGCGATTTTAGTTGGGCAAACATTCAATTAAAAGTGTTGAAACGAGGCACTACTAAACTCATTGCCAATGATGCGATAGATTTAAGTCTTTTAATTGATGATAATATTGCTCAAGATTCCGTACAAACGGCACTTAAAAGCTATGCAACTGCCGACTTATTGGCTTATCAAAATAAAAACCTACAAGCTATTGATACCTTATCACAAATTCTAAAAAA
>DQTL01000071.1 GCA_015662775.1 Lutibacter sp.
AGAATTCCAATAGGTAGACAAAAAGAGATTAGAAAGATTTTAGAAGCAATTGATTCGTAAGTAGAATAGTTAAGGGGTAAGGTTGAAAGGTTAAATACTTACAGAATAGAAAGGTATTTCTAAGAAAAAGGATTAAAAAAGAATTAAAATAAAATAAAATGATAACAAATATAATATTAGCAGGAGTTGGTGGACAAGGTATTTTAACAATTGCTGCTATTCTCGATATCGCAGCTCTTAACAATGGTTTGTTTTTTAAACAATCAGAAGTTCATGGCATGAGTCAAAGAGGTGGAGCCGTTGAATCTCATGTTCGTATTTCAGAAGGAAATATTTATTCAGACTTAATTCCTCAAGGAAAAGCAGACTTAATTTTAGGTATGGAACCTATGGAGACGCTAAGATACTTGCCTTTTTTAAAAAAAGAAGGTTGGTTGATTACAGACACAAAACCCTTTTTAAATATTGAAAATTACCCAAATGAAAATGAGATATTTAATAAATTAAAATCGTATAACAACAATCACATACTAGATGCGAGCAAAATTGCCAAAAAAGTAGGAAACGCAAGAGCCACAAATTTAGTTTTATTGGGTGCTGCTTGTCATTTAATTCCTATTAAAGAAAGAGCCTTAATTGCCGCTATAAAAACACTATTTGCTCCAAAAGGGCAAAGAGTCATTGATTTGAATATCAAGGCTTTTGAAGCTGGAAAGGAACTTGTGGCTGAAAAGGTTTAAACTTCATTAATCAGTAGAAATAAAGTAAATTTTAAAATATTATATTATGAAACAATTATCCAAATTACTATTCTTAATAACTATAATGCTACTATCAACAGTTCTATTTTCACAAGAGGAACATGAACTGAAAACTAAAAAAGGTCTTCAAATTTCAATTTATGGTGGCTATAGCTACAGAACTACAGAAATTGATGACAATATGCCTTCCTGGCAAGTAGATTACATAAAGGGATTAAAGTCAGGGTTTCATATAGGAACTGACTTGACGTACTATTTTTATGAAACAACTGGTGCAGGTTTAAAATTTAATATGTCTAAGGCATCTAATCATTTAAATAATGTCACAGTTACTGATGATATAGGGGATTCTTATACTGGGGCAATAGAAGATAATACCACAATTATTTTTATAGGTCCTGCTTATACCACAAGGTACTTTGTAGGGGATAGAGGCAATGCTTTTATTGCAAATATTGCACTTGGTTATCTTTCTTATTCAAACGATGTTTTAGTACCCAATATGCAGTACAAAATTACAGGTGAAACATTTGGTTCTGCCATGGATTTAGGCTATGAATACATTTTAAAAGACAATTTAGCTATAAACATCCAATTATCTGCAGTTGGTGGCGTATTAAAGAAACAAGTCTATAAATTAAGTGATGGGAGAACTTATACCGATGAATTAGAAAAGGGAAATTATATAGGATTACATAGAATAGATTTATCTATCGGCTTTGTTTACAATTTATAAATTCATTTCATATTGAATAAAAAACTACTCAATCCAAATAGCATCGTTATAATTGGTGCTTCAAACAACGTACATTCTCCTGGAGGAAAAGTACTAAAAAACTTGTTAGATACTGGTTTTAAAGGAAATCTATTCGCCGTAAATCCAAAGTTGACCGAAGTTCAGGGTCTTAAATGCCATCAAAATTTAGATAATTTACCAAATGTTGATCTTGCTATACTAGCCATAGCAGCAAGGTTTTGTGTGCCTACAGTTAAACAATTAACTGAACAAAAAAACACCAAAGGATTTATTATCTATTCAGCAGGATTTAGCGAACAAGACGAAGTAGGAGCTAAACTGGAAAAAGAAATCGTTAGCTTAATCAAAAAAGTTGGAGGTTCTTTATTAGGCCCTAATAATATTGGTTTACTCAACACCAATTATTCAGGTGTTTTTACTACACCTATCCCAAAATTAGATTCCAAAGGAGTTGATTTTATTTCAGGTTCGGGTGCAACTGCTGTATTTATTATCGAAGCTGCCATGGCAAAGGGTTTATCGTTTAATTCGGTCTATTCGGTTGGGAATTCTGCTCAAATAGGAGTAGAAGATGTTTTGGAATACTTAGATGAAAATTTCGACATAGAAAAAGACCCCAAAGTAAAATTACTCTATATTGAAAGTATCGAAAAACCTCAAAAACTGCTAAAACATGCTAGATCTTTATATAAAAAAGGCTGTAGAATTGCTGCTATAAAAGCAGGAAGTTCGGATGCAGGAAGCAGAGCTGCTTCTTCACATACTGGAGCAATTGCCAATGCAGATACTGCTGTTGATGCTATATTTCAAAAAGCAGGTATAATAAGATGTTATGGACGTGAAGAACTAATCTATGTTGCTGGAGTTTTAAGCTATCCTGAATTAAAGGGAAAGAACATTGCCATCATCACTCATGCTGGTGGTCCAGCTGTAATGTTAACAGACACACTCAGTAAGAATGGGCTACAAGTTCCAAAAATAACTAGTTCTAAAACGACTAAATTATTAGAAAAGCTTTATCCAGGTTCTTCAGTTGCCAATCCGATTGATTTTTTAGCGACTGGTACTGCAGAACAACTAGGAACAATTATCGATTATTGCGATACTTATTTTGATGAAATTGATGCCATGGTCGTTATTTTTGGAAGCCCTGGTTTGTCTCCTGTCCATGATGTTTA
>DQTL01000292.1 GCA_015662775.1 Lutibacter sp.
CAAACTTCCGATCATTTACGCTATAACACACAATATAGAAAAGAAGGTTTTGGTGATGATGATTGGTTTGAACAAACTTCATACAATCCAAATACGGCTATACACAACTTAGAAGCAGGCACAACGTATGATTTTAGAGTTGGTGGTGAATGTTCTCCTAATGGTGGCTATTTCTACTCTCAAATACAACAATTTACCACACCAACCGAAGATGAGGAAGCATATTATAATTGTGGTATTATGCCTACAATTACCATTGATAACCAAGACCCATTACCTAATATTGCCGTTAATGATACTTTTACTGCTGGCGATTTTCCGGTAATAGTGGTAGAAGCTAGTGGTAGTAATGGTGATTTTTCTGGCTGGGGCTACATTACAATGCCTTTTTTAGAAAAATTTAAGGAAGTTATAGATGCTGTAAATACTGCCACAGATGGAGATGTTAATATTGGGAAATATACAAGAATAAGAGTTGAATTTAAGAATGTTGGTATTAATACTGATTATCAACTAATTTCAGGTGTTGTAGAAACTACCTACGATCCTAATTGGGAAGGAATAGCCAATATTGATGATTTTATAGAAGAATTTACAGGAGATCAAGGAGATATCAATCAATTTGACGCTTCTAATATCGATGTAACGGATGTAAGCGTTGACCCTACAACTGGTAGTGTTATATTAACAGATGCTAATGGAAACCAAATTCCAATAACTACAGATTTACCAGTTGTTATAACCGATTCTACTGGGGAACAATGGTCTGTTGATGAAGATGGTAATGTAACTAATTTAGGAGAACAAGCCGAAGGTGGAGCACCAAACAATAACAATACAAATGGTATGAGTGGCAACAACGTTACTCAAATATCTTCTCCTGATGTAAATATTATTTTTAATCCTTCTGGTTTTTATGGTACGGATCAACTAAACCAAAGTGTTAGTAATCAAAATTTTATTGATGAGTACGAAAGCATAGATATTGCTGGTGGCGGACAATATAATGTTTTGTACAAAGCAGTTTCTAATAGCCCTGAATCTACCGATATTCTAACTGCTACTGCTACTTTTAGTAACGGCAAAACAAAAGAGGATATTGTTTTTAAAACAAAACAAGGTACCGCAATACCTACAACATGGAGTGGTAATACAGCTACTTTAACAGTTACTAAACAATTTAATTTTGCCAAAGCCGAAATATTAGCAACCGTAAAACCTACAGATTCTACTGCTAATTATGATATTGCTGGTAAAGCAAACTTATGGCATTTAAAACAGAAAAATGTAAATCTTACTATTGTGCCACTTAATGGCGTTACAGCAAACCAAGCAAATTTAAACAACCAAATTAATGCTATTTACAACAAAGCTGGTGTTAACTTTAATATAACTGTTGCTCCTTCTTTTAGTATAAACACAAGTGTTTGGGATATTGAAAATACTAATGGCAATTTAGATATTGGCGATAGTACTTTACTACAATACTATACTCCTGAAGAAAAAGCAATATACAATTATTATAAGTCTCAAAATACCGTAGAAGCAGATAGATATTATATATTCTTAACAGATATGCCTACAACCAACGCTGCCACAAAAGGTTTTATGCCATTAATGCAGCAATATGGTTTTATATTTAATCAAGATACACAAGCTATAACTATTGCTCATGAATTAGGGCATGGTGTTTTTGGTTTAGAACATTATGAAGATGCAAACAACAGTAACCTTTTAATGTATGTTGCAGATACTAGTGGTACAGAATTTACTCACATGGACTGGGAACAAATGCATGCTCCTGGGTTCTCTTTATACTTTTTTCAAAGTGATGAGGATGGGGAATCTACTACCCTAAATGGTATTCCTAACAGGTTTAAAAATGACAATAACACATTGACATTTATGACTTTAAATGGCAGCTTTATAACCTTACCATCAAATGTGCGTGACTTAATTTTTGTAACTGGACTTGATAATTTAGATGAGTTTACAATGTATCCAACAGGTGCGTTAATAGGTTTTAAACTTGGTGAAACTAAATATAAAGCAGATAGAGAATTTATATCAATAAGTGATATCACTACTGATGTAGAAGATGTTGATTTTCAATTTACATATAATGGGTTTAAAAAAGTTGGAACTGACACGTATTTCCCTTTAACAAACGCAAACAAAGAGTATTTAGGAAAGGTTATTTTATATTTACCAAAAGCTAATAATAAAAAATTAGTAGCTAATCAAGTAGATGGTTTAACTTGGGACGCTCTTAGTACAGTAAATATTTTAACTGATTATAATAGATTTAAAAAATATTACATAGGCGAAACATTAGAATCTTTTAGTGTTCCTTATTCTAATGAACTTTTTACTACTTCATATCAATTTAATGAAAACTATATTAATGAAATTTTAGAATATTTTGAGAGTGATGAGAAGGATTCCTCTTATTTAATTGCATCAAAAATTGCAGTTCTATACAATGCTTACCATTATCTTGTTGGGCAAGCACTTGATAGTGATTTTGGTTTATCAAACTATTCAAGTGAATTAATGAACCTAAATAATACACAGTTAATATCCACTTATATAAGTTATATTAATTCACTTAAGAATGATTTAAATAATTGTATAGATTTTAATAGTGAGTATGATGTTAATGATTATTTATATGCTACAATAATAGATTGTTTAGCTAAATTTTCTGATAATGAAATTGAAGATATTACTGTTGATGGTAAAATAAAAGCACTTAGTATTCTTTTAGATCTTAATTGGTTAGCTGATTATCCTGAACAGCAAGTAGTAAGACTAATAAAATTTACGAAAGATGAAGATATTGACCAATTATTTACTTCTCTACAAGAAACATCAGTACTTGAAAACAACGACAAAATATTATTAAAAGAACTAGTTAAAAGTATTGATAACGACCATACATGGACATCTGAAAATAATTATTTAGAATTATTAAAAGCTTTTACAGAGCTAGCCTTAAAATCTGACACCTTTAAAAATGAAGCAAATTTATTAGAAAGCCAAAATGACTTATTTACAAAACGCAATATTAATTTTTATCATAGATCTTTTTGGGATGTTATAATCGAAGGAGGTGCTCTTATTTCATATTCTAATTTTTTATATTTAAGTTGTAAACAAGATACCGATGTAAATTGGTTAAATAATGATACTGCAGATATACGTATTGTAAATTCAACATACTGTAATCTGCAAGGAACAGAAGCATCATCATTAGATACTAGTCCTTTTTCTCCTGTTTGGTTTACAAATAAATCATCATTAAGTATGTTAAGTGATTATAATAACAAAAAACCTACTTTAGCTCCTGCTATTTTAGTTTATTATGCTAATGATGTTGGAGGCACACAAAACACAATAGAAGCGGTAAACGCTATAGTTGATGTAGCAAGTCTTGCAACAGGTTATGGTGCTCTTCTAAAAGGACCATCCATTGTAAGAAAAGTTTACATTATTGCAGATATGGTAGGTTCAGGAGTTAGTTTAATAACTGCGGCAGCTTATGATGATTTAAGCGATAATGCACAAAATGTTTTAAATGCTCTTAATATATTAACTGCCATCGTTGCTGTTGATGATATTACTAATATTTCTAGTTTTAAAACAATTTATAATAAAACAAAAAATAAGACTAGTTTACCAGATTTACCTACAAAAAGTCAAATAGATGATTTATTAAATAATATTGAAAATGCAACATCTTCAGAATTAGCAGAATTAGGAGCAAATAAAATAACAGAAGCAAAAGTTTGGCTAAACCATATAGAAGTAGAAGGAATAACAAACCCTGCTGTAAATGATTTAGTTAATAAAGCTCAAAATGCTAAAACTAAATTAAGTGCAGCTAAAAACATTGTATCTAATGCATTAACTATTAGAGTAAATGCTTTTATTACAAGAATTACTGATTTAGGGCTTAATGCAAGCCAATTACAAAGTAAATTAAATAATGTTGACTCTATAACTAAAACAAAGTTCTTAGATGATTTTGAAAATGCAATTGATTATGTAATAACTTCTATTATTAATAATAATTTGTTTGATGCGTGGGAAACTGCTCTAAAACATACAAATTTTAGAACAAATGTTACCGCTTTAAATAAAATTGACAATATATTAAGCAATG
>DQTL01000204.1 GCA_015662775.1 Lutibacter sp.
TTGTTTATGAGGACTTAAATTTTTAGAGAAGGAAGTAATTCAAAGTAAAAAAGCTTTAATCATCACTATTTATTAATATTGCAACGGTCTTAATACTTTATTTCTTTTTAGGATGAACAATGGTTAACTCATCTATTAGATTTGTTGCTCCACCTAACTTCTCAATTATAAATAAAACATAACGTGCATCTACCATGATGCTCATGCAAACTTCTGGTTTGTAAAAAACATCTTCCATAGTACCTTCCCAAACACCATCAAAAGCAAGACCGATTAAGTTTCCATGTGCATCTAAAACAGGACTTCCTGAGTTTCCACCCGTAATATGATTGGTTGCTAAATAACAAACAGGCATTTTACCATTCTCAGCATATTGACCATAGTCTTTTGCTGCATATAAATCTCTTAGTTTTTGTGGGACATCAAATTCATAATCACCAGGTTTGTATTTCTCCATTACACCACTAAGATATGTTTGTGGTTTGTAGTAAACTGCATCTTTTGGACTATATCCTCTTACTTTACCGTAGGCTACACGTAAACTAGCATTGGCATCTGGGTAAAATTTCTTTTCGGTAAATACATCCATTTGTCCTTGCATATACAAACGCATTAATTTTTCAATTTTTGCATTTTTCTTGTTATAAGTGGCACTTACTTCTTTGTCTATTAGTTTCTGTTGCGAAATTGCTACCTGATAGGCTTTGTCCTTTGATAAAGTTTTTTCAAAAGTTATGTAATCTCCATTAATCAATTCCATAGTTTTTTTACCATTAGTTAGAATGGAATTGGAGTATAGTTCTTTGGCAAAGTTTTGAGCATTATCCTTTTTTAGTGCATTTAAAATTGATTTACTAATGTATTTTTCATCTACGTTGTTTTTATAGACATCCATTAAACTGGCAAAAACCATTTGATCAATCTTCGGGTCATAGTCTTTGTATAAACCTTCAATATAGGATGCATAACGACCTTTATACATGTTAAAAGCTTCTTCTCCTTGGTTTTCTTTTAAGTTGATTAATTGAGAAAGAATACTAGCAATCATAGTCATTTCAGTATTACGAGAAAAAATCTCAGAATTATACATTAATAAAAGCTTATCGTTTTCTACTTCATTGTATAATTTTTTTAAATCAGGTAATACATTTTGATATTTTGCTTTAAAAGTAGGATTTTGATTAATACGTTTGGTAAACTCAGCTTGGTACTTTTCTTTTTCAGCTACAGCGTTAAATTTTCTAAGACCTTTACTTTCACCAATGGCAAACTTCCAATAGTTAGCAATTCCTGCAAATTTAGAAGCATATTTTAATCGAGTCGCTTCATCTTTACGCATTTCTTTATCTAAAACAGCAAGTGCAGCTTCACGAACTTTTACACGTGCAGGATTGGTTACATCCATTTTCGTTTTTACAGCATAAGAAGTTAAATATTCATCAGTATTATAAGGAAAACCATAAACCAAAGTAAAATCGCCTTCTTCAATACCATCAATTGAAATAGGTAAATGATGTTTAGGTGTATAAGGTTTGTTGCTAGGTGAATAGGTGGCAGGTAAGTTGTTTTCATCAGCGTAGATTCTAAAAATTGAAAAATCGCCTGTGTGTCTTGGCCACATCCAATTATCAGTATCCGAACCAAATTTACCAATGCTTTGAGGTGGCGTTCCAACTAAACGAACATCTCTATATACAGTTTGAATAATTAAGAAAAATTGATTTCCCTTATAAAAAGACATCACTTTGGCAGTTTGATAAGCTTCTTTTTGAGTTTCTTTTTGAATTTTTTGAATATTTTTATCGATAAAAGATTGTCTATCACCCATTCCCATTTGTAAATCAGCACCAGCAAGTACCTGACTAGTTACATCGGTTATGCTATTTATTATAGTAGCTGTTAAACCTTCCTTAGGTAATTCTTCTGCAAAAGATTTTGCCCAGAAACCATCACGTAAATAATTGTTTTCCATGGTAGAAAGTGATTGTATGGCATCAAATCCACAATGGTGGTTGGTGAATAATAAACCTTTATCTGAAACAATTTCAGAAGTGCAACCTCTACCGAAGATTGCTATTGCATCTTTAATACTTGAATCTTTGAGGTTGTAAATATCCTCAATACTCAATTGCATACCCATGTCTTTCATGTCTTGCTCATTTTGAGCTAATTGATTGGGCATCCACATACCTTCTTGAGCAAAGATAGTTTGCAGTGTAAATAAAAATAATACGAATATAATTTTAGAAAATTTCATAAATGACTTAATTTGAATTAAAAAGTCAAAGTTATGGTTTTTCAACGAAAAGAAGCCTATTTGTTTTGATATTAAGAAAAGTCTCTTTTTAGTACTGTTCAAGAGCTAAAAGAGTCAAAGTACAAGCAATTTCGTAAGAAATAGAATTGGCATCAAGTAAAGACATCAACTCAGGGTTTTCGGTTCCTGGATTGAAAATAACACGTTGAGGTTTTAAAGATAGGATGTATTCGTAGTAATTTGCTTGTCTTCGTGGGTTTAGGTAAAGTGTAACTGTATGTATAGTGCTATAATCAACTAATTCTGTTTCAATAACAACATCAGCTACTTTACCATTTTTCAATCCATAGCCAACAGTAGGTATGTTGTTAATTCTTAATCGATGAACAGCAGTATTTGAATACCGATCTTCTTTAAGAGAAACACCTAATACTAATGTCTTTTTTGTTTTCAATAAACTATATGCTTTACTTGATAAAACTAAAAAAAACGCCATCAAATTCATGAAGGCGTTGTGTTATAATCTTTAGAGGACTAATTTGTATTAGTCTCTTTTAGGTCTAGGTTCTGAAGAAACACTTAATTTACTTCTTCCTTTAGCACGTCTTCTAGCTAAGATTTTTCTTCCTTCTTTAGTTGACATACGCTCTCTAAAGCCGTGTTTATTCTTTCTTTTCCTTCTGGATGGTTGAAAAGTTCTTTTCATGATATTGTGTTTCTTTAATTATGCTTTATTCGCTTCAACAATATTCCGTAAAACGAGGTGCAAAGATACAATTTGTTTTATTTCTTACAAGGTTTATTTAATTTATTTTATGATGATTTATAGGTTGTATTATTGTTTGTTATATAAATTGTCAATTAGTTTATTTCATTAGATCAGGGCGTATTTTATTTGTTCTTTCTATAGCTTTTTCTTGACGCCATTCTTCAATTTTTGGAAAGTTTCCTGATAATAGAATCTCAGGGACTTTAAGGTTTTTGTATTCCGAAGGTCTGGTATATACTGGAGGTGCAAGTAAGTCGTCTTGAAAAGAATCAGTTAATGCAGATGTTTCATCTCCTAATACACCAGGAATCAATCGAATAATACTGTCACAAATAACAGCCGCCGCTAGCTCGCCTCCACTTAAAACGTAATCACCTATTGATATTTCTTTTGTAATATATAAATCACGTACGCGTTGGTCAACACCTTTGTAATGACCTGTTAGTATAATGATATTTTCTTTTAACGATAAATTGTTGGCCGTTTTTTGAGTAAGAAGTGGAGCATCTGGAGTTACGTATATTATCTCATCGTATTTTCTTTCAGACTGTAGCTTGGAGATGCATTGATCTATAGGTTCTATCATTAGTACCATGCCAGCTCCACCACCAAATTGATAATCATCAACTTGTTTGTAAGTGTTGTTTGTATAATCTCTAAGGTTGTGTGTGTGAATTTCTACTAAGTCTTTTTCTTGAGCTCTTTTAATGATTGAGTGCTCAAAAGGACTTTTCAATAATTCTGGTACTACTGTAATAATATCTATTCGCATTGGGCAAAAATAGTTTAATATTTTAGATAAAAAAGGGGATATATATAATGGTGTAATAAATACACAGGTTGTTGAATAAATAGATCTTTTGTGTTATTTCAATTTATTTAAAATATAATCAGGGCATTTAATTGGTCGTTTTGTTTTCATGTTTATAAAAACAAGAGTTGTGTCGGCAGTAGTGATTAATTCATTTTTTTGATTATGAATTTCATAAGTAAATTCAATTCGTACAGAAGGTGTATTTTTAATAGTAGTTGAAATAGTTAAAATGTCATCGTAAAAAGCAGATTTAATAAATCTTACATTTAATGAGTAAACAGGGAGCATGATTTTGTTTTCTTCCATTTCTTTATATGATATCCCTAATTTACGAAGCCATTCTAATCGACCCATTTCTATATACTGGGCATAATTACCATGATATACATAACCCATTTGATCTGTTTCACCATAACGAACTCTGAAACTATATTTATTTATATACATGAAATTTTTTATTTTTTAAAAAGAGATGCCATTATACTAAAAATAAAATTAATAATCAATAGTAAATGCATTTTTTTATTAGCTAATTTGTTTACATCTTTGTGCTAACGAAAAAGGGACATCTTTTTAGATGATATTTCATAGCATAAACCATAATTAATCACATTTTAATGACTAAAACTGCTGCAACAGTATGGAAGTCTTGTCTTTTATTTGTAAAAGACAATATTAAACCACAAGCTTATAAAACTTGGTTTGAACCCATTGTTCCAATTAGTTTGAATGCTGATGCATTAACAATTCAAGTTCCTAGTAAGTTTTTTTATGAATGGTTAGAAGAGCATTATATTAAATTACTACGTGCTAGTTTAGTAAAGTATTTAGGAAAAGAGGCAAAATTGATATATGATGTTAAGATGGAGAATACTTACAGTAGTAATAATCCTCATACGGTTAAGTTTCCTAGCTCAAATAGAAACCCCATTAATCAACAAGGTATTTCATTACCTTTAGCTTTAAATAAAAGAGAGTTACACAACCCTTTTGTAATACCAGGGATTCAAAAACTAAAGATTGAATCACAACTAAACCCAAATTATAACTTTGATAATTTTATTGAAGGGGATTCTAACCGTTTAGCAAGATCAGCTGGTATAGCGGTTGCTAATAAACCAGGTGGAACTTCCTTTAATCCATTATTGATATATGGTGGAGTAGGACTTGGTAAAACGCATTTAGCTCATGCAATAGGCGTTGAAATTAAAGATAAGTATCCTGAGAAAACAGTATTGTATATTTCATCAGAAAAATTTACACAACAATATATTGAATCAGTAAAGAATAATACCAGAAATGATTTTATTCATTTTTATCAAATGATAGATGCTTTAATAGTTGATGATGTGCAGTTTTTATCAGGTAAAACAGGAACTCAAGATGTGTTTTTCCATATTTTTAATCATTTACATCAAAATGGAAAACAGGTAGTGCTTACCTCTGACAAAGCACCTGTTGATATGCAAGATATTGAACAACGCTTATTATCTCGTTTTAAATGGGGTTTATCTGCCGAATTACAATCGCCTGATTATGAGACTCGTGTTTCAATATTAGAACGTAAATTATTCCGAGATGGAGTTGAAATGCCAGATGAAGTGGTTTCTTATATAGCTAAATATATTAAAACTAATGTTAGAGAATTAGAAGGAGTTTTAGTCTCTTTAATTGCACAAGCCTCTTTCAACAAAAAAGAATTCTCACTTGCTTTAACAAGACAAATAGTAGATAAGTTTGTAAAGAATACAAAACGTGAAGTTTCTATAGAAATGATTCAAAAAGTAGTCTCAAAATATTTTGATATGGATGTTGCTACTTTACAATCAAAAACTAGAAAACGACATATTGTACAAGCAAGACAATTAGCTATGTTTTTTGCAAAACGTATGACCAAAGCTTCTTTAGCAAGTATTGGTTCGCAAATAGGGAAACGTGACCATGCAACTGTTTTACACGCCTGTAAAACAGTCGATAACCTTGCAGAAACTGACAAACAATTCAGAAAATATGTTGAGGAATTAAGACAAAAGTTAACATTCCAATAAATAAATTATTATGACCAAAGTATTAATGGTCTGCTTAGGAAATATCTGTCGTTCTCCTTTGGCAGAAGGTATTTTACAATTTAAAGTCGATGCATCAAAAGTACAAGTTGATTCTGCAGGCATGCAAGGATATCATGTAGGAGAATTACCAGATAAACGCTCTATTAAAGTAGCAGGTGAAAACCTTATAGATATTACAGATCAACGAGCAAGATTATTTCAAGTATCTGATTTTGACACCTATGATTTTATCTATGCTATGGATACTTCAGTTTATAAAAATTTAATTGAAAAAGCTTCTTCTGAAAAAGAAAAAACCAAAGTAAAATTGATACTTAACGAAGTCTTTCCTGATGAAAATATGGATGTGCCAGATCCCTATCATAGTTCACTTTTTGCTTTTAGAAATGTGTATACAATGTTAGATGAAGCTTGTGATATTATCAGTAAAGACTTAGAATAATTTATGATTACATTCGGAAAAGTTTATTTAATACCCACAACACTAGGTGATAACGAGCCTTTAGAGGTTCTGCCATTATCTGTGAAAAAGTTAATTGAGAATTTAACTTATTTTATTGTTGAGAATGAAAAATCTGCTAGACGATTTATAAAAAAGATAACACCAAAAAA
>DQTL01000110.1 GCA_015662775.1 Lutibacter sp.
AGTAAAACCTGTTACTTTATTAGTCAAAATGTTATAATGAAAAGAAGAAATTTGTACAATGCTATCGGTTATAAACATTTCAAGATATTTCCCTTTACTTAAAGTGGCTACTTTTGCTTTGTAGCCAAACTTGTGGAAAGGATTGACAGCATCAAGGTTTCTTTGTCTTTTAGCTTTTTCTTTTTCGGTTAAATTTTCTTGTGAATAAGTAACAAAAGAACCTAAAAGGATAATAATAAGTAATAATAATTTTCTCATAGTATGGTTATTTTGATTTGATAAAAGTATGAATTTTTTTGTTTGCATATTTGTTTTTTTCCTCTTTTAAAGATACGAGCCAATCTAAATACATTTCCTCTGGCATTTTTCGATAACCTAAATTGTGAATAATCCCTAACTCAATTTCTATTTCAGCTAATAGTTTTCTTGATTCAGGATATTTGTTTAAGTCTTTTGGAAATTCTGCATAATGTTTAGCCATTATATTTTCTAATTGTACTTTTTGTGCCTCAACTTTTACAAGCATTGCATTTACATAGTTTGGGTAATATTCCAAAGCTTTGTTAGCACATTGAAGTACTAAATCATTATCATAAAACATAGACTTTTGATAACCTTGTGCTAAATCAACCAAACAAAGTGCAATACTTTCTTTATCGTCCAAAGCTTTCATATAAACTCCGTTTGATATGGATTCTACACTTATAAATCCCGAAGCCATAAGCCATGCATCAATTGGAAAAATCCCACTTGTTAATTCGGTGTTGTACCAACCACCTTTTAAAATTCGATGTTTGATATAAATATGGTTTGGAGCTAATGCTAAATGTGTTTCTTGACCTGCTCCAATTTCCTCTGCTATTATTTTATACAGATAGGGCAAAGAATGACAATTACCAACTCTTGTTTCTAATAATTTACTGACAAACATATTTTGCCAATGTTCGTGTCCGAAAATATCCTCAAAATCGTAACCAAAAGGAACGTACTTATACATTTTGTTTTCTCTAACTATTGGAATACTGTCTTTTAGTACAGCATAGATACTTGCGTATTTACTTACAGCTTCTCTGTCGTTTTCTGTATAAATCAGTTTTCTACTTTGGTTTAACTGTTCTGCTAATGAAGAAAGAAAAAGTATTTGAGAATTGAAAAAGGTTGAGTCCAATTTTCCCATTAGATACGTATTTTCAACAGAGTATACCGCTTCTTTAAAACTCAACTCTCTTTTTCCTTCTAACATTTCTGTTAGTTTGGTGTAAGTATCTTTATACAAATCATCTCTTGACTGTGCAGAAATATTGATTGTAATAAACAGGACAATTATTAAAAGTATTTTGTTCATTTTTAGTCTTTTATGCGTTTTTTGAATAGTTTTTTAATCCTTTCTTTTTGTTCTTTGTTTTCTCGTTTGTATTTTTCTTGTCGTAAGGAATGTAACCAATCTTGATAGGCTTCCTCTGGCATTTCGGTATAACCTAAGTTGTCAATAATGTTATATTGTGATTTCATGTTTTTTAAGGTTTCAAATGCTTTTGGATGTTGTTGCATTTTTGTTTTAAAGTTTTCTTTTGTAACACCTAATTGACGAAAAACATATCTTGTTTTTATAGTCAGATAATCTGCCAATAACATATGGGCATTTACATTATTTGGATAAATCTCTAATGCTTGATCAATTATTTTTTTTGAGAATTCATCATACCCAAATTTGTGAGTATATCCTGATGCTAAATCAAATAACAAAATTGAAAACAATTCTTTTTTAGATAGGCTTTGCATATAAATTTTGTTTAGTAAAGCTTCTGATTTTATATACCCTGATTGCGTTAGAAAAGAACTTGTTGAAAACATTCCGTTTGTTAATTCTACATTGTACCAATTCTTTAGTTTATCTGAAAAACGAATGTATGAATGATTGGGCGAAAGTGACAGATAGGCTTCTGCACCTATTTCCTCCGCAAGAATTAAATACAATTGTGGCATTGAATTACACTGCCCTTTTCCAGTTCTTAGTAATTTAGTTACAAACATTTTTGACCAATCCTTTTTGCCGAAAAAATCATCAAAATCATAAGTAAAAGGCAAATGTTCTAAATCTTTTTCTTTGATTTGTAAAGTATCTGCAAAGAATTGAAACAAAATATAATTTTTTTGTACGTTACTATTCTTATCATATCCAAAATCATCCATTTTTTCAAGTAAGAATTTCCCTGTTTGTTTGATTATTTTATCAAAGTTCTCATAATTTTCTTTTTCCTCGTAAAAAGCATTCTCAATTAAAAATGTTATTTCCTTTACCGAATATTCATTTTCGTTCATTTTTGATATTCGTTCAAATGCTTTTTTGTAAAATTTGGTTTCGGGAATATTGACGAAGCTTGGTAAATTGTAATCTACTCTTATTCCTTTGGGTTCAAATTCAGCTACTGCTTCTCTGATTAATTGGTCTCGTTGTTGTTGCCTTTGTCCTATTTGTCTGTCCGCTTGTTGAATTAAAAGTTGGTTTCTTTGTTGGATACTTAAATTCGGATTGTAGATTGATGGTGTTTTTGGTGTTGGGTTGTTATAGGTTGGACTTTTTAAAATATTCGGTTGAGTGAATGTTGCAGGTTGTGGTGTTTTTGGTGTTGGGTCAATATCTTTTATTGTTTGTCCGTTCAGTTCATTAAGGAATAGTCCGAATGCAAGAAGCAACAAAAATACTTTTCTGTTAATTCTTTTTCGTTCTATTTTTTCTTTTGTTTTCATTTTATGGTTTCCGTTAGCGGTTGGAACAGGCTCTTTTGTTTTTTTTAGACTTTGTTTCTTTTGTTGTCTAAATTACCATAAAAAAAACAAATGTGCCTGTTGGCGTTGGCGTTTGTTATTCCATTCTACTTTTCCGTGCACGCCTTGTGCCTAACGGTTTGTGTAAGATTTCGTTGCGTGAAATTAGCGATAAACTTCACAAGTACAAAACCGACTTGAAAATCCGATAGGATTTTCCTAAGTAAGCCAAGACTTAGCAATGAATTTTACACGTTGTTGTAAAACGTTTTTAATTCAAATATTCAACATCAGTTCGAACTTTTTTCCGCCATACTTTTCCGTATTTTTTGTCCATAAGTTCAAAAATTCGTTGATTATATATTTTTATACATTCCTCAATTGGTGGTTCGCAACCAAAATCAAAATATTTAATTCCAAATTTTTTCTCAAATCGGTTATCAGATGATGTATTTCCAATAGGTGCAATTGAACCAAAAAGCAATAATTTCGGTATTCCGATTTTCCAGTCAGATTCCGCTTGTTCAGCATTATATTCACAATCTGCTTTTAATTCAAACGTCAAGTTATTAATTCCGCTTTTTGTTTCTACATTAAATTTTTGTTTTCCGTAACCAAATGCGGAAATTTCTATAACATACTTTTTATTCGGTTCGAGATATTCAATTCGGAAGTTGCCCAAATTGTCTGCTATAGTCAAAGGTTGTTTTGTAATTAATTCTTGAACGTAAATTTCCGAAATTGGTTTTTCTCCTGAAATTCCGCTAATCACTTTTCCTACGATTTCAGTTTGTCCGTATGTAATTCCGCAAACTAAAATTAAAGTCAGTTTGAGGAATATTTTCTTTATGTTCTGATTTTTCATCTAATGTTTTACAACGTTAAGTATATGCTTAGTGCTGATTAAAAATACAATAATTTTCGGTTAAGCACTTAGCCAAATTTTTAATTTTTTATTTTCCCATTTTAACGCAAAATTGAAAATTTTGCGGACTTCATAAATATGCCTAAACTTGGGTTAAACACTGACTTTAAGCATTAAGTATATACAGCTTAAGTTTGTATTTTATATATTTATACAATAAACAGAAAGCACAAAAGAGAGGATTAAGGTTATTTTATACAC
>DQTL01000003.1 GCA_015662775.1 Lutibacter sp.
CGATGAAAAGATCTATCATTTGGGTGCTTCGTTGAAAGACCTGGGTAAAAAATGGTTTGCATTTTCTCTTATCGAAGAAGATGTATTTGAATTAAAAAAGAAAATTGGAGAGGTGTTGGATGAACAGTAGTTATTGTTATCACCTGACCCCTAAAATTGCTAAAATTTCAAAAGCACAAAGCTTTGTAGGTTATGCTCCAACGAATGACATTTATCAGGGCATGGAAGAAGCTATTGAGTGGTATATTGAGAGTATTGGAAATTAATAGTTATAGATGATCAAAAAAATTCTCAAACTAAGTGCCATCAATACATTGTCCGCAGGATTTAATTTTCTTTCAACAATTCTAATAGTCAAAAGTTTTGGTTTGTCTATACTTGGGGAGTTTACAGTTTTTAATGCATTGATTAGTCTTTTCTTACTAGCATATATAATACTTCCCCCTAATTATTCTGTCTTTAAATTGCAAGATGAAGAAACATATTTACAATATTTCAATTTCAATTATCTTTTTGTTTCTTTATTGCTTATACCAATCATTTTTTTTATTCATGTGCTAAATTGGTCTGATGTTAATAGTGTATTACTTTACTTCTACATAATTTTTTTGGCAATACAGAACTATTTTGATACTTTTTTTCAAGCAACAAATCAATTGAAAAATTATTTTTTAGCTCTTTTTGTAGTATCGTCTATTCGCTTTATAGGATTATTGTATTTATTTTTAACGGATGGTCACGATTTTACTTTGAACCTATTGATTGAAGTATATTTAGTGCCTTTGGCATTTGTAATATTGGCATTGATTTTTATGAATAGAGCAACTGTACTAAATACATCTATTGTTGGCATAAGTCAGTATTTTAACTATTTGAAGAACAATTTTCTTGTTTTAAAATCCTACTATTTGGGAACAGTCATTAAACGTATTAAAGACAATTCATTATTACTTCTTTTCTCAATGATAGTTTCGTCTGAAATTATAGGATTATATGCTTTGTTTGTAAAAGTAGGTTCTGTTGTGCTAGGCCAAGTACGTGTTTTTGAGGCTTTTTTAATGAATCGATCGAATTTGGCATTGATTAGCTCACTTAAAGAAATACCCTTATTTGTAGGTTTTTTTGTACAAATAATTTTGTTAGGCATAGGATTGGTATATTTGAAAATAAATACAGATAGTTTTTATTTCATCTCGTTATTTTTATATTCACTTACTGTTTATCCCTATCTACAGATTATACTAGCAAGAAGTAGACTTCTTTCACAATATAGTAATGCAGTTATAAATCAATCGTATGTTTTCTATATCGTATTGATAGGAACATTCTTTGTTATAGCTAAAATTATGAAAATTGAAAGCTTAAATTATATTTTAATTGCAACTTTATTGGGTGATTTATTAATTAGCCAAACTCTTGCATATAAACTAAGGAAACAGAATGCTTAAGACAATAATATTAAAACTGTTAGTTAAATACAAATATCGAAATACTAAACTGAAAAATGAAGGTCAACGTTGTCAATATAAATTTCTTAATTCGAACTTTTCATACGCAAATAACATTAGTTTGAAAGAGGATGTACATATAGGAAAAGGTGCTGACTTTGATGGTGCTGGAGGAATTAGTATCGGGAATGGTGTTATTTTTGCTCCAGATGTATGTATCTACTCTAGAACTCACAATTTTGATAGCGATGATCTTCAGGCTTTACCTTTTGATAATGTTGTACTCACATCCAAGGTAATCATAAAGGACTATGTATGGGTTGGACGTGGAGCTATTATATTACCGGGTGTAATAGTTGGAAAAGGTGTTATTATTGGTGCTGGTGCTATTGTCTCAAAAAATATTCCAGATTATGCTATCGTTGTGGGAAATCCGGCTAAAGTTGTTAAATATCGTAATAAAGAGAAATTTGAAGAGTTGCTTTCCCTTTCTGATCCATTTGTATATACAAAACTTGGGCATCAAAAAATACTTAGAGAAAAATCATGAAAAAATTAATTTATATACTAAATCACTATTCAGCAGATCAGGGGAGTCATTTTTATCATATATTGCATTTGTTGGAAGAAATTGCATATAACGGCGTGGAGATTGTTCTCTTAATAGAAAAGGCTGAAGGTGAACCTGTTTTTAAAAACAGCAATATAAAAGTGATAGTGCAAAAAGAAACTAAACCACTAAAAAGAATAATGGAACTTTTTAATATATTGAAAAAGTTGAACAAACAAGGGTTTAAGAAAATTTATATTCGAATTTCTCAAAACGCTGCATTGCCTGCTATGGCTGTTTCGAAATTATATGGTAGTGAAGTGTATTACTGGCAGAGTGGAACAACACATCTTGTAAATGATAAGAAAATTAAAAATCTACAAGACATAAAAAGGTTGATAAAATCAGATCTACCATTTTATTTGACTAAAAAGTATGTAGATCATTTCGTGACAGGTCCTGAAAGTATGGCTGATTACTATAGAGATGTTGTTGGTGTATCTGAAAAGCGATTAATGGTGCTGTATAATGATATTGATCTTGAACGATTTAAACAGATCAGTGCAGAAGAAATAGAACTTCTTCGTAAAGAATTGAACATTTATGGAGATGAAAAGATAATTTTATTTGTACATCGTTTGTCTCCTGTACGGAAGAGTCTGTACTATATGCCTTTTGTATTAGAGAAAATTTCCGATGTACTTAGAGAGCATAATTATAAATGTATTGTACTTGGTGGTGGTCCAGAAAAAGAAGTATTGGAAGAAGAAATAAAGCAAAAGAAATTGGATGATATTATCGAAGTTTTAGGAGAAAAACCAAACGCCACCATACAACAATATTATCAGGTAGCAGAAATCTTTATCAATCCTACATATACAGAAGGTTTCCCTAGAGTATTGATAGAGGCTATGGCATCTGGATTGCCTATTGTGACGACGAACGCAGGAGGAATAAAAGATATTTTAGATACTAAACAATTAGATTATATGGTTGATATTAATGACAGAGATATGTTTTCAGAACAGCTAAAGAGTCTTTTGGACGATAAAGAAATGCAAAAAGAGTTAGGGGAAGAAAATCTTCAAAAAGTTAAACGCTACTCAACAGAAAATGTTGCTAAAATGTATATAGAGAGGATATTTAACAATGGCTAAGTTATTACATATTAGTGGTAATACATATCCACCCCTTGATAAAAAAGAGCATCATACTAAAAGAATATGGAAAGAGCTTGCCAATGGTTTTGAAGAGTATCATATATTAGCAAGAAGTGAAGATAATAAATATAGATATTCAAAAGAAGGAAATATTCACCTCCATTTAGTTCCACGAATCACAAGAAAATCAAAAGTATTCTTTTTTAGCTCATTTTGGATGTTTTATTTAATTAAGAAATACAAAATCACACATTTATTGGCTCAATGTCCTATTGTAGGAGGCTTTACTACAGCATTAGCTAGTAGGTTTTATAAGATTCCATTAATGGTTGAAATACATGGTGAAGAATATTTTCGATTTTTGAGACAAGATACTTTGTATGGAAAAATAAATTCATCTATAATAAGATTTACATTTAATACAGCACAAAAGATCCGATCCTTAAATAGTATGATGACTCAAAAATTACGTCAATATGGTATTAAAAAACAAATCGTAGAGATTCCAAATAGAGTGAACTTAAAAATATTTACTCCTTCAAAAGAAGACTATATACTACATACACCTTTACAATTGATTTCTGTTGGAAGATTTGTTAAAGAAAAGGACTATCTTAATCTAATAAAAAATCTAGAAGCGATAAGCATTGAGTATCATTTAACTCTTATTGGTGGGGGTATGCTTAAAAAGGATTATTTAGACTATCTAGAAGAAGAAAAAATTAAAAATAAAGTAACTCTAATTGATTGGATAGAACAAAAAGACATGGTTGACGTAATCCGAGAGAGTGATATTTATATTCAGTCATCAATAAGTGAGGGGATGCCGCGAACGATAGTTGAAGCAATGGCACTAAAAATGCCTATTATATCTACTAAAGTAGGTTCAATCGAAGGTGTTTTGAATCATACGGGTAATTCTATATTGATAGGTTCTAATTCGAAAGAACAAATAGCACAAGCTATTGATACACTGGTTAATAACATAAATCTAAGAGAAAGTCTTTC
>DQTL01000132.1 GCA_015662775.1 Lutibacter sp.
GATAATCTATTTTATCAAGTTGTTTTACAAAAAGATTTCTATGTAAAAGAAGCTGTGATACAAATGCTTGTTTTACAAAATCTTGTAAAACATAAAAAAGAAACAAGTCAAATAAACAACCTTGTCAATGCAAAAGTAGTATTACCAAAAGAGTTATTTGATATTTCAAATTTCAATAACTCGACTGCAAAGAAGCAAATAAAAAAGGTTGATGAAGTCTGGGACAAGGACTTAGAAAATGCTAAAAATATTGAAACAGCAAAAATTAAAATTGAGAATACTAAAGCCATTTTAAAGGAATTAAAAAAAATTGGAAATAGACATAGCTTAAAGTATCAAACAGAATATGATAAAGAAGTAGCTGCTTATCAACAGAAAACAAAACCTCTAATAGAAAAATATCAAAATGATTATGCAAAAGAATATCGTAAACTATACAGAGAATTTAAAAACCACGAAGAAGTTAAAACAATAATAGACGTTACACAACCAAAAATTACTGAATTTACATTTAATTATCCTTTAGAAATTGAAGTAAATTCAATTGCAAAATTATTAAACAAAGAAATATTTGAAGTATTATCCGAATTAATTGACTTACAAAATGTCAATTCTGTTTCTGAAATAGAACAAGAGTTAGAGCAATTAATAGAAAATGAAAATAACACAATTGTAGAAAATCAACAATTAACTGAGCCTGTAATTACTTTTGGAGACACTGTAATACCTGCGTCAACAGTAAATCCAAATCCATTTGCTTTTAATGTTTGTAGTTTCTTATTGATTAATAAACCAAATAAAGTTGGTATATCGATGAATATTAATCTACCAAACACCAGTATTGACATTTCTTCTTTTATTTATCATCTAGAAACAACAAATGGCACAACAACTGATGGTTACTATGAAGCTGTAAAAAACGGAAATGTACTTACTTTAAGAAAATTATTTAATGATACTATTTCAACATCAATAAATAATACCATAGAACAATTAACGGGAGAAATTACTTTTTCAAATGGTCAAAAATACACATTTGAAATAAACCCTTTTAGTTTTAACTTAAAGCCACCTTACGGTAGATGTTTTAAAGGAAGATTACAAGCTACAATTGATGATGTTGGAAATCCAATAGATGATAATGGTACTTTTATTCCAAATAAATTTGGATATCGTCAATTAGGTATAGCAGATTATAAAAAAGTAGTTTCAGAAGTGTGTTGTTATGAAGTTGGTGAAGTAGCACATATAGAAAATATAATGGCAAAAGAATTACGAGAAAAAATAACAACCAAATTTCATCAACGCCAAATAATTGAAACCGAAAGTAATGAAATAGAAACCGAAAAAATTTCAGATACTACATCTACAGAGCGTTTTGAGATGCAGAGTGAAATTTCAAAACTATTACAAGAACAGAGACAATTTAATGCCAATGTAAATGTACATACTTCTTGGGGAACAACAACCTTAGATGCCAGTGCTGGCTATGCTTCTAACACATCAAAAGAAGAAAGTAACCGACAGGCAGTACAACAATCTAAAGAACTTACAGAACGAGCAATGGAACGTGTGGTTTCAAGAGTTAAAAATGAAAAAACAACCACAACTACCGAAGAATTTACCGAAGAAAATGCACATCGTTTTGATAATACCTTAGGAAAAGAACACGTTTCAGGCGTTTTTCGTTTTATAAATGCTATTTATAAAAACCAAATCTTTAATTATGGTAAAAGGTTGATGTATGAATTTATGGTTCCGCAACCTAGTAAATTACACCGTTTAGCAATGAGTGTTAAAAAAGAAGCTGAGCAACTTAAAAAGCCTGTTAACCCTAGAGTTTTAGGTTATACAGATTTTAGAACAATTACTAAAAACAATTATCAAAAACTAGCATCAGATTATAATTCAGAAGTTGAAATACATAAAGACGAAACAATAAATGTCTCACAACATTATTTAAAAGAAAATTGGTCTAATGATGGTAGATGGCATAAATCAGGCGAATTTGTTATAAAAATACCTGAACACTATACTGTTGAAATTGTAAAAGGATATTTTGACCCAAGACACGGAAATCATAGCGCAACTTGGAATAATATGGGTGGAACAATATACATAGGCACAAAAAGAGTGCACATACCACACAGAACTTCTGATATGAATTTTCAACTAAACTATATAGATGAAAATATTGAAAAAGAATTAAGTTTAACAATGACTACTTGGGATATTGCAACCTATAACTTCAATATAATAGTTGAGTGCAAATTAACAGATAAAGCTAAAACACAATGGCAGAAAAACACTTATGAAGCCATTTTAAAAGGGTATGAAGAGCAGTTAAGAGTTTACAATGAAAAATTAGCTCAAATAAAATCTACGGGTATTCAAATATTAGATAGTAATCCGCTATTTTATCGTCAGATTGAACAAAATGTGTTACGAGAAAATTGTATTTCTTATCTTTTAGATAATCAAAATCCAAACTCGCATAAACAATTTGGTTTAAAAATGTATAATGACAATTCATCATTTACTGATTATAAAATTAC
>DQTL01000260.1 GCA_015662775.1 Lutibacter sp.
AATCTTTCAATTTAAATTCTGAATTATGGTCTTGTATGTATGGATGCAAAGAAGATGCTATAACTTTCTTCATAATACGAAAAGGTCCAACTGGTCCATTCTCTCCTTTACTTTCTACACTATTCCCCTCACTGATACCTTGATAAATTGATTCTTGTTGAAATACAAGGTCTTCACCATCAGATTTAATTTTAACTTGTATCTCTTCTGAAAAGATTGTGAGAGTTTCCAATAACTTATTTTCCAAAGTATCTTTTACTGGTAGAGTACCATCAACTATCCAATTAAACAAAATATCTTTAGAGTTTTTATCAATTGCACCATCATCATTTGAAAGAATATTTTTTAAAATATTTGCATTTGTTGAAAAGTGAATAACTTTAGGATAACGATTTCTTCCACTTCTCTCAATATTATCAGGATGATCACCTATAAAATTTATCTTTCCCAACTTCCAATAGAGTTCTAAGCCTACCTGAAGAGCTTCAATTTGAGATATCAAGAATGGACTATTATTAATTTTTTCTTCAACATTCTCCATTCCAGCAGATTCAAGTTGCTCTTCAAAAAAAGTATTTAATGTCGTTAAAATTTGACTCTTTATCTTAATGGAGTTTCCATCAGCATCAGCATAATCTAACGAATCAATATCATTAGAGGTTAAATAAAAAGAAAGATATGTACCCAAAAACTCTTGTATCTTGGGTAGTGATGATTTTATGCCCAATCTTAAATTTAGTTCATCTCGTTCAATTTTTTGCTCAGGTAATACTTTAGCCATTACTTATATCCTTTCTAATAACTTCTGCGATAGCTTTTGCCAATAATGGTGGCACTGCATTTCCAACTTGTTTCATTTGAGAAGTTTTATTTCCATAAAATCTAAATGTATCAGGGAAAGATTGTATTCTTGCTGCTTCCCTAACGGTTAAACACCTATTTAAAATAGGATGCGTAAATAGTCCAGATGATGGTGTGTCAAACCTTGTCGTTATGGTTGAAGCAACGCCATCTTCTTTTAATCTTGTCCAGGTACCACTAAAAACAGATTTTGTTAAGTGTTCTTTAGGTAATGAGTCCCTTCCTCCATTCTTAGGAATTAAAGATAATCTCTCTAAAGCTATTTTGGAATGATTAGTCGCCTTATGATTATATAGTATCTTTGATTTATCTCTTAATGTCTTTTGATATTCAGAAGAAGTTTTTTTATCATATTCAGATATTTCTTTACCTTCTCCTGAGCAAATAAAAGGTAAATCATAAATTGCATTTTTTATTGAAACTTTTGAGTTATTTGCATAAGCCTTTGGAAGCTTTAATTTATTTTCACCAAGCTTTCCCAAAAAGAAAGCTCTCTTTCTGTCTTGAGGAACACCAAAATCAGAAGCTTTCAGAATACCGTAATCAATACTATATCCTAAATCATTAAATGCAT
This sequence comes from Lutibacter sp., assembly GCA_015662775.1. Classification (GTDB taxonomy): domain Bacteria; phylum Bacteroidota; class Bacteroidia; order Flavobacteriales; family Flavobacteriaceae; genus DQTL01. The sequence continues at coordinate 1,436 of DQTL01000260.1, forward strand.
TAACAATCTCATCTTTAAAAAAACCATTAGAGGTAGTAATAATATTTGGAACATTTTCTAATAAAAAATATTTTGGTCTAAACTTTTCAACGAATTTAATAAAATGTTGAAATAAAAAATTTCGCTCATCATTCAAGCTCAATCTTTTACCTTTTTGAGAAAATCCCTGGCATGGTGGCCCTCCAACAATTACATCAATATCTGAGTGTTTTTCATATAAATCTTGAATGTCTGCTTGTGTGATATCAATATTATAAACAATTGTTTTGGGGTGATTATACTGATTTGAAAGTGCTATACCCTTATCAAGCTCAACTGAGAAAACTATCTCAAAGTCTTCCATCAAAAAGCCATGAGAAAGACCACCAACACCTGCAAATAGATCAACTACCTTCATTAGCTTACTTCTTCAATTCTTTGCCTTGCTATTTTAACATATTCTTTATTCTGCTCAACGCCAATAAATTTACGATTTAATTTTTTACAACTTACACCTGTTGTTCCTGAACCCATAAATGGATCAACAATAATATCACCCTCATTTGAAAGTAAGCCTACCAATCTATCCATAAGTTTTATAGGTTTTTGAGTTGGATGTTTCCCATGTTTTTTTTCACCTTGAGTAGTTAATGATGTTTCAAAGAAATCATGAACAAGTTTTCCTTCATTATTGAAAGTACCTGTATTTGTACCTTTTGTAAAATAAATCCATGCTTCTGTAGAATTTACAAAATGTAAGTTCATATTTCTCGGCATAGGGTTAGTTTTATGCCATATACCTGTAGTTTTATAATAAAATCCATTTTTCTCAGCTAACGCTATAATAGACTCAACTTTTATTATAGACATAAAAACTAATAAACTTCCACCTTTAACTAATATTCTACTACTTTCGCTAAAGAAAATATCCATGTCTTTAAACCATTCATCATATGGTAAGTTGTCCCAACCAGCATATGCAAATTGATTTTCTCTCATTTTTTTTAAATTGGTATTTCTTTTATGCATAAATTGTCCAAGGTTATATGGTGGATCAGTCAAAACTAAATGAACACTTTTATCATTTATCTTTTTTAGGATATCTATACAATCACCATTAATAAGATTACAATAATTATCTTGATTAAATTCATTATTAATACTTTTTGGTACTTGCACGGTCATATTAACTCATTTATTTTATTCATTGTTAGCTACATATCCTTTTGTTGATAAAATACAACTATTTATTGAACGAACATTATAACACAAAAAACTCCTATACAAAAAATAAACGAACACTAAAAATGTATGTTTATTTTAAAAAATAT
>DQTL01000300.1 GCA_015662775.1 Lutibacter sp.
ACATCTGTAATACTTCCCATAGTGAAAAGTAGTGCTTCTGAACCGCCTGTAGTAACTAATATATCATTATGATTTACAATAATATCATGTTTTTTATAATAGGCAGCCAATTTGGTTCTATATAATTCTGAACCTTCAGAGCGGCTATAAGCAATCACTTCTAAATTATTATTTTTTACTGCATCTAGTGCAATTTTGGGTGTTTTAATATCAGGTTGACCAATATTAAGGTGTATGACTTTAATTCCTTTTTTCTTAGCTTCTTCTGCAAAAGGCACTAATTTACGAATTGGGGATTCTGGCATTGAGATTCCCTTATTTGATATATTTGGCATAATCTGTTATTTTATACTACAAATTTGCAACTTTTTTACAAGAAAACAGGTGGTAATTATATAATTTATACGAGTAATTATCGTTAAAAAAATATGTGTTCTTTTCGACACCTGTTACACTATTCATCATCATTTTTACACCATTCATAGATTCTTTTAGTTAATAATTACCTAAAGTGACACATTTCTTACAATATTTAAGTGTTTATAAGTATCTTTAGGCACTTATGCACAAAAGAATTAAAAACACTTTTTCAATTATCATTTTCTTTTTGATTGTTATGCCTACTTTTTCTCAAAGTGAAATGCATCTTTTAAAAAACAAGAAAAAAACAAAAACTCCATTTTGAGTTCATCAATAATGTCATCGTTATTCCAGTATTGTTAAATGGGAAAAAATTATCCTTTATTTTAGATACAGGAGCAAAAAATACTATCCTTTTTGGTTCTTCCAACTCAGATTCATTAGTTCTAAACGATCAAATAAAAACCAAGCTTAGTGGTCTTAGTGGTGAACCAATCAATGCAATAATATCACGAAACAATCGTATTCAAATAAAAAATATTTTTGGCTATGGACAAAAAGTGTTTGTAATACTTGATGATAGTTTTAACCTTTCTTTAAAAATGGGTAAACCCATACATGGCATTATTGGTTATGAATTACTAAAGAATTTTGTGACAGACATTAATTTCAAAACACAAACGCTTAGATTTTACAACACTAAAAAATTTAAAATTCCAAATTCTAAAAAATATCAAAAAAACAATCTTGAGTTTCATAAGGACAAACCCTATATTGAAACTGTTTCATTTTTAAATGATGGTAGCAAACATCAAACAAAACTTCTAATAGATACAGGTTGTAGTGACGCTTTATGGCTTTTCGAAAAGGCTTCAACAGGACTGCAAATAACTGACAAATTCTTTAGCGACTATCTAGGAGAAGGTATTAGCGGAAGCATAAAAGGAAAACGTAGTAAAATAAAAAGTTTTAAAATAGGTGATTACACCTTTAACAACATTACTGCTGCTTTTCTTGACTCTGTCTCTACACAACGTGCTAGAAGTTTTAAAGAAAGAGATGGCAGCATAGGTTCTAATCTTCTACAACGTTTTAGAGTGATTTTTGATTACCCTAACAAAATACTTTATCTAAAAAAAGCAAAAAGTTTTAAAAAAGATTTTAGATATAATAGAGCAGGTTTAGGCATATCTTATCACAAAGACGCCAAAGTATTAGTTATTGAAAATAATAACAAAATTATTATTTCTGACAACACACTTGCAGATAACAATCCTTTATTTAAAATTGATTATCAATATAAGTTTAAACGCTTGTTTAGCATATACTATGTGCGAGAAAACTCCCCTGCTGGCAAAGCTGGTTTAATGGTTAATGATATTATCATTAACATCAATGATAAAGCTTCTTATGAATATAGCTTAAATGAAATAATTGGGATGCTATATGCCGATGAAGGTGAAATCATCACTATAAATATAGAACGCAATGGAATTCCATTTCATTATGAGTTTAAACTAAAAAAGCCTTTATAGATCTTTTAAAAATTGATACAACAAACGTACGCCTGCTCCTGTTCCTCCTTTTCCATTGTACGAATCTGCCGTTTCTAAGAATGCAGGTCCTGCAATATCAATATGTATATAAGGATACTTTACAAAATGTTCTAAAAACTTACCAGCGGTAATCATCCCTGCATTAGGACCTCCTAAGTTTTTCATGTCTGCAATATCTGATTTTAACTCACTTTTCCACTCATCCCAAAATGGCATGCGGAAAACACGGTCATGTGTTTCTTGTCCTGCCATATAGAGTTTTTTGAAATAAGTATCTTTTGCATTCCCCATGCTAATGGCAGTTTTTGTTCCTAATGCACGAACTGCAGCTCCTGTTAAAGTTGCAGCATCAATCACCAATTCTGGTTTGTATTTGTTGGCATAGGCAAGTGCATCTGCTAACAACATACGTCCTTCGGCATCGGTATTGAGTACTTCAATAGTTGTTCCGTCATACATAGTCACTACATCACCTGGTGCATAGGCAGTTTTTCCTGGTCGGTTATCGGTTGCTGGAATTAAACCAATAATATAGACAGGAACTTTGTTTTTTGCCAAAGCATCAATTGTTGCCGACATGGTTGCAGCACCACCCATATCACTTTTCATCAAGTCCATAGAATGGGCAGTAGGTTTTAAACTTAAACCTCCTGTATCATAAACCACTCCTTTTCCTACTAATACAATGGGTTTTTTATTTTTTGCGTTTTTTGGTTTGTATTCGATTATAGTAAAAGTTGGTGGTATTTCAGAACCTTGATTTACTGCTAATAAACCACCCATTTTTAAAGTTTCTATTTTACCTTTTCCTAAAATTTCGACTTTGTAATCAGAAGCTTTTCCTTTAACTTTTATTTCATTGGCTAATTGTATGGCATCCATAAAAGAAACAGGTTCGTTGACCATATCTCTTGCCCAATATACCGACTCTATTAGATTTTGTAATTCCTTTAATTCTTTTTGAGAAACATCACCTAACACTTGCAATTTCTCTAAAGTATTTTGCTTTTTATCTGCGTCTTTAAAATATTTTAAAAACTGATAATCAGACAATAAGAACCCTTCTGCAAAGGCAACTAGTTTTTTAGAATTTACTCCTAAAACTGTTGCTACTTTATAATGTTTTTTAAGTGTATCATGGATTGAAAAAGCAGCTCTTCTTACGGTATCTAAATCCTTTTTTTCTGTTTTAACAACAAAGGTATAGCCAGTTGTTCCTTTTACATACTGCATGTCTTCGTCTTTCCAATATTTTTTAAAATAATTGAAATTTTCAGATGACAAATCTTTCTTTAAATCAGTAATCTTATCTGCTAGAAAAATGGTGTTTTGTACTTTTTGTAAGGATTTTATTTTGATGAGTTTCATGTGTCT
>DQTL01000319.1 GCA_015662775.1 Lutibacter sp.
ATACCATAATCTTTAGCCATACTATTCATAAGATCAATTAAACTTTTTCCATACTGCCATAAATGTTCAATTACATTGTTCTCTCTTATAAACTTAACTGTTTCAACAAATGCACCAAGACCACACATTTCAGCACCATGAGTAGTTGATAGTAAAAATAACCGTTCTTTGCCTTCAAACTCAATGGAACCAAGTTCCATAATCTCTCTTTTTCCTGCTAAGGCTGCTACAGAAAATCCATTTGCCATAGCTTTTCCAAATGTACAAAGATCTGCTTCAATGTTATAGTAATGTTGAGCACCTTTTAGATCCCACCTAAAACCTGTAATCATCTCATCAAGAATAAAAACAGCACCATTTTTATGACAAAGATCTTTCACTTTATGAAGGAAATTATCTTTAGGGTGTTCTATTGTAGCAGGTTCTAAAATTACACAGGCAATCTGCCCATGATATTCTTCAAACAATTGTTCTAATGACTCAATATCATTATAATTAAAAAGTTTTATGTTTTCAATATCTTTTTTAAGGATTCCTTTTGTGATCGGTGTTGAAGCTATAAACCAATCATCATAACTAAAAAATGGGTGTTCTGCACATCGTGCAACTATTTCTCTACCTGTATAAGCTCTTGCAAGTTTAATAGCTGCTGTTGTAGCTGTTGAGCCATTTTTGGTAAATTTAACCATTTCGACACCATCTATAGTATCTATGAGTAATTCAGCAGCTTCAAGCTCTATGAAACTAGGTCTTGTTAAGTTATTACCATACTCAATCTGTTTAATAGCTGCTTGATTGATCCTTTCATTGGCATACCCAATGTTCACTGCACGAAGTGCCATACCATAGTCAAGAAATTCATTATCTTTCTCATCATAAACATAAGCTCCTTTTCCTCTTTTTAAGATCTGTGGAGCATTAGATGGAAACTGATCATATCCACGAGAATATGTGTGGGCCCCACCTGGTATAGCTTTTAAAAGTCTATCTTGATAAGTCATGCTTTCCCTCACTGATTTCTTCTAATTTATATAATGTTTGTAAAACTTTATAGACATCTTCTAAACTATTTGGATAAGAGTAATTTTTACCTTGTCTAATGCTTTTAACTGCTTCTACAAAATCATTCATTTCATTAATATAAGGCTCTTCAGGATTAATATATCCTTTTTCAACTGTTCCACTATCAAATGAAATTGTTTTCCACTCTTTCATATCAATATTAATGTATTTAAGTGTATTTGTATCCCCACTAAAAACAATTTCACCTTCTGTTCCTATAATTCTTATGTCTCTAGTTGCCTTTGGTCTAGATATAACTTCTACTGTAAGATTTCCTAAAATATTATTTGGATACTCTAATAAACAATGATAAATATCTTCAATATCAGCAGGCATATCGGTTAATTTTTTTCGCACACACGCTAAAGGTTTAGGAACACCAAAAATATCATTTAACCAAGTCAATTCGAAAGGTACTATTTCACGACAACCACCTGTATCTGGATTTGATACATAAAACTCTTCTATACTTTCCCAAGGATGCCAATCTGGTAAGTATTGCCCTGTTTGATAATTAAAGTTTAATACTTTTCCAATGACACCATTATTAATTAATGATTTAATTTTTTGTGGAGCAGGATAATATCGCATGGTACAAGATGGAGCCATAACAATAGGTTTGTCTTTTATGATTTCTGATAAATTTATAATCTTTTCTGCATCAACAACAGAAGCTTCAATAAAACAGCTTATATTACGTTCAGCAGCATAGTAAGCATAATGCATATGTAAATTTGGAGGAGTAGATATAATAAACGCATCAGGTTGATACACTTTTACTGCATTATCAAAACTATCAAATATTTCAATTTCATACTGTTTTGCTTCATCTCTACGATCATCTCTAGGATCAAAACCTGCAATATTTCCTTTGTATCCTAATGCAATTAAATTTCTAACTCTTCTTTTTCCCATAGAACCAAGTCCAATAACTAAAAACTTCATCAGTCAACCTTCCATTCATATTTCATAATATTTTCAATTGCTAAAAAATCATAAATATCATCAATTTCATAACATTGATACCTTTTTATTTTATAAAATGTATTTCTTTTTGAATAAAAGGTTTTTTCTTCTAAAAGTGTTGATGTTTTAACAATATATGCAACACCGTATGGAAAGTAGGCAGGATGATTGTCTTGACGACGAGACTTCATCTCCAATTCTTTACAATAGCTTTCTAAATGTTCTTGTTGTACAATTTTTTTCATTATTGATGGATGTTCGTGAACTTCTCCAATGCTTACAATAGAATCAAAGTAGGTCTCATTACTAACAATTTTTTTAATCATATTGTCAATATCATCTTTTTCTCTCAATGGAGATGTCGGCTCAAGCAAAACAATATAATCAAACTCTTTTTTTAGTTTTTCTTTATAAAAAGAAATCGTATGTTTTATTACATCAAAAGTAGTAGCTGTATCGGTTGCTAACTCTTTTGGTCTTAAAAAAGGAACATTTGCTCCATACTTTTGTGCTATATCTGCTATCTCTTGGCTATCAGTAGTTACCATAACCTCATCAATATACTTTGACTTTAAACCAGCTTCTATACTCCACGCAATTAAAGGTTTCCCACACAGAACTTTTATATTTTTTCCAGGTAATCCTTTGCTTCCACCACGAGCAGGAATAATAGCTAAAAATGTTTTTCCATTAAACATTAAATACCCCCCAATACTCTCTATTAGCTTTTTCATACTCTTCTATTCTACCAATATCAAGCCAATACTCTCGAAGAGGAAAAGGGATCGTCTTTTTATTCATTTTTATCAACCTTTCAAAAAGTGTAGGCATATCGTAAAACTCATCTTTGGGTATGTAATCTATACATTCAGGATCAAGTATATAAATGCCTGCATTGACAAAAAATTTATGTACAGGCTTTTCTTCCATTGATTTTATCTTTCCATCTTCAATATTTACAACACCATATGGAACTTGAAGATCATACTCTCTTACACACATACTAGCAATTGCACTATTTTTTATGTGAAATTCTAACATATTTTCAAAGTTTACATTTGTAAGCAGATCACCATTCATAACAAAAAATGGCTCTGTTGGCTTTTCTTTTAAAAGGCTTAAAGCTCCAGCTGTTCCCATTCGTTTATTTTCTAAAATATACTCTATGGATACACCAAATTTACTACCATCACCAAAATAGTCTTGAATAATCTCTGATTTATAGTTGACACACATAATGATATTTGTAAATCCATAAGAAGCAAATCGCTCTACTATAGTTTGAAGTATAGGTTTACCTCCAACATGTAACATTGGTTTTGGAGTTGTTTCAGTTAGAGGACGAAGTCTTGTTCCTAATCCCCCTACCATTAAAACTACTCTGTTTGGATAACTTTTAGGTTTTAATAACTCATCTAAAATAGCAATACTTACAACTTTTCCTTTACCATCTA
>DQTL01000221.1 GCA_015662775.1 Lutibacter sp.
AAAGCCAAAGCGTACAATTTAATCTTTTTTACCATAGAAACCAATCCATTTGCACGAGTAGGAGATAAGTGTTCTTTTAAACCAATCTCATCAATGTTCTAAAAACTATTATTTGATTATTAATTTTTTAGTAAAATTACTATTTTCATTTTTAAAATTTAAAAAATAAATTCCACTTTTTAAATGAAAAGTAGATATAGAAGTTACTTTAGAATCTAAGGTTAATTCATTTAAAACTAATTGACCTTGTAAATTATATATAGAAACACGTATGTTTTTTAAAAAATAATCTTTAAAATTAATATTAATTTCCGTAGTGGCAGGATTTGGATAGATACTAAAATTAGAAGTAATAAAATTAGAAATACTTAGGGCAACACTACTTTCTAAATAATCAGGAATATTATTGTTATTAGTATCATCATCTGTTGGATCCCCATTATTGTTGTAGTCTTCGTCAATAGTTAAAACGCCATCGCCATCATCATCATTGTCTAAATAGTTTTCAATTAAATCACCATCTGTATCTATAAAAGAGTTTGTGTTTTTATTTAAAGTCGTTGTGGTAGTTTCTACATTAGTTTCTACATTATCACCATCATCATCGCTGTCTTGGTAGTTTGGTATTCCATCATCATCGGTATCATCGTCAGTTAAATCGCCATTGTTATTTAAATCTTCTTCATGGTTTGGTATTCCGTCACTATCATCATCATTACAATCTAAAGCGTTTATAATTAATGGTACAGTAACTGCACATCCGTTCATCATTTCAACAATACGTATCCAAATTTCAGAAAAATATAATTCTGATGTGTCCGAAATAAATACTTGAGGATTATTGATAGGAATAATTCCCATTGAAGCATAATCGGGGCTGATATGATACGAAATAGCGTATTCCGCTAAAGAAATTCCTAATTGATCCTCAATACTTGTTAAGTCAAAAGTTGCCATTTGCGTTGTGTTGTCCAAACATTGATTAATATTTGTTGGGGTATTAACGGTAAAAGATTGACCAAATTCTACATTTATTGTTGCTGTACTTGAACAGCCAGTATCTTGGTGTGTAACAGTTAAATAGTAAGTTCCTGTTTCAGTTGCTAAATAAATATTTCCTGTACTTAGTATTGTATTGTTTTCGTCTTTCCATTCTAAATCGTATATAAGATTATTAAACCCTGGATTTAAAATTACATAGTTCTCATTAAAACATACAAAGTAATCGCTACCAATTGTAATTTCAGGGTTTGAGAACCTTAATTGAAAATTAATAATATTACTAAAACAGCCATCTGCGTTTTCCGCTTTAGCGTAAATAATTTGGTTGGTAGAAGTATTATTATAAGCAGAAGGATTTATTATTGGATTTGTATTATTTTGAGCATCATAATAATTATTATAAAATTGTAAACTACTACCTGAACCGTTTAAAATTTCATCTGATTTTGTTGTTAAATCAAAAGCTTCTACACCATTATTATCATCATCACAAGTATATAAGTGAGTTGGTGTTGTAATTTGCTCCTGTATTATTAATAAATTCATTGTAGTAGTTGTAAAGCAACCAGTTGTTATATTTTCAACTCTAACATATATAGTTTTATTTTCATTGGCATAATATGGGTTTTCGGTTAAAGCACCATAACCATTATCAGCAAAATATTGTGAGGTATGATAAGTTAATTGATATACATTAGTGTCTAATCCGTTTAAAATTTCGATATTTTTAGTAGATAAATTAAAAGGCACATAACCGTCAAACTCTACATGGCAATCTTCTAAATCACTTGGAGTTGTAATTATTGGTTGGTCAAAAACTTCTAAATCAACTGTTGCAATATATGTACAACCAATATTGTTAGTTATTTTGGTATATATTGTTTGTGGGTTTGTAGTGTTTGTATAATTTGTAGATAGCGGATTAGTTTCATTTTCAGCATCTGTTAAAGAAGCATAGAAATTAATTGTATCAGCAGCTGTTGCATTTACATTGTTTAAATCGAATTGTTCAAATCCATCGCCGTCTGTTTCGCACATAGTCAACGTATCTAAACTTGTAGGGTGAATATATACACTGAGAGTTAAATTGCTTAGAGTAAAACATTCTGTTGTTGTGTTTTCTACTCTTGCGTAAAAAACTTGTGGATTAGAAATATTTGTATATGGAGAAATAATAGGGTTTGTATTATTCTCGGCATCTGCCATGGATAAATAGAAAGAAACATTATGAGTAGCTACATCAGTCGTCATATATTCTTCATAATTACTTAAGTCTAAAACGGTAAAACCATCGTTAGTGTTGTCATTATCACATTCCACAAATGCTATGTAATCACTATGAGGTAAAGGGTTAAAAACGGCATTAATTTCATCTTGATAAACAGTTCCGCTAACATCAACTACAACTTTATATGTGCCATTTTCTGTGATGTTTAAAACTGCTTGTGTTTCACCATTTATAATAGTGTCATTAAAAAACCATTGATAAGTAGTTGCGTTGTTAGTTGTTGCATCTAAAATGATAGTATCTCCATAACAAGTGTTGATGTCATCTCCAAGATTAACTTGCGCAAATAAAGATAAGGAAATTAAAAGTAGAGTGTATAATAATTTAAATTTCATAGTGTTTGTTTTTAAAAAGG
>DQTL01000191.1 GCA_015662775.1 Lutibacter sp.
AATAATAGCTTGTATTGTCGCTTTTGGTGGCAATGAAGCACTTTCACCTTTAAATTTAGCAAAATAATTTAACATTTGATATCCTTGATTATTTCGCCCTTCAAATTAAATTTAGGGTATGTTGATATTCCTATCCATGAGTGTATCATACTAGCCCAAAGTTCTATGCCTTCTAGTGCTTTAGCAATTAAAATTTTTCCTCTAGTTGAATCAGCTTCATATTTTGTTATATAGTCAAGTCCCATAATACTATGATGTTCATCAGCTTCAACATGAACATCAAAGTACTCATCTCCCACACCTAATTTATGCATTTTTGGTGCAATAGCTTTAAAAAAATCATTTGAGCACCTTTCGATTCCACTATTAAGTCCTACAAGCCATTTCTCTCTGTCCTGTTCAGAATGATAATATAGTTGACATCCAGCATCTCTAAAATCTTTAGGATCATTTAGATTCTCAATCCAATCATAAAATGGCATATTTTTAACATATGTTGAAGCTTTGTATATTGGTTCAACTATCCAATTATGTTTTGTTTCCAATAACTCAAGTTTTTCGTAATCAACTTCTTCATAAAGTGACATATTTTTTATCCTTTTTCTTATAAATATTATAATTTTAAAGCCAATATTGACTCAACAAAAGCTATCTACTCATTAAAAATTTACCTATTCACCTCCTCATCAACCAAACGGTTGTTTGATAAAATAGAGCAAAAAAATTACTCTAATAACTTAATCATTTTTTCTCCAACTTTTAAATATCTATCTTTATCGTTGTGTAAGTTCATCATCATAATTTCTCCTTGAATTAGTGCCACGAACTCTTTTGATAACTCTTGTGCTTTTTTATCACTATACTTTTCTTTATAAATTTTATATAATGTTTCTTCCCAATTTAAAAAATAATCTTTTATTTCATTCTTAAATTCTATATTACTCCAAGAGACCTCTAAAGCTAAATTTCCAAGTAAGCAACCACCTTCACTATTTAAAAAATAATTATCTGTTCTTCTTACAAGTAATTTTATCTTTTCGAGTGTATTTAATGTATTATTGTTTGCAATAGAAAATATTTCATCTTTAAAATATTGATGAATATATTTGAGAGATTCTAGACCTATATCATCTTTACTTTTAAAATGATGATAAATGCTTCCTTTTAAAAGTCCACATGCATTAGCAATGTCTGACATAGAAGTATTGTAATACCCTTTAATTTTAAATAGTTTAGCAGATTGCTTTAGTATTTCTTCACGAGAAGTTTTTTGTATTGCCATTATATTTCCCAAACGATTGTTTGATATAATTATATGTAACTATTTCTTAACTTTGGCTTACTGAGATTTCATGATAACGTTTGTCGTGAGCGATAATTTTCCCGCTAGGGTAAAGTATTGGCTCCTCGTTTTTGTTATGAGCTTTCTTCAACAGATTCCATTTTTTCACGTCTTAAATCATCTAAAGTCTTGTTCTCCTTGACTAAAATACTCCATGCATAGATATTGATACTAGACCAACCTTTTATTTTTTGTCCCCATTCATTATATTTCAATTTAGCACCTTTAAATGAAACTTTTTTAGAGTCCACAACTGTGGCTGTTGAGTTTTCTGAATCTTTTATTCTAATTTCATCATTTTCCTTAATTATTCCCCACTCAAACAATTTAGACATTGTAGGTAATGTCGTTCTTGTGACTTCTGATTTTATTTTTTCTTTCTTATTATTACTCTTACTTTTTACATTTGTATAATAGTCTTCTAATTTTAAAGGAGGTAATTTTTTAGTTACTTCAAGAAAATAATCATTTTCAATCTGTATAGGTTCTAGGCTGTAGCAACTAATATCTACATTGTTAGAAATTAACCAGGATACAGCTGATAATGTATACTCATCAAAAGAAGATGCGATTAAAACAATTCGTTGTTTTTGATTAAATGTACTTTTAGCATTAAAGCTTTTAAGGAATGAGTCTAGGTTTCTTTTTGCTTTCTCATTAGAGGTTAATTCTGAATCTGAGTTTTTCTCAAATTTTTGAATGTAATGTTGATATATTTTATCTACCAATTCGTCAGGTGTTTTTATCATAGCTAAGCTAGCAGCATATCTAATCGCTTGAAGTTCCAAAGGTTCCTTCCGAGACAAAGAATCATCTTTATCTCGTTTAATTTCAATTAAAACAAGGTTACCGTGTGAATCTACTGCAACTAAATCACTTCTTCCATTTTGACTATCAGTAACTTGGTGACCTACAACTAATAAATCTTCATCTACAAATACAGTACCAATGTTTATTCGTAAAAATTCTTCAATATCTTTTTCTTTTAACTCTAACTCTTTAAATGTTCTTTGAGAAATATCTTTTTCATTCATTTTAATAGAATCCTTCTCAATATTTATACCAATTAACATTCTTTATCCTAATATGTTTTTTGTCTCATAACGCTACGCTCTGTGGCAATTTTTGAGCGCAGCGGAAAAATTGTCCGACAGCAGCGCTTTGTTATGTGCGTACATCGGCTACGATCATCTCAACCGAAGCTATTGCATCAAATATCTTCTGCATAACATCAATTTTCACCCCTTCAAATGATTTTTCGATACTATGCTGATTAGCTTTCATTAGGGCTCTGACCTCTAGGGGAATAAAATTGCTGTCCAGTGATTCCTGGAAATACTTTTTAGAATCTGCCTCATCGTCATAAGGAATATCGACGTCATTCCGATTTAAGACTCTACGCAAGCTTGCTAACATTTCCTCTGAAATATCGCAGCATAAAGTTTGGATATCTTCTTGAGGTGGGTCGAACTCAATTAAATTTTCACGCCTATTAATTCGTCGTAACGGGCCAGCAATATAGCACTTACCTCCTTTGATCGCGTTGATCAAATGGTATCCATCATGGGTTGTGGCATTTCTACAATAGAAGATAAATTTACCATATGTGGGTGAAAGGTCGTTCCATGAAAGAGCCACGCCTGTAGCGGTTTGGAAGCCGTCCTTCAGTGCTTGAATTGCATTCAGATAAGCACTGAAGTAATAGTTCAATTGGTTCATCTCAGCGTTTATAGGGTATTCTTGGTATAAGTGTTTACGCTCAATAGCCCTTGCAACATCAACGATTTGCTTCAGAAAAAAGCCAAGTTCACCAAGCTTATCCTTTAAGCTGTTTCCAACAGCAATTCTAAAGTCTCGCATGCTACTCCTTAAAGCACATAACGGCTGCAGTGAGTGAATAAGTTGCCGCTAGGTTACTTATTCACTCCACCTACTTGTTATGTGCTTTAATTATATTTAAAAATACTGTTGATTTCTC
>DQTL01000186.1 GCA_015662775.1 Lutibacter sp.
ATCATCTTCTTTAGTCCAATCTATTTTATTAATTACTTCCCAGAATATGTTGTCTTCTAACATTTTTTTAGGTTTCATAGACCTTTTGCGGTATTCCTCTCTTGCAATTCTTGATTTTTCTTCTTGAAGCTTAACTTCTTTTTGAAATTCTTCTTTTTCATTTATCCAACGCCATTCGTAAAAAGCAGTATTTCCAAAATTGGATTCGATTACACCAGCTAACGGGAATCCGCCTTTCAATCCACTTATTCCATCACCTAATTTGAAATCAATACTTTTTTCAAAATTTGTCATTGGTTTATTACCCAAATATTCGAATTTTGTCAAATCATTATATTTTGGATTATCAGTAAAAAACTCGATAGAATATTCATTTGAACAGAGAAATCTCTTGCAACAAAGGATTTGATTTAATTTTTCGTTATTTAGTTTTGGTTTTTCCTTGTCCACATAATCTAAAATACCAATCATCATTAAATCTCCGTCTATTTCTTCAAAAAAAGATTTTCCTTTCTTAATGACTTTGAAAGCACCAAAAAAATCTCTTTCCAGTTTCGTTATAAATATATCTCCTTCTTTTGCGGTCATTTTATAATGTTTTTTTAATGGTTGCCAACGTTAAGATAAACTCTCGTTTCAATAGAGTTTATCGAATGTTGGTCAAAGTTCGGTAAAAAAAATGACAAAGTCAAGTAAATAGAATAAGAAGGATGATAAAATTGTCTATCCCATTTATCCCAAAGTAATCTATACAAACCTAAACTTTCCTATTTATCCCAAAACAAACCCCTTAATCACAATTTATTGTACAAATAAAAAATAGGTTCTTTATTTGCCTAAAATAATTAATAATAAAAGATGAAATACATTTCAATACTACTAATGCTAGTCGCTACAATAAACTCTTTTTCCCAAGAGATTACTCAAAATATCAAAGGAAAAGTAATAGACCAACAATCAGAATACCCATTGATGGGAGCAGAAATAGTAACAAGAATAAACAACCAAGATTATTGGGCTGTTTGCGATGAAAATGGAAACTATCGTATAGAAAATGTACCTATTGGTAAGATAAATATCCAAGCCCATTATAGTGGTTTTAACACGCAATCGTTTACGCAACTCAATTTGGTTTCTGGTAAAGAATTGGTTGTAAATTTTAGTTTATTAGAAAAACTAGAAGGTTTAGACGAAGTAATTATCAAAGCAAAAACCAAAAGAGATAATGTGACTTTTGTAACCACCTCAGCAGCCTCTTTTAATGTAGAACAAACCGATCAATATGCCGGTTCGCTCAACGATGTTTCTCGTATGGCAATGAATTATGCAGGTGTGAGTGGAAATGATGATTCTCGAAATGATATTATTGTTCGTGGAAACAATCCCGCCAGTTTATTATGGGTTATTGAAGGTGCTAGTGTCCCAAGCCCTAATCATTATTCGACTAGTGGTTCGTCAGGAGGTCCCGTTAGTATGTTAAACATCAATACACTTAGTAGATCTGATTTTTTATCGGGTGCTTTTCCAGCTAATTTTGGAAACACCACTTCTGCCGCTTTCGATTTGCAATTTAAAAAACCCAACAACGACCAAACCGAATTTGTAGGGCAAATAGGTTTTGCTGGTTTAGAACTAGGTGTAGAAGGACCATTTTCTAAAAATTCAGAAGCTTCTTATTTATTAAACTATAGATATTCGACACTTGCAGTTTTTGATGCTTTAGGATTGGAAATGGGTTTGGGAACTGCTATCCCTAAGTATCAAGATATAAATGCTATTGTACATATTCCAACAGATAAATCAGGAACTTTTAAACTTTGGGCAATCGGAGGAATTAGCCGAATAAATTTCGAAAATAAAACTGAAGAAGACCAAAACAACTATATTGATTTTGATGATTCAGAATTATTTAAAAGCAATAACAATATTTTAACAGGTTTAACACATCAGTATTTTTTTAATAAGAAAACGAGTTCAAAGATTTCAATTTCGTATAGTAATATTGATGAAATTGTAGAAATTGACACATTAAACACAGCTGATGACAAATATTATAGGTTTTTTAAAGACCAATTAAAGACTACTTACTCAACAGTAGATGCAAAGATAAATTCAAAACTAAATGCCAAAAATCAAATTTCTGGAGGTGTTTCTTACACCAATTATGGGATAGATTTTTCTTTGAATCTTACAGGAACCTATGAAAGTAGCATTGCTAAAAACACAGGATTAGCAGCAGGATACTTTAATTGGCAACATCGGTTTTCAGATGATTTTGTGCTTAATTCGGGTTTACGATATCAGTTTTTCACTCTCAATAATCAAGGAGCTGTAGAACCTAGAATTGGTTTAAAATATCAAATCAAAGACAATACAAGTATTAATTTAGGGTATGGTTTGCATAGTAACATCCATCCATTGTTGAGTTATTTCACCAAGCAAGAGATTTCACCGACACAGTACGAATTTGCCAATACTGATTTATCTTTTGTAAAGTCGCACCATTTTATTGTAGGAATGAACCAAAAAATAGGAGAAAAAATCAATTTAAAAGCAGAAATCTATTACCAATATCTTTTTGATGTGCCAATTTCTCATATAGACCCAACGTACTCCATAATCAACTCGGGTTACAATGATCCAGGTGGAGCTCAATTATTTTATGACGAATTATTTAACGAAGGAGCAGGAAAAAATTATGGATTAGACATCACTTTAGAATACCCATTAAACAATGGATTTTACACGCTATTAACAGGTAGTTTATACGAATCAAAGTATTTAGCTCATGATAATGTCTGGCGAAATACAGCATGGAATGGAAGTTTTATGTCTAGTTTATTAACTGGAAAAGAGTTTAAATTAGGTGTAAAATCAGCTATAGGAATTGATGTAAATCTCAATTATGCAGGCGGTCGAAGAGCCACACCAGTTGATATCAATCAATCTGCGGTAGATGGTGAAGTAGTCTATCTCAAGGCACAGAGTTTTGAAAATAAATTACCTGATTATTTTAGAACAGATATAAAAATAAGTTACAAACTAAATGGTAAAAAGATTAACCAAGAATGGCAATTTGATTTAAGAAATGCCTTTAACCGTAAGAATGTTTTCTCCCAAAACTATAATATTTCTACCAATGAAATAGATACAGCCTATCAAACAGGGCTTTTACCTGTAATGCAATATCGTATTTTGTTTTAAGCCTCAAGACAATAGTTGTTAATATTTTAAAGCCTTGAAAATCTATTTGATTTTCAGGGCTTTGTTTGTCTTTAGAAATTGTTCAAAACTTCATTCATTAACTAAAATATTTTACTTATTTTTGTAACCAATGTTTAATGTTGTGTAACATGGTTATAAATGATTATTATTCAATAGGTGAAGCCTCTGAATTACTTGGAAAAAGCAAAGAAACCTTGAGAAGATGGGATAGAGATGGTAAATTAAATGCTGTGCGAGAACCCATGAGTAATTATCGAGTATATAAAAAAGAGGAAATACATTCTTTATTGGCTGTTTTTGATAAGGATATAAAAGATGAAGTTGATAATACGATAATTCCGATAAATGAATATAAAGTATTAGAGTTGTTTGCAGGAGCTGGAGGTTTGGCTATTGGATTAGAAAAAGCAGGGATTAAATGTGTCGCTTTAAATGAAATTGATAAGTGGGCATGTCAAACATTACGTGAAAATAGACCTAATTGGAATGTGCTTGAGGGAGATATTAAATCTTTTAGTTTTAAAAAATTTAAAAATAAAGTTGATATTGTCACAGGAGGTTTTCCTTGCCAAGCTTTTAGTTATGCAGGAAAAAAACTAGGTTTAGAAGATGCAAGAGGAACCTTATTCTATGAATTTGCTAGAGTTGTAAATGAAGTAAAACCAGTAATTTGTTTAGCAGAAAATGTAAAAGGTTTAAAATCTCATGATAAAGGAAATACTTTGAATGGGATGCTATCTATTTTAGATGAAATTGGATACAATGTTACACCTGTTGAAGTGCTTAAAGCAATTCATTACAACGTTCCACAAAAAAGAGAGCGAATTATCTTAGTTGGTGTGCGTAAAGATATCGATACAAAGTATAAATATCCTAAACCACATCAAAAGATTTACAATCTAATCGATGCTTTAAAAAAAGGAGATCTATATGAAATAGATGTTCCTAAATCAGAGGGTTCGAAGTATCCCGAACATAAAAAAGAAATACTTGATTTGATACCTCCAAAAGGATATTGGCGTGATTTACCCTTAGACTTACAGAAATCATACATGGGGAAGAGCTTTTATTTAGGTGGAGGAAAAACTGGGATGGCAAGGCGTATTGGTTGGGACGAACCAAGTTTAACTTTAACTTGTAGTCCAGCACAAAAGCAGACAGAACGATGTCATCCAGATGAAACACGACCTTTTACTGTACGCGAATATGCAAGAATTCAAACTTTCCCAGATGAGTGGAAATTTATGGGTTCAATTTCACAACAATACAAACAAATAGGAAATGCTGTACCTTGTAACCTAGGTCAAGAGATAGGATATTCAATTATTAGTTTTTTAAATAAGTATTATTCAAATTTAATAATATCAGAAGCTTCAATTTCTTTAGATAAAGCGATATAACCCTCTTTAAAGAAATTATTTGTTTCAAAATGGAGTATCATCTTATCTAATTCATTTACTAATTTTTCGTAAAAATCAGAAAATCCAGTTATTCTATACCAAAACTCTTTACCGATTATTACAGGGTATTGTTCGTCTATCTTTTTATAATGTTGGCTTAATTGCATTTCTTCACCATATAAAACACCAAGAATCAAGTCTGAGTTGTTTAAGTTCATAGAATTTGTTCGAGCTAAATGTGTTACTTTAGTGAACTTCTTTAAAAGAGGATTTACATCTTCAGAATTGATTGTGTTAGGTCCAGATTTAAGTTGACACCACTTTTTCTACCGTCAATTTTATCTATAAATTCAATATCCATTCCATGAATTAATGATCCATTTGCAAGATTTAATTCTACAAACATATTTTGTATACGAGTGCCAAAAGAAGTATTGATAGAAGTACCTAAAACTCTAGGATAACACAAAGCTTTAGCTATGCCGATAGGAGTAAAGTCATCTTCTAAAATTTTGGATAGATACTTAACAAGAATTGGGTTTATCTTGTAAGATTTAAGTTTTGAGTGTTTTTTAATTGAATTAATTTTATGATTTTCAAAAATTTTCTCTTCAAAATATTGAGTAACAACTTTAAGCAATTCTGTTTCTTTCATGTTACAAATATATACTCATTTTTTTTAATCGATATTCATTACTCCAAAAAAATAGGATACTTGTCTAAAAATCTAATATATTCGTATTAAATAATATTATAATGTCCACATCCTACATCCAAGAACTCCAAAAAACCTTTCAAGAAAACAGCAACCCAGAAAGGGCAATACAACAAGCAAAGTACATGAAAGATAAGTTTGCTTTCTATGGCTTGACTTCACCCGAAAGACGTAAATTACAAGCTCCTTTTTTAGTAATAGAATACTTACCAGAAAAAGAAGATGCTTTTGCTATTGTTAAAGAATTATGGCAAAAACCACAAAGGGAATTACACTATTTTGCACAAGAATTAACACATAAATACCACAAACAAGTAACAATAACGGACATTGAATTGTATGAATACTTAATCACCAACAATTCTTGGTGGGATACGGTTGATTTTATAGCAGCTAATTTGGTGGGGAATTATTTTAAGCAGTTTCCGAATCAAAGAGAGATTGTAATTAAAAAATGGATGGGTTCAGGTAATATGTGGTTACAACGAACTTGCCTTATTTTTCAATTAAAATACAAACAAGAAACGGATACAATAATCCTTTCAAATTGTATTAATCAGCTGTTAGGTTCCAAAGAGTTTTTTATAAATAAAGCCATAGGTTGGGTACTACGAGAATATAGTAAAACCAATGCGAGATGGGTTGCTGATTTTGTAGAAAATCACAATAATCAACTTGCTAATTTGAGTAAACGAGAAGCTTTACGAATATTAAAGGCTAATTCGTAACACAACAGGAATCATTAAATGATGTATATACGATCCCTCGTAAACTTCACTAATTCCTAATTCTACACGAGTAGCTATTGATGTTTTTTCAGAAATACGATAACCAAAACCAGTAAAAACCCGTAAATCATTTGTTACTGGGTTTTCATCACCTGTATTAGAAAGTAATATTGATGGTGTAACTCCAAGACCAAAAAACAATTTCTCAGATAAGTTAATATTGTACGATAAAGAAAAATCTAAATACGTGAAATCTCTTTCCAATGTGGCAAGGGTAAGTTCGTCGTTTCCCCAAAAATCATTGGTTGTGAATTTGATATCTTTTTTGATTTTGGCAGTGGTGTAGTTTATTTCAAATAATCCAAAACCAAATCCATGATCGTACTTTACAAAACCTCCAAATTTGTAATTGAGTGTTAAATCTGCCCATTGTGGAACACCTTTTACCACATCTTCACCTTCGAGCACATTAGATAGGTTGTCATTAATTTTTATATCAGGAAGTATAGCAGAGTTTAATTGTAAACCTCCTTGAACTCCAAAAGACAAACCAGAATCTTTTTGGGCAGTTACCAGAAATGTAGAAAGAAAAAGAACAATAAAAAAGTGCAATTTATACATGATATTTATATTTTGAGACGACAAAAGTATAAGATTACAAGCTTTGTCTTTGTAACCAAACACACCTAACCAAAAATCAGTACTTTTGAAACGGAAAGTTGACTACTATTATATATATACAAACATGAATTGGAATTTTAAATCATATAACGAACTAACCAAAGATGAACTATACAGTCTATTACGCCTAAGAGCGGAAGTATTTGTTGTCGAACAAGATTGTCCTTACCAAGATGTTGATAATAAAGATCAAAAAGCACTACATGTATTTGCTATTGATAAGAACCAAGTCATTGCCTATACACGAATTTTTAAAGCAGGTGATTATTTTCAAGAAGCTTCTATCGGTCGAGTAGTTACCAAACCTTCGTATAGAAGAACTGGTTTAGGGCAAAAACTCATGCAAAAAACCATTGAATTTATTGAAAAAGGTTCAATCTCAAAACCCATTCGCATTAGTGCTCAAACCTACTTAATCAAATTTTATGAGAGCTATGGTTTTAAAAAAATTGGAATCGAATATAAAGAAGATGGTATTCCTCATATAAGTATGTTGTTACAATAACAAAACCCTTCGAGGGTTTCAAACCCTCGAAGGCTTGAATTAAAAATCATGAATTATAACATAAGCTTGACAAAGTTCAAAACTTTGACAAGGTTAAAGATGACATAATTTACTTTCCTCAAACTACATATCAATTCAAACCCTCGAAGACTTGCTTATCAAATGTTAAAGTCAAAAAATTTATCCCTTTGGTATGTTTGTTGTTATTCAATAACCCATAACAATTGTTGTTTTTTTACACAAAACGTATTGACGGATATGTTTTATTACTCAATCATTAATTTTCACTTATGTTTATTAAGAAATAGATAATTACTATTTCTATAGAACATAAGTGATTTAAACCTATTTATCATGAAAAACAAACGAAAAAATGAAAGAACTGGTAAAGATGCAGTCAACAGAAAATCATCAATTATCTTTATTCAATTAGGTTTGGTCTTTGCACTATTTTTGACTTATATTGCCATTGAGTCAAAAACCATTATTAAAGATGATGGAAGTCAAGCAAATTTTGCTTCAGTTTACGATATGGATGATACTTTTATTCCTGATACGACACCTGAGCCACCAAAACCGAAAAAAGTTGAAGTTATACCTGAACCAATTCCTATTTTAGATGATCCTATAATCCTTAAAGATGACTCTAAGGAAAAAGAAACAGTGATTGATATAGTTAATATAGATCCAGACAAGCCTGTTAAAATTGATTTGACGACAATAATAGAAATACCAATTATTGAAGAAGACCCAGAAGATGTACCATTTAAAGACATTAAAAATGCTCCTATTTTTCCAGGATGTAAAGGGACAAAAGAGGAAATGAAAAAATGTTTTTCTTCGAGCATTAATAAATTAGTTGCTAAAAAATTTAATATTGATTTAGCACAAGAATTAGGTTTAAGCGATGGAAAAAAGAAAATTAGAGTTCAGTTCGTTGTAGATAAAAATGGAGATGTGACAGATGTTAAGATAAGAGCACCACACAAACGTCTAGAAAAAGAAACTAGAAGGGTAATAAGCTTATTGCCAAAAATGATAGCTGGAAAACAGCGAGGAAGAGAAGTAGGAGTGAAGTTTTACCTGCCTATTACATTTATTGTACAATAATACTTCTGTTTTCACAAAAAAACAACAGCCTTGAATTCGTTTTCAAGGCTGTTTTTATTTATTGTAGTGTAGTGGTCTTTAGCTTATTTAAACCGTCATAATTTCTTTTTCTTTTACCGAATAGTGTTCTTCAACAGTCTTACCAAATTTATCGATTAAGTTTTGAATATCAATTTCAATATTCTTTGCTAAATCTTCTGATATATCTAGTTTTTTCAATTCATGTAATGCTTCTCTTCGGTCATTTCGTAGACTTATTTTAGCATTTTCAGCTTCATTACTAGCAAACTTTGCTAATTCGGCACGTCGTTCTTCCGTAAGAACAGGAACATTAATAATTACACTTTCACCATTATTTGTCGGGTTAAAGCCTAAGTCGGCATTTCTTATGGCTGATTCAATTTCGTTGATTAATGATTTTTCCCACGGTTGAATCGTAATAGTGTGTGCGTCTATAGTTCCCACATTTGCGACTTGACTCAGCGGTGTTTGTGAACCATAATAATCAACAGTCACTGAACTAAGCATAGAGGGATTGGCTTTTCCTGCACGTATGCTTTTAAACTCATGTTCTAAATGGCTGATGGCTTTGTTTAAATTCTCTTTTAAGGAATCTAGTATAAATTCTATGTCTTCGTTCATCGCGGTATTAGTTTTAAAATGATATGTTCAAAGTTACAAATAGTATTCCAAACAGCCAAGCAGTATAAATTGTTGTTTTATTTACTAAAGGATTTGGTTATAATGTTGAGCGGTGTAATTGGCTCATCAAATTTTCAAATTAACTAATTCTTAACCAAAGTTCCAATACGCTCTCCAGACAATAGTTTGATTAAATTCCCTTTGGTATTCATATCAAAAACCACAATAGAAAGATTGTTATCATCACTTAAAGCAAAGGCTGTCATATCCATGATTTTCAGCCCGTTATTCATTACTTCTTTATAAGTAATTGTATCGTATTTCGTCGCATTTTTATCTTTTTCAGGATCTGCGGTATAGATACCATCTACACGAGTTCCTTTTAAAATAACATCTGCATTTATTTCAGCAGCTCTTAGTACAGCAGCTGTATCTGTTGTGAAAAATGGATTTCCAGTTCCACCACTAAAAATAACAACTCGTCCTTTTTCGAGATGACGAACTGCCTTTCTTTTAATATAAGGTTCGGCAACTTGTTCCATTTTTATTGCAGTCAATAAACGCGTTTGAACACCTTCACTTTCTATAGCACTTTGCAAGGCTAAACCATTGATAATTGTAGCTAACATACCCATATAATCACCTTGTACACGATCAATACCATTACTAACACCTGCTACACCTCTGTAAATATTTCCTCCACCGATAACGATTGCTATTTCTATTCCTTTATCAACAGCTTCTTTTATTTCTTTGGCATAATCAGAAATTCTTACAGGGTCTATTCCATGTGTACGATCACCCATTAAGGCTTCGCCACTAAGTTTTAGTAAAATTCGTTTGTACTGCATTGTTATTTATTTTTGGTAAAATTACCAAAAAAACTCATTTATTGTATTTTTTTCTTTAACCAATTTGTTGCTTTTTTTAATTCATGCACGTAGGAACAAGCCATGTGGTGTGATAATTCAGTGTTGACAACAAGTTTTATATCACTTCCGTTATTTTTTGCTATTTCTACAAAAGAGACTATTTTTTGAATTTTAAACAATTCATCTTTCTCTCCATGAATGACATACATAGGTATATTGATTTTGTTTTCAGCATAATAAACTCCTGCAATTGGGATAGCTGCAGTAAAAAGTTTGGGATATTTGTCGGCAAAAAACCAACTTCCTATTCCTCCATTACTATAACCTGTTACAATAATTCTTTTAGGGTCAACATTCCAGTACTTTTTTGCGAATGCAACTATTTTTATAATTTTATTTTCATTGTATTGGTTGGTCCAGAGTAGGTGTTCACCATCAGGAGCAATAATATAAGCATCTAAATCTGTCATTCCAGGTTCTATTAAGCAAGTGCTAAATTCTTTATAAGTATCACCACCACCTGCCCAATGTAAAGCGATAATAAGCGGTTTCTTTTGGGTTACATCTTTGGGGAAACTCATTCTCATATTCCAAACTCGATTATTTGATATACGTAAACTTACATCTCTTTGCCCAGTAGTTGTTTTAATTTTATTGAAATTCCTTTCTACTTTAGAAAGTTTGGGTGAAGTATTAGTTCCACAAGATATTAGTGTAAGAACAAAAACAAGACTGTAATATTTGAAATTCATTATGGATAACTTAATCAACAAAGGTGTTTATTTTTTTACTGTTGATAAAAAACTAATAGGAAGCCTATAAACCTGAGTTCGACTTAAGCTTTGTTTACAGTTTGAACGAATTTTTAATCAATTCGAAGTTATATTTTTGAAGGACTTACTGGTTAATTTGATAAAATATAGCAAGAATTGGGGAAAATTCATCAAATCCAAAGGAAATG
>DQTL01000045.1 GCA_015662775.1 Lutibacter sp.
AAAAAAAATTCTCTTTCTGTTTTGGAAGGATTACAGAACGCTTTTGCTTTTCAGCCTATGAGGTCTTTGGGGTGG
This sequence comes from Lutibacter sp., assembly GCA_015662775.1. GTDB lineage: Bacteria > Bacteroidota > Bacteroidia > Flavobacteriales > Flavobacteriaceae > DQTL01. Next base: position 76 of record DQTL01000045.1, read on the forward strand.
TAGGGGTTCTGAATGGTTACAATCTAAATTAAAATAACAAATTAAAAATTCATTCGTTAATTTTGCAACGTTTTTGTGACGCATCAATGATATTCTATCTTCAACTTCAGAAGGATAGAATTCATGTTTGATAGGCTAAAAGATAAAACTGCTCTTTATATTGAGGATGAAATTGAAGTATTAGAACAAATCTCAAAAGTTTTTGAAAACTACTTTGAAAGAATATATGTAGTCGATAATGCAGAAGGAGGATATGAAATATTATTAAAATACAAAGTTGATATTCTTCTTGTAGATATTGAACTGCCTAAAATGAATGGTATTGAACTGATTGGGAAAATAAGAGAAAAAAATAAAAACATTCAAATAATTGTTGTCTCTGCCTACACAAAAACCAATTACTTTTTAGAATGCATCAACTATAAGGTAGATGCTTATATCATAAAGCCATTTACCTTTCTAAAAATCCAAGAACTTCTAAAAAAGCTTAATCATGAATTTAAAACTGATGAAATTACGTCAACCATACTCTATTTTGATGATAATTTTAGTTTTAATAGCACCTCTTCACAACTTCTATACAACAATACAATGATTCATCTAACAAAAAAAGAGAGAACTCTTTTAATATTTTTTTTAGAACATAAAAATCATCTTATTTCTATTGCCAATATAGAGTACCAACTCTGGCCAGATAAAGAGAGTAATCCTAGCAGAAGACGTTCTCTTATTAGCCGACTTCGTACAAAATTAAAACAAAATTTTATAGAAACATACCCATCGGAAGGGTATATTTTTAGAATAAAATATTAATATTTTTTCATATTTTGCAACGTTTTTGCAATGTTAATTTATTATACTGTGAATGAAGAAGATTTATGTCGTATTTAGCTAAAGATTAAGGAAAAAAAGTTGAAAAAAAAAATTAATAATGCCTTTAATATTACTACTCTTAACAGCATGTCAAATACCAAAGGCAGAAAATAAAAGGGTAAATAATCAGATACAAACTATTATTATAGACTCAGACACTTCAATGGTTAACCCCATGCTTCCTAAAACGAACGCAAAGCTTGTTTTGGACTCGAACTTAACTCTTTTGCTAGGTAATGGGAAAAAAATAAATATTAGCAAAGCTAAATTTAATAAGATTATTAAAGATATTAAGTTTGTAGATTTAACTAAATTGAAAGATATAAAGCACCCACCTACTCTTGGAGAAAGTTACAAGACTGTGTTAATTAAAACAGATAAAGGGGTGTATGGGTTTTCTAGCAATAAGGAAACAGACTATCCAGTACTTATTGGACAGTTGGCATATAAAATAAATCAACTCATAAAAATACCTACTAATAGTAATACAAGTAAATGGCAAAAACTTAAACTTTTAAAAGACTATTCTTCTACAGATTTCAATCTTAAAGAGGGTGTTGAGTACTTAGAGATACGCACTTACTTTAGAGGGCAACAAGAGAGTGAATATCATACAAAACAGTATAAGGTTATTGTACACATGGAGCGAACCCCACTAAGCTTTTTTGAGCCTAAATTGCTTAAAGAGTTTAAGAAAATAGTTCCAAATTTATCAAAAGAGAGCAATTTGAAAAGTGTTAGTTTCTGTCTTATGAGAGGCTGTACTTCTATTATTAGTAATGGGTTTATGATAGATGAGCATAAAAAAATGTGGGTTATGAATACCACAGAAGATATTTTAAATATGATAGGAGATGTGGATACTCCAGCAGAAGTAAAACTTGTATTATGGTTAAATGATAAAAAAATGAGTGAGTCAAAAGAGGATATTTATAAATATCTTAAAAGCCCTAAGGGCTATAAAATTTTGCATGAATATGATAACTCTTTATCAAATCTTGGAGAGTGTGGGCATTTTACTTATGAGATGTTTATTAGTAAAAAAGGAAAAATTATACAAAAAAAGCTACTTAAAAAAAGTGAATCTAAAAAGGGTTGTTTAGCAGTGGATTAATTATGGAGATGATTGTTTATTTAAAAGATAAAAAATATTTTAAATAAAAAAATACATTTTTTCACATTTTGCAACGTTTTTGTAACGTTGGTTTATTATACTGTTAATTAAGGTATTAAACTACCAAAATTTCTTAGGAGTTACATATGAAAAACTTAATAAATACTTCATCTTTAAGTGTGGTCGCTTCGGCTATAGTTCTATCACTTATCTTTACAGGCTGTGGCGATACTGACCCCGAAAATGAGGGAAATCATTTACCTTATGTTAATATTGTTCAAAATAATAATACAGTAAATGTCGGAACAAAAGTAAATTTGACCAGTACAGCACTTGATGTAGATGGAGATGCTTTAACCTATGAATGGAAGTTTGTCTCTAAACCAGCAGGTAGTTTGGCAACACTCACAACTAGCACTACAAAAAGAGCATCTTTTACAACCGATAAAGCAGGAAAATATGTTGTTCAATTTATAGCAAAAGATATTGTAGATGCAGAAGGCAAAGATACCGTTACCATTACAGCCAAAGAGGCAGGGGCTATTTCAAATTCGTGTATAAACTATAAAGAAGTTTCAGGTCAAATTACTAGCAATACTACTTATGATGGTTGTTATAAAGTGGTTGGAGATATTGATGTTATCAACAATGCTCTTTTAACCATTAAAGCAGGTTCCACCTTAATGTTTACAAAAGGTACGGATTTACAAGTT
>DQTL01000020.1 GCA_015662775.1 Lutibacter sp.
CTCGTTATTCCTTAAAATTTATTCTTCAAATCTCACCTCTTCTTTGCATTCTGTATAGTAAAGCTTAGGTCGAACTCAGGTTTTAAATATAATTATTGAATTATTGAAATCTATTTCTCAAAATAGTGCTCGTACTTTTTGTTAATTGCATCCATACGATTTTGTATAGATTCTCCTATTTCTTTTAAAGCTTCTATTTGGTTTTCATTAAAATCTCCAGTTTTTTGCCTTTCTTCAATATACGTGTTGAATTTTTCCATTGTAACGAGCATTTGTGTACTATTTGTTCCAAATTCTACCAATAACTTCCCAGCTTTTAATTTCTCCATCAATGTTGCTTCTTCTATATTAAAATCATCTTTTAATATATCTTTTCCATCTACTAATAATTGTTCGATATTGTTTGAAAATTCATTGATCGCTTTTTCTGATGATTTTACAATGGCTGTTAATTCAGGATCTCCTTTTATTGCTGTATTTATTTCAATTTGTAAAGGAGGTAAAAAGTTTACATTTGATTTCTTTTTGGCATCTCCCGAACAAGAAATTAGTATACTATTGACAAATAATAGTAGTAGGGCTATTTTTAGAATTTTTATCATCTGATATTATTTATTTAAGTTCTTTTAAAATTTTAATATTGGCATACCCAAAAGGTGCGTCAGCTGGATTTACAATAATTACTTTTGCATAAACTCCAGGTTTATCATTGATTAACCAATACTTTATTTTATTAGAATAACTATCAAAACCCTCAACCGATTGTACACTCTAATTCCCCTAAAACTGTATCAATTTTTTCAACACCAACTACCCTAAATGGATCTAACTCATCTGCAGGATAAAAATGATATTGGTCTTCTAGATCAAGAACATTCATCTCTTCGAGTGGTATATCACTAGTAGTCATTTCAATATAATCGTTGTTTGAAATTGAATAATCTCTGATGTCAATACTATTCTCCACTTCATTGTATGCAATACGCTCACTAACTATAAAAGTATCAGGAGGATTAGCTCCTCTAAAATTTGAGACGGTATAAATAACATCTTTGTATTGCTTTAGGTTGATGGCTACATCATTAAAACTCCATGGTAATTTGGCAATTAGTTCTTCTTGGAGTTCTATTGCTTCACCATTCTCTTTCCAAAAATCATCTTCAACATAACTTAGTTCAGGTTTGTTTTTAGTGACTGGTTCTAGTGGTTTCATCTCTTCATCAGATACTCTTGAAAAGGTCATTTCTACTTTATCTTTGACATAAACTAAAGTGTTTTTCTTTAGCTCTAGCACTTTGGCTTCTCCTCTAAAATCTTTATCTATATCACTTTTCAAAGTAAGGATTTTACTTTTTGAATTATACTGCCATGTGCCTACATTCATACTATTTTCACCTACTGAACGTGCTGCTTTAAACAAACCCTCTTTTTTAAATATAAAGACAACTCTAAAACCTTCTTGAGTTTCTTCATTATTCACCACTTTTGTTAGCTGCCAATTTCCTAGTATGGCTATTTCTTATGCCTTAACGCCTACAATAAAAAATAGTAGGCTTATAAAAAATACTTTTTTCATCTTCTGTCGGCTATTTAGTTTGCCATTTTTTTCATCATCATTTTAAACATTTGATAGCCTTGCTTCATTTCTTCTTCACTCATTTCTGCCGCTTCAGGATCATCTTTTAAAACCATTGCTTTGTACTCAGCATAGGTCATGTTTTTCATTTTTTGAGCATTTTTTTTCATTTCTATTCGGTCTTCTTCATACTCTTCATCATTTTGATAATCTTCCATTTCTTCAATTGGGAAATTTGGTAATTTGAAATATTTATCTGCAACAGAAACATCAAATTTTGCAGTAACTGCCTTGGTAACAGTGGTAATACCCATAATACTAACTTCAATTTTTAAAGGTAAACCTTTATAAATCCATTGTTTTGCACCCATTACATCCCAAATATCACAGTTATACCCTAAAACACTTCCTTGCCCAACAATTTTACCGCCCATGCCTTCTAGCATTTGTTTTCCTGTTTTGTTGACATCACCATCTGCAAACATTTTGTTCATTTCCATTGCCATATCTCTTCGTAACATTATTATTTTTCTTTCGAAATCAACATGATAACTCTTACCATTGTCTAACTTGTTCATGGTATGAGTTTCTGTAGTTTGTGTGCTTGATTTCCCAAAAAACTTAGAAGTAGTGGTTTGGCTAGATTGTGCTTCTTTAAGTTCTAAATCGCCCCAATTTTTAAAATAAAGGCTTTCTGTACCACTACCTGAAATAGTGCTTCCCATTACTTTTCCAGAAACTATAGTTTTATAAGTTACCATAGCTGATTTAACTTCGTAACGTTTGAGTTTAGTTTCTTGTTTGTCTGAATTTACAGCTAAAGAATCAGCTGCTTTGTTTTCGTTTCCTCTACAACTTGCTGTTATAATAACTAAGGCTACTAGAATACTGAGTTTTTTCATTTGATAAAGATTTTTAATGAAGGTTAAATGTTAAGGTTCTGTTGTAGATTACTGTGGACTTTGTGCAACTTTGTGAAATTCTTTGTGGCTCTTTGCGTAATAGTTATTACACAGAGTTACGCAAAGTATTCCCTAAGTTTCACAAAGAAATTATTAAGTAATTCTTGATAGGTATGCCTATAATAATTGAAATACTACAATATCTTACAACAGAAGCATTATTAATGATGAAAAACCAAGAAATAGGATAGTATTTCTATCTATTTCTTGGCTAAAATTGTTTTATTTGTTTTGCATTACTATATAGGGTCAGCGGTGATTCCTAATAAAGAAGTTACTTTTATTCTAAAGTCTACTGGTTGATCTGTAGTGATTTCCCCTTCGTATCTAATAGTCATTTTTTTATTACTTTCTAGTTTTATAGCTATTTTATCAAGATCTTCTTGAACTTCAATTAAATAAGCTTCTGTATTTTGAACAAGTTGGTTTAAACTTATGTCTTGAATACTTAAAAATTCCACATCATCTACAAATAATTTTGCACTTATTGTGGCATCAGCCGTAGTGCTAATAAATTCATATTGAAATTCTTTTACATCAATTTCTTTAATGTATTGAAGGTAATCATTAATATCTCCAGAACCGTCTTTAAGGTCAATAATAACTTCTTCGTCAAAAGTAGTAACTCCTTTAGTTGGAGTAATTGTTACGTCGATATTTTCTGACACAGTAGTGTCAAATTTAACATCAGTTAATTCGTCAATTTTCTCACAAGATGTGAAACTAAAAATAATTGTTAAGGCTACTAAAAATTTAATTGTTGTCTTCATGTTTATTGGTTTTTAATTATTTATGAATGAATTTGTTAATTGCAAATATATTTATACTATTCTAATTATTAAATAGGTTAAATCCTTATTTTTTTAAAGGTTTTTCCTGTTTTATCGATTACCCCAACCTCTTTGTATTTGTTCATCGGTTAAAGCTGGGTTTAAAATCTTTATTGCGTCTCTGTATTCTTTGTAGGTTTTGGCATTTTCCATTTGAAAATAAGCATTTACCTCTCTTTGTGTCTTAGTCGGCTCATCATCAGCTGCACTGATACTTACAGAACGACTATCATCTTTATGTAATTGATTGTAGGATTCTTTTACTTCGCGTCTTGTCGCCATAGGGCTGGTTTTCCATACATGCTCTTCATACTCATTATAAGACATTGACATTAAGTTTTTAAGTGCAGCATCAAATTGTGCTTGTGCTTGACGTTTTATCTCAGGATGATCTTTTAAAGCTACTTGTTTTTTAGGTTTTTGTGGTTTGGAAGCTGCTTTGTCTGCTTTGATATAAGCATCGATTATTTTAAAGGCATCTTCTTTATCTTTTTGGGTAGCTTCTCCTTGCGTGTCTAAGTTATCAATTGCTTTATTATAGGCATCTTTTTTAGCTGCATCCGTTGTTTTTTCATCATATTTTTGATAAAAATTCATCAAAGATTTAACTTGATTTTGAAGTTCACCTACACCTTGTTGTATTTCTTCTGTTGAAAGTGTTTCTTCTTGTGCTTGAAGTGTAAAAACCAAGCCTAAAACTAAAAATAAGCTTAAAAGTGTTTTGGTGGTGTGATATTTTGTTTGTGCTAATTTCATGTTAAATATAATTGTTTAATAAAACTGATTGGACTTAACTAGTTAAGTCCTAACCAGTCTCAGGGGAAAAAGCATTTCCTTTTCCTTATAGTTGTTATTAATTGCTTTGGTTAAAAAAAGAACCTAACAGATCTCAACTATCTGCTAGGTTCAATAAATAACTCAAAATTTTACAAATTCAACTCTCCGATTATTGGCTTTTCCTTCTGGTGTGCTGTTGTTGTCTAGTGGTTTGGATTCTCCAAAACCATCAGATTTTAATCTATC
>DQTL01000280.1 GCA_015662775.1 Lutibacter sp.
ACGATTTAAAAAACTTAGTTTCTCAATTTAAAATTGCTGTTAAAAAACGTACAGGACATGATTTTCCAGACAATCCATGGGATCAACTTTGGGGTGCAGTCATGGCCGTTTTTGATAGTTGGAATACAGACAGAGCCATCTATTACAGAAAAATGAATAAAATCCCAGAAGAATGGGGAACAGCCATAAATGTACAGGCGATGGTCTATGGAAATATGGGGCAAAACTCTGCTACAGGTGTTGCTTTTACACGTGATGCAGCAACTGGTGAAAATGTATTTATTGGTGAATACTTAATTGATGCACAAGGAGAAGATGTAGTAGCAGGAGTTAGAACACCACAACAAATTACGCTAGAAGGTTCTAAACGTTGGGCTAAACTAGCTCATATTTCTGAAGAAGATAGAGCCGCCAATTATCCTTCTCTAGAAGAAAGAATGCCAGAGCGCTATAAAGAATTGAATAAAATTCAAAATGATTTAGAGCTACATTATAAAGACATGCAAGATATCGAGTTTACCGTAGAAGACGGAAAACTTTGGCTGTTGCAAACTCGTGACGGAAAACGTACAGGAGCTGCGATGATTAAGATTGCTATGGACATGATAGACGAAGGAATGATAAGTGAAAAAGAAGCACTATTACGTCAAGAACCAGAAAAATTAGACGAACTATTACATCCTGTATTTGATAAAGAAGCCATTAAGTCAGCCAATGTTTGTGCCAAAGGATTACCAGCATCACCAGGTGCTGCAACAGGACAATTGGTTTTCTTTGCAGATGAAGCAAGTAAATATGAAAACACCATACTAGCTCGTATCGAAACATCTCCTGAAGATTTAGAAGGTATGAATATCGCTAAAGGAATATTAACTGCCAAAGGAGGAATGACCTCTCATGCTGCTGTTGTGGCAAGAGGAATGGGTAAAACATGTGTTTCTGGTGCTGGAGAAATCAAAATTGATTATCGTGCAAGAAACATGAGAACAGGTGGTAAAATATATAAAGAAGGAGATTTTGTTTCTTTAAATGGTTCTACTGGTGAAGTTTATGAAGGTCAAATAGCTACAATCGAACCTAAAGTAGGTGGCGATTTTGAAAAATTAATGGATTTGACTTCTAAATATACAAGAATGTATGTAAGAACAAATGCAGACACACCACACGATGCTCAAGTAGCTCGTGATTTTGGTGCAAAAGGTATTGGTCTGACAAGAACCGAACACATGTTTTTTGAAGGTGATAAAATTGTTGCCATGCGAGAAATGATTTTAGCTGATGATGTTAAAGGACGTATTGAAGCTTTAGACAGATTATTACCGATACAAAGAAAAGATTTTGAAGGTATTTTTGAAGCCATGCACGATCTTCCTGTAACCGTAAGATTACTAGATCCACCATTACACGAATTTGTACCACACGATACAAAAGGTCAACAAGAAATGGCGGATGTTATGGGTGTAAGTATTGATGTTATTAAGGAAAAGGTTGAAGATCTTTCTGAATTTAACCCAATGCTTGGGCATAGAGGTTGTCGTTTAGGAAATACCTATCCTGAAATTACAGAAATGCAAACCAGAGCAATCATGGAAGCGGCTTTAAATCTCAAACAAAGAGGTATTCATGCCAAACCAGAAATAATGGTTCCCTTAACAGGAACTTTAGCTGAAATGGAAATGCAAGAAGGTATTATCAGAGAAACTATTGCAAAAATATTTGCAGAAAGAAATGATAGTATTGAGCATATGGTCGGTACAATGATTGAAATTCCACGTGCTGCTTTAACAGCAGATTTAGTTGCAAAATCAGCTGAGTTTTTCTCATTTGGAACAAATGACTTAACACAAATGGCATTTGGATATTCTCGTGATGATGCAGGTAAATTTTTACCGATTTACATTGAAAAAGGGATTTTAAAAAATGATCCATTCGAAGTTTTAGATCAAGAAGGTGTAGGACAATTAGTAGAGATGGCTTGTGAAAAAGGAAAGCAAACAAGACCAGACATTAAACTAGGAATCTGTGGAGAACATGGAGGAGAACCTTCTTCTGTAGAATTCTGTCACCGTACTGGTTTAGAATATGTAAGTTGTTCACCTTATCGTGTGCCAATCGCAAGATTAGCAGCAGCTCAGGCAAATTTGAGATAGATAAGACATAGTAAAGACGCGATTAATCGCGTCTTTACTATGTTATTAATCCAATCAAAAATTCTTTCTGCAAAGAAAAACCAGCTATTCCTTGCTCCTTCAAATACTCTGCTAAATAAAGTTGTTCAGTCTGTCCTGGAGTAGGAATAAAGAAGGCTTTCTTTTTAAGTTTTACTAAATCCATTATAGTAGAATAACCCGAGCGGGCAACCACCAATTGACTTTGATTAATTACTTTGTTTAGGTCTTTCCCAAGTAAGTAATTGTAAGTAGTTACCTTATCTTTTTGTGACTTATGAACTTCTTTTTCAATAACACCACGTATAAGACAAACCCTTTTTTTAAGTAAATGAAATTGACTTTTTATTTTTTCCTCTAAAAGAGTTCGTTGGGGTTCAGGACCAGATAATAAAAATAGAATATCGTATTTGATTGGGAGTTCTTCTTTTACCAAAGGACTTAAAACCCCGATGTAAATAGGTGGGATTTTTGTTTTAATGCGATGTGATAAATCACCACTTAAATTAGTAGAACTCGCAACATCAGGCACCCAACACACATCAAATTTATTGATTATTTTTTGATGAAAAAAAGTAGTTATACTTGTAAACATACCTGATAATACTCGTAATTGATGGGTGATATAAATACTTGGGATTTCTTCATGAAATACACCAAATCTATTGTCAGATATAATGGCGTTAATTTTGTTTTCGCTAACGAGTTTGTCAATTTTTTTTTTTTCGGTTTTATATGTTTTAATTAATCTTGGAACTTGCACTAGGAGTTTTAAAGTGAAGAATTTGGGATTCTTAGCATAAAGAATGTCATAAGCGGGTAGGCTAATGCTTTCAATATTTGGAAATACTTTTTGTAATAAAACTAATGACTTACCACTAGATGCCATTATTGGAGTAAAATTTTGATTGATTAATTGCTGAATTATTGGAATACACCTCGTAGCATGACCAATTCCCCAATCTAAAGGGGCAACTAATATCTTACCTTCTTTTGGTAAGTTTTTTAAGTGTTTTTTGAGATTAAATATTTCCAAAATAGTTATAAATCAAATCCTATATCCTTACGATAATTCATTTTATTAAAATGGATCTTTTCCAAACTAGCATAAGATTTTTTTAAGGCTTCCTTATGATTTTTACTAAATGAAGTTACGGCTAAAACTCGACCTCCATTTGTCAATAACTCATCATTTATTTGTTTAATTCCTGCGTGAAAAATCAAGGACTCTTTTACATTTTCAATTCCAGTAATCAATTTTCCTTTTTCATAAGCTTCAGGATAACCAGCAGAAACTGCCATTACAGTAGCAGTCGTTTTTGAGTTAATTTGTAAATCACAATTTGAAAGATTACCACTACCTGTTGCAATAAAAAGCTCCAATAAATCGGAATCTATACGAGGTATGATTACTTCGGTTTCTGGATCACCTAGTCTGACATTGTATTCAATAACATAAGGTTTGTTTGCAACAATCATCAAACCTATAAAAAGAAAGCCAACAAAATCAATATTATCTTTTTGCAAACCTTTTACAGAAGGAATAATAATAGTTTTTTCTATCTCATCTAATAAAAGTGTATTTGCAAATGGAACAGGTGAGATAGCTCCCATGCCTCCTGTATTTAAGCCGATATTTCCTTCTCCAATACGTTTGTAATCTTTAGCATTAGGTAATATAACATAGTCATTACCATCTGTAAGCACAAAACAACTCATTTCAATTCCATCAAGGTATTCTTCAATAACTACTTTATCTCCTGCCTTTCCAAATTTATTTTCTGAAAGCATGGCTGTTAATTCGTGTTTAGCTTCTTCGATGTTATTGATAATCAAAACCCCTTTACCTGCTGCCAAACCATCTGCTTTTAAAACATATGGAGGTTTTAATTCATTTAAGAAATCAAAAGCTTCAGCTAAAGTGTCTTTTGAAAAACTTTTATATTTTGCTGTAGGAATATGATGCTTATACATAAATTCTTTGGCAAATTCTTTGCTTCCTTCTAATTGAGCTCCTTCTTTTTTTGGCCCTATAACTTTACAATTTTTTAATTGAGGGTCGTTGGCAAAATAATCATGAATTCCAAGCACTAAAGGGTTTTCTGGCCCTACGATTAACAAGGAGATTTGATGTTCTAAGACAGCCTTTTTAATTGCATTAAAATCGGTTTCTGCTAAGGCGAGGTTCTTTCCAACTTTATTAGTTCCTGCATTGCCAGGAGCAATAAATAGTTTATTGAGTTTTGGACTTTGAGCTATTTTCCAAGCTAATGTGTGTTCGCGTCCTCCTGAACCTAGAATAAGTACATTCATTGTTTCGATGATTTTGAAAAACAAAAGTAATGTTTATAAATAAAAAATGAACTCTAGAAGAGTTCAAGTTGCGAAAATAAAATATAGAAATAAGACTAATATGCTTTTTCTTCTCCCTTACTGACATTAAATATAGTTCTAATGATGATGTTGATATCCAGTACAAAACTCCAGTTTTCAATATAGAAAATATCATATTTTACTCGATTGATGATGTCTTGGTCTGTTTCAATTTCACCTCTATATCCCTTAACTTGTGCTAGACCAGTTATGCCAGGTTTCACAAAATGACGTACCATATATTTGTCGACAATTTTGATAAATATTTCAGACTGACTTAACATATGTGGTCTAGGGCCTACTACACTCATTTCTCCTTTGAGAACGTTGATAAACTGAGGCAATTCATCAATGCTAGTTTTTCTGATAAATTTGCCAATTTTGGTAATTCTTTCATCACCTTTTGTGGTTTGATCCATTTCAGACCTAGTATTTACACCCATTGATCTATATTTGTAACAAACAAAACTTTCTCCTTTTAAGCCATCACGTACCTGTTTAAAGAAGACGGGACCTTTGCTTTCACGTTTAATTAAAACATATAGTATTGGAGTTAACCAAGAGAGGACAAACACAATAATCAATATAGAAAAAATAATATCAAATAAACGTTTAAAAAATTTTACTAAAGGTTTGTCAAAAGGTAATTTTCTGATAGATAAAACAGGGACAAATCCATAGTATTCAAGATGCATATTTTTACTAAATATATCTTGGTGGTCTGGAATTAGTTTTACAACTACGTAATGTTGATCAGCAAAATCGATAATACGATTAATATAATCTTGACTTACTTCAGAAATTGAACAATAAATTTCATCTACTTCATTTTTTATTATATAATCAAAACAATCTTCAATTTTACCAAGATGCTCAAGATTCCCATTACCATTTTTAGTCAGTGCTTTATTTGTAATTTGATAACTTAAAGATGGGTTTTTTGCATTAGAAAAAATACCCATCAGTTTATAACCAAAATCAGAACGGTTAGACATAAAGTTTACCAAAGGTTTTAAACCTCCATTTGATCCGATAACGATTACTCTTTTAAAATTTCCTCCCTCAATTCTATAACGTCGAAGTGCATAAAAGTATAAGGCTCTAAAAAAAGTAATCAATAAATAGGACAAAAACAACAATTTGGTGACTTGTCTAATTCCAATCTCTGTTTTAGTCCATGTGAAAAACGCAAAAATAGCTAGGGTAAAAATACTAAACTGTTTGAGTAATTGAGTGACAACTTTAGTAATTTTAATATTTCTACTAAACTTGTAAATATTTGTAAAATAAGATATTAAAAGCCAAGAGAGGTTAAGGTAGATGGCGAAAACATAGTCATCTATTAGATCGAATTTTGAATAAAAAAACACCAAGTTTAGCAGCAATAGGTGTATTGCAAGAGAGATGGGTCTAATAAAAACTGCGTAATTTTTCGGCAAAATTTCTAATTATATTATAGATAGACTTACACCTATCTATACTTAATGATGCAAGTTTTCTCTAAAGGTTGCATATTTTTTTTCAACAAATTTGCTGTATTTTTTTTCAAATATTGCAACACTAAATTTTTCAGCATTTTTTCTTATTATTTTAGTGTCAAACTTTTGTTTTTCAAAGTTATGTACTGCCTCTATAATTGAGTCAGCAGTTTGTTCATGAAAGAAGATTCCTGTTTCGTTATCAACAACTGTTTCCAAAGCCCCTCCTTTTCCGAATGCTATAACAGGTGTACCACATGCCTGTGCTTCTACGGGAATTATTCCAAAGTCTTCCTCTGCTGCAAAAACAAATGCTTTTGCTTTTTGCATGTGATGAACTAAAGAATCTTTAGGTTGATACCCTAATAAACTAATATTATCTTTCTTTAATTTTTGTAATTTATCCATTTCAGGACCATCACCTATAACAACTAATTTCTTATTAGGCATTTTAGAAAAAGCGGCTACTATAATATCTAATTTTTTATAGGAAACAAGACGTGAGGCTGCCAAATAATAGTCTTCTTTTTCTGTTTCTAAAGTAAAACTGTTAACATCAACAGGAGGGTAGATAACCGTAGCTTCCCTATTGTATAATTTTTTGACACGCTTGGCTATATATTTTGAATTGGCAATATAATAATCAACACGATTAATTGTGGCAATATCCCATAAACGTAATTTGTGTAAAACTCGTTTGGCATACCATGCTTTTAGCCCTTTTTCTAAACCTGCTTCTTGTAAATATTGGTGGTAGAGATCCCAAGCATATCTTACGGGTGAATGTATATAGCAGATATGTAATTGACTTGCATTGGTTAGTACTCCTTTTGCAACAGAGGAAGAGGTAGAAAGTATCAAATCATATTCTCTTAAATCAAATTGTTCAATTGCTTTAGGGAATAGCTGTAGATACTTACGATGATTTTTTTTGACAAAAGGTAAGTTTTGAATAAAACTAGTTTTTGCCTTTTTTCCTTTTAAAAATGAGGCTCTATCTTTTTCATCTAAAAAATCAATGAGAGCATGCGGTTCAAGATCTGGATAGATGTTCATAATTGATTTTACAACTTTTTCGGCACCTCCGTAAACATAGAACCAGTCATGAATTAGTGCTCGTCGCATATCTTGAATATATAAAATTGAAAAGAGCAAATATAACACAAACTATTAAAATGCTTGTACCATTTCCTGCATAAAAGTTAAAAGTTAAAATAAAGAAATTTGTAAACAAAAAGTATATAAATAAAGGGGTGAAAAAAATGTTTCGTTCCTTTATAGATTGATAGGTTGTTTTTTGGACAGCACCAAAAATAAAAAGAACTATAAAAGTATACCAACCAAAATCTAAATACAAACCACCCAGAAAACCTATAAAAGTGTGTTGTCTAGGATTTGATTCGGAAATTTTATTTAAATCATAGTTTGTAATTCCTATATGGTTTAGAAGCTTTGGAATAAGAGAAAAGGTGTATTTGCCATATTGTTTTTGAGGTATATCTTGCTGTATTAAGTAATTAAACTCAAATACTGCGTGGGTATAATACTGACCTACATGTAATAAATTAACAACTTCTTTTTTAAGTAGCTCATTTTCTGATTGATCAAACCATTGATAAATTGATTCTTTTGGAGCAATAAAATCATTGTATTTAGCCTCTTTTAATAGGCTTTTATACAGGTTTTTATTTGTTTTTTCTTTTTCTCTTTTAGCTAACAAGCTACTTGAAATAATAAATAGTATCAGTAGAGTAGCAGTAAAAGCGAAAAATGTTTTTTTATTAAATTTTAGTTTGTTAAAGAAAAGTAGCACAATAATAAAAAGAGAAAAACTTATTAAAAAAGGACTTCTTGAACCTCTCAATACAGCTTCAACTAACGGCAAAAAGAAAAGCAAACTACTTATAGCAATTAAAATTCTATTGTTTGATTTAGCATAAAAGGTGAAAATTAGTGGAGCAAAAAACAAATATTTTGGTAAAGAACCAATTAAAAAAAATAATTGATGCGTGGTGTTTAAGGCTAAATCTCTATTTTCATAAATTGAGTTTGAAAAGGCTAAATTTCTCAACACAAAAAGATCAATAAAACGAATAGTAAAACCAAATAGAACTACTAATACGAGTATCCAAGCAATTGAATGAGATTTACTATCTTTCTTTAAATTTATTGTAAAACTAGGTGTAATATAATAACCTATTAGTAAGGAAGCATAAGATAATAAGATAAAAAGAGCTGTTTTGTTATTAAAACTATAAACAGGTGATACAGGTGTGATCAGGTAAACCAATATCCAGACTAATGCACCAGTGATAATGCTAATGAGAAATGGAGATAAGAGTTTATATTTTTGCATCTTTTAGTTTGTGAAATGTATATAAAAATGGAATAATTATCGAATAAAAAACAATACCGTGGTATCTGACAAAAACGCTCTCAATTAGGGCACTTATAGCTATAAAAAGGATCATCATGATTAAAAACACATTTCCTTGTTTAAATGCCAGTATTAATGAATTACCTAGAAAAAACAGCAATACTATAATTCCAATGATACCGAACTTCATCCCTTCTTCGAGATATTGATTGTGTGCATTGTAGTGATATTTCATTCCATTTTGAAATTGTATCTTTTCATATCCCTTATTCAAAAGGTCTTGATGATCTCCAGCGCCGACTCCAATCCAAAGATTATTTTTGATAATGTCAGTTGCTAAATGCCATTTTATAAGTCTTAATTCTAGCGTGTTATACCCATTAAATTCACTCGAAAACACTAAGGCATGCTTTTTAATATTCTTTTCTAGATTCCACTCAATATGTGTAATTCTGTGAATTTTTTTCTTTATAAAAAAAGTGTCTTTCATTAGAAAAACACCCATAAGTAAGATCCCTAAAACCAATAGTTTAAGATGTAATTTTTTAATGACTGTCAATACCAAAAGTATGATTACCAAAACAGCGAGTATCATTGTTGGACCAGATCCTAGTAAGAGGATGAAAAATGTAATAAATGAAATTTCAAGTATTGCTAAGGCGATACTAATCGTATTCTTTTGTGTTTGATACAAGACTAAAAGTAATGCTAAAAAATAAAACTGAGAAAAATACCATTGATGAATGTTAGTCACTTCTTTTAAAGTAAAATAAGGAAGAGTCCAAAGTGATCTTTCATCAATCATTACTTGTTTGACTATGAGGAACAAAGCAAATATAAGTAGCCAATATTTAAAGTATACCAGTATCTTAAACATGCTTTTTTTACTGATTTTTTCAGATATAATAATAGCAGGAATTAATAAAAAAGAAAGTTTGCCAATTAACTTATCCCATGATTTTTGTTGATTATCGGAATACAATAATCCGATTATATGAATACCAAAATAGAGTAAAAAAGGAAGGTAAAATTTAAAATCAATACGCTTTAATTTTAGTAATAAGTTTTTGTCAAGAAGATAAAATAAACTGATAATGGCAATGACATTAGAAGAAAAATGAAAGCCTTTACTTAGAAAAACTAAAAGAGCTAGCAATAGTATAAAATACTGATTTTCTCTTATTTTTAGTATGTTTATAATAGTATTCATAAAGTGCCAAAGTATAAAAATACGGCAGAAATAGTAAAAGTACCAAGAAGTACAACAAGGGTTCTACTAAAATAAATCTTATTCACATAGAGACTTCTTATCTGAGCTAAAGCTGCTGCCATGAATATAATATAATGAAATATTGAAAGAGAAAAAATACTCAATTGTTTTCGCATTATGAAAAGATATAAAACTCCAAGTGTACTAATGACAACCAATAGTATATTGTTCTTTTTTAAAAGATTTTCACGTGTAATAATATTCGATAATAAGGCTGTTGCAATCCATAAAACCATTTGTGTTGATAGGATAAAAAAGATCCACTTATTGGGTTGATAGGTATCTTTAAAAAAATCAAAAATATCTGGGAGAATATAAGGAGCAACCCAAAAAACAACTAGTGAAGTAGTAAAGATAAACGCTAAAAACATAGCATAATATTTATCCAACACTTTAGGATCTAATGTATATATTTTTTTGAAAAATAAAATACTGATGATGGAGTGAATCATGACAACTATTGCCGCAATTCTAAAATAATAGCCATAAATACCAGCGGCTTCATCACCAATGAACTCTTTAACAGTCATACGACCCGAAACCGTTATTGCAAATAGTAAAAATGATGATAACAACAAATGTACACTGTATTTTAGAATCTTTTTATAATGAGTTGTTATTAATCTGTGTTCTGTTTTAAAATATTTGTAAACGGCATAGACCACATAAAAGACTGTATAGAATTGTATGCTTTTATTAAATAATTCAATAGAAATACTCTTGGTCATCAAACCAAATCCAAGACTTGTTAATAAAACAATATACAACCCAGCATCAACAAGCACAGCTTTGGTATTGATTTCATGACTTTTTAATTGTGTTGAATAAAACATTTGATTCGAAATCAAATAAGCCACATTGATAGCCATATAATATTCTATAGCATACCCTTGAAATAAATAGTAAACTATTTGATTGAGAATCAATAAAAATACAAGCCAAAAAGGATGTAAAACAAAGCCATTTTCAATACTTAGCTCTTTTTTCTTTAGAATAAAATAAGGATATGCACCAGCGACTCCCAAACCAAAAGCAGCACTGACTAACATTCCCAAACCTGCTAAGGCATACTCTAAAACTCCATAATCAGCCTTACTTAAACTTTCAGCAATTAATATGGGAGTCAAAAAAACAGTAGCTTTTGCTAATACAAAAGCAAACAGGAAAAAGATATTCTTTTTTTGAAGTATTTTTTTTATCATTGGCTAGTTTGGTTTGTTGTAACTCTTTAAGTTTAAATTTCAACAAGAACAACAAATTGATAACGCAGTTATTTCTTAATTATTTCGCTAATTTCTACAACATTGGGCGGATAATCAAGTGGTAGTTTGTCCGTATAGTTTAAAATAGTTATTCTTCCAATTTTTGTAGGAAAGTAAATATCTCCTCTTTCAAATTTAAAAGCATACTTTCCTTTTGATTTTTTGGTATTGATAATTATTTCGCCAATAGATGTATCTGTACATTTATTGAGCCAAATACCCGTTATTTCATGTTCTTGTCCAGGTTTTGAATCTTGCATGCCCGACATACCTTTGGTGTCTCCTTGACCAAACTGATCTATAGCTATTCTCCCAAACTTATGATGTTTTCCTGTTAAATAGACAGCGTGTCTGTCGCTTGATTTTATATGTAATTCATCAATAGTAACATTTTCAGGATTGTTTTTCCATCCGTGAAAACGAAGTGCTGCAGTAGCATATTTATATCTTTCATCTCCAGAACCTAAATCATCAATTCTTAGATATTTAATGGAAAGATTTTTAACTCCGTGGTAAACACTACAACCTTGGTTGCGATATTTTCGTTTCTTTATATCAGGATTGGAACGTAAGATGACTGTATCAAACGCAATATTATTTGCCTCTACAATATTCAAACTTCTATATGCTATAATAGTTCCCGTAAGATTAATGTTTTTAGGCTTATCTAATTTTCCATTTTTGTCGCTAATACTAATAGATTCAAAAACAGCTTGATTAAAGTGTAGTTTTACATTTTTTCTTCCATCTAAAATAAGATTTACTGGATAATACCCTTTAGCAATACTCATTTTAATTCCTGTTTTTTCTGCTAAATCAAGAACAGATAACAGATTGTTCGTTTTGAAATATTTGTGTTTTTTTCTAGAAGTTTTAGGCGTTAAACCATAACGTCTGGCATCTCCTTTTTCAAACATTTCATTGACCGTGTAGGCTTTTTCAATGGAATCTTTCTCTTTTTGAGTTATAACAGTAGGAGTTGTTTTAGTATTTTTTGTCTTTTTTTGACAACCCAAAAATACGATTAGAATCAATATAATTAATTGTTTTATAGGGGTGTTTTGTTTTAACATTCTGTAATTTAGTTGATTATCTAAGACTTAAATCTGAGTATATTTTAATTGTAATTTTATATTTCCTACAAATAAGAAACTTTTAAGTTGACAAATATACGCTTTCAAAGGGATATTTAAAGATGTTATAGTTAGAACAATAGGGTCAACGCACGTGAAAACAAGCATGATATATTTTTCTTGAAGAGCTTTGTGTAATGCTCTGTGGCTCTTTGTGCTATAACTAGTACACAAAGTTTCTCAAAGAAGACACAAAGATCCGCAAAGAAACAGTAACAAACATAATTATCTAGTATGCAGTCACTTAAAAACCATCTGCATTAGCCTTAGTTAGAAAAAATATACTTGAATACAGCCGACATTTCTTTTTTTTAGTTTACTTTGTAAGCTATAATGACAAACAAAAACCTACAAACTCAAATTAAATCACTTCCACACCAACCAGGTGTGTATCAATATTTCGATAAAGAAAATAAAATTCTTTATGTAGGAAAGGCAAAGAACATAAAAAAACGAGTTGCTTCCTATTTTAATAAAACCCAAGAAAATGGAAAAACACGGGTTTTAGTCAAGAAGATTGTAAGCATTAAACACATTGTTGTAGAAACAGAAACGGATGCTTTGCTTTTAGAAAATAGCCTGATAAAAAAGCTACAACCACGCTATAATATCATGTTAAAAGATGATAAGACCTATCCGTGGATTTGCATTAAAAAAGAACGTTTCTCAAGAGTGTTTCTGACGAGAAATGTCATAAAAGACGGATCGGAATATTTTGGACCTTATACCTCAGTTCGTACAGTAAGAGCCTTATTAGCTTTAATAAAAGAGGTTTATCCATTACGAACTTGCAAGCATAATTTAAGTGTTGATAATATTGCCAATAAGAAATATAAAATCTGTTTAGACTATCATATTGGCACCTGTTTAGGAGCTTGTGAAGGTTTGCAATTAGCGGATGATTACCAAAATGACATTGATGAAATACGCAATATCATCAAAGGAGATTTTAAAGAGGCATTACAAAAATTCAATGAGTTGATGCAGGGTTTCGCAAGTAAAATGGAATTTGAAGAAGCCCATAAGATTAAAGAGAAAATAGACCTTTTAGCGAATTATCAAGCCAAATCTACAGTTATACATCCAACAATTACTAATGTAGATGTGTTTACTGTTTTGTCTGATGAAAGTTATGCGTATGTCAATTTCTTTAAAATAATGAATGGGGCGATAATCCAATCCCATACTTCTGAAATTAAGAAAAAATTACAAGAATCCGATAAAGAGATATTAGAAATGGCAATCGTAGAAATACGACAACGCTACCATTCGCGATCTAATGAAATCTATGTGCCTTTTGCCGTTGCAGTAGGAGAAGAAATTAAAGTTACAATCCCAAAAATTGGTGACAAAAAACACATTGTAGATTTGTCTTTACGAAATGCCAAGTATTTTAGACAAGAACGTTTTAAACAAGAAAAGATCCTAGACCCAGAACGCCATACCAAACGTATTATGGCACAAATGCAAAAGGATTTACGACTCTCAGAATTGCCAATACATATTGAGTGTTTTGACAATTCTAATATTCAAGGAACACATCCTGTAGCCGCTTGTGTAGTTTTTAAAAATGGGAAACCCAGCAAACGAGACTATCGAAAATTCAATATTAAAACAGTCGTTGGCCCCGATGATTTTGCCTCTATGGAAGAAGTGGTGTATAGGCGTTATAAAAGGTTGGTGGAAGAAAAACAAGATTTACCACAATTAATTGTAATAGATGGTGGAAAAGGACAATTGAGTTCGGCATTAAAAAGTTTAGATAGTTTGGGCTTACGTAATAAAATAGCCATTATTGGTATTGCTAAAAGGCTAGAAGAAATCTATTACCCCGAAGATCCAATACCAATGTACCTAGATAAAACTTCTGAAACACTAAAAATCATCCAACAATTACGAAATGAAGCCCATAGATTTGGAATTACTTTCCACAGGCAAAAAAGAAGTAAATCGCAAATTCAAACTGAGCTAGAACAAATTGATGGTGTTGGCGAACAAACGGTTGAGACTTTGTTGCGACA
>DQTL01000114.1 GCA_015662775.1 Lutibacter sp.
CAATCTTGTTGTGGCTGGTAGTAAATCATAAATCCATTGTTTTTAATGGCTTTGTGTATATCATTCTCAATAGAGAGTTGTTCTTCTACAAACGAACTCATACCACTTTGATAAAAGAGGTCTGTCCCCTTAGCAGTAGTTTTGGCTTGGTACATAGCAGTTTCAGCACGTTTAAGTAAATCATAGGCTGATGCAGAATCATCATGGAAAAGAACTGTACCGATACTAAAACTAAGATGGTATTCTTCTCCTACTAGGTTAAGAGGCTGAAGAAACTGGTCTTGTATGGATTGAATAAATACTTTGGCTTTATTTTGAGAACGTCTTTTATCGTCTTCTAATGATTTAATGAGAATAACAAATTGGTTACCAGAAATTCGTGCAAAAGTTAAATTTTCTGTATCAGTCATGAGTTTGTCGATACGCTTAACCACTTGCTTCAGTAAGTTATCTCCTACATCATGGCCATAGGTTTCATTGACCTTTTTGAAATTATCAATATCTAAGAAAATAAGTGCTGAAAAATTTTCATTATTGAGGTTAGTTTTGATGAACTTTGTGAGGTTGTCCATAAGATATGTACGGTTTGGTATATTGGTAAGCATGTCGTAATAAGCATTACGACGTGTCTCTTCTTTGGCTGTTATTTCGTTAGTTCTATCATTAAGAATGGTGATTCCACCTGCGATATTGCCTTCAGAATCTAACATAGGAACTGTGGAAAGATTTACATAAAGATTTAAACTAGCATCTAAGACTTCAAAAGGTCCAGTATAGTTACCAGTGTTGCCCTCAAAAACAGTTTTATGTGCAGCTAATACCTGTGGGTTGCTTAAAGCAATAATACTTTTATGTAAAAGTAACTCTTTATCTGTTACTTTATTCATGAGCATAAAATGCGTATTAACATCTTGTAATACAAAGTCTTTATTGTAATAATATATACCTACAGGAGCACGTTCAAACAACGAGAAAAACCGTTCTTTAAGTTTTTCATGTGAGTGCTTAATACTAATAAAATCTTGACGATTATATAAAGAATTGTTAATGACTTTCCCATAATAGTTTGCGATAAGAATCATAATAAGGACTAAGGCTAAAACCGCGTAGGCAATCTTTTGATATAAGTCATCATCCATATCAAATAAACGTATGACAAGAGGTGAATAGGTAGCCAATACATAGGTTAAAAGTAAGTCGCGTTTAGCGGCAAGTACGCCCATCGCTGAAAAACCAATGGCAAACAAAAAGAGCATGACAATCATTTGGTTCATTAAGTTTGTTTCTGGAAAAATTAAAAAAGCCGCACTTCCCCAAATAATACCACTAAGAAGAATATTGGTATAGTATTTATCGAGCCAAATTTTTGCGTCTTTTAGTTTGTTTTCTTCTGTTTCATGTTTAAATTGAAAATAATGGTAAAACTGATAGAAAAACATAACAACAGACACAAGTAACCACGTACCTAGAGCATCTATAGGCACAACATTAAATTGCATGGCAGATAGGAGTAGTGCACCTAAAATATTACCAAGAAGTAAGACAGGAAGAGAAATATAATAAAAGCTTAGCTTGTCATAGGTTAAGCGATTTTCAAAGGTAATATCTTCATTATCTAGAGCTTGGCTTAGGTCTTCCGAGTGTTCTTCTGTAGTCATTATAATAATCCATTTTAAAAGGTGTAAGTTATTGTTATTAAGTCTAATATCATATACTTGTAATACGATCAACTATTACTATATCATAAATGTGATTATATTAATCAATATTTTTTTGAATAAGTTTAAAATAAATACCTAATACCTGACGTAAAAAGGATAATCGTGAACGAACAAAATTCACCACAAAAACGTGCTACCATTGTTTCTTCCACTGTAGCAATGTTTCTTGTTATGCTAAAATTGGTGATTGGACTTTTAAGTGGTTCTGTTGCTGTATTGGCATCAGCGATAGATTCTATACTTGATATGGCGGTATCTGTATTTAATTATTTTGCTATTAAAAAAGCAGAAGAAAACCCTAATGAAGAGTATCAGTATGGTAAAGGTAAAATCCAAGCCATTGCTGCAGTAATAGAAGGTACTATTATAACAATCTCAGGGCTATTTATTATTTATGTGGGAATAAATAAGCTTTATGCATCATCTGAAACGACGCTGCTTACGCCTTCTATTATTGTCATGAGTATCTCCATGGGTATTACTTATTTTTTAGTGCAGTATCTCTCACGTGTCGCTAAAGAAACAGATAACTTAGTCATAAAAGCGGATGCTTTACACTATAAAACTGACCTTTGGTCAAATGCTGCAGTACTAATTTCCTTGGTGCTGGTTTATTTTACAGACTTTGACTGGATAGATGCACTTTTTGGTATCGGTATTGGTATTTATATTATCTACTCTGCTTATGAAATTATAGTAGAGGGCATAGGTATTTTACTTGATCGTGCATTTGATTCTGAAATGGTTGCCAATATTGGAGAAATTATTTCTAAGCATCCAGAAGTTACCTCGTACCATTGGCTTCGTACGCGAACTGATGGTACAACAAATTTTGTTGAATTTCATATGGTATTACGACCTAATATTCGTTTACTTGAAGCACATCGCATTGCAGATGAAGTTGAAGATGAAATGAGAGAACTTGATAGAAGAAAACGCTGGGTCATTACACCACATTTTGACCCTTACGATGATGAAGCAGTGAATGAAGTCATGATGCACGGAAAAAGATTGATAGCAAAAAATTGAGTAGAAAAGATTGAATAAAAAAAGATTAATGGGAAAAGAGGCATCAATGATTTATCTACTCTCACCTGAGGCAAAAGAAGGTTGCATACATCTTCCTATGATTAGGTTTCATACTTTTGAAAAAGAAATTATTTTTGATACTTATGACATGTTAATGTTTACTTCAAAACAAGCAGTCTTAAGTGCTGAACATAGTAATAAAGATTGGAAAAAAGTACCTTGTATCGCTATTGGCAATGCTACAGCAAAACAGATAGAAAGCTTAGGTGGGACAGTTGAATATACACCAGAAACATTTTATGCAAAAACGTTGACTGAAACTATAGTAAAGAACTTTCAAAATAAAAAGATTTTATATTTACGTCCAAAAGAAGTTTCTTTTGATAGTAAAGGGTTTTTAGCTTCGAAAGGTATAGCGCTTTATGAAGAAATCATCTATGAAACAGCTTGTGTACACTATGCAAAAAAAGATAAACCTGAAAAAAATGCAATTATTATTTTTACCTCTCCTTCAACGATTCATTGTTTTTTAAAAAGTTTTGGATGGGACGAAACGTACCATGCTATCGTTATAGGAGAAGTCACAAAGAAATACTTGCCTAAAAATGCATCTATGTCTGTAGCAAATGAACCATTGATTGATGCATGTATTAAAAAGGCAAAATCCCTCATTTAAGCCTAGCTATAATTTCAAATAGGCTATAATTTACTTAACCTAGGTGATGCGACTACTGTATTTGGGGTCCAACATTAATCTTAGTGGGACATGTAGTCTCTTGGTGTGTGGTGGTTTTCGTTTGAGTTTAGCAATAAGCGAGAAATCTACCCCTAAAGA
>DQTL01000040.1 GCA_015662775.1 Lutibacter sp.
CAATTAAGACCCGTAGAAAGAGGAGCATATCATTTTGGAAAGTTAATCACCTATACCTCTAGCCCACTGAGAGTTTTGGCAAGACGTTTTTATTTTCAAGAAGATCAAATGGTGGCTGTTTATCCTTCCTACATACAAATGAAGAAATATGAATTTCTTGCGATCAGTAATCGTTTAACAGAATTCGGACTTAAGAAAATCAGACGTATTGGGCATACCATGGAATTCGAACAGATTAAAAACTATACTCCAGGTGATGATGTACGTACAATTAATTGGAAAGCGACCGCAAAACGTGCACAATTAATGGTCAACCAATACCAAGACGAAAAGTCACAACCCATCTATTCAATCATCGACTTAGGAAGAGTAATGAAAATGCCTTTTGAAGAATTAAAACTATTGGATTATGCTATAAATTCGGCTTTGGCATTCTCTAATATTGCCATTTTAAAAAATGACAAAGCAGGTCTAATCACCTTTTCTAAAAAAGTTGATAAAATTGTAGCAGCAAGTAACAAAAAGACACATTTAAACACTATAAATGAAGCTTTGTACAATACCACAACTAAATTTACAGATTCTGATTTTGGTTATTTATACGCACTTGTAAAAAGAAAAATAACACATCGTAGTTTATTGATATTGTACACTAATTTTGAGCATATTTCAGCGATGAAAAGGCAATTACCTTTCTTACAAGCTTTATCAAAAAAGCATTTATTAATAACCGTTTTCTTTGAAAATACTGAATTAGACGATCTTATTACAGAATCATCTGAAGACTTACAAAGTATTTATCACAAAACAATCGCCCAAAAATTTGCCTACGAAAAAAGATTAATTGTAAAAGAATTAGAAAAAAGAGGCGTGCACACCATCTTAACAAAGCCAAAAAACCTCACAGTTAACGTAATTAATAAATATTTAGAGTTTAAAGCTAAAGGGTTTATTTAAAACTTAAAGTATTCTGACGTTTATACATAAAAACAGGTAGTTTATACATTTTACTCTGTATTTAATACATTTATGTTTTTTTAATTCGCAATTACTTTTTATCTTTGGGTCATAATATATTTATTATTAACAATTAAAACTTTTAAAAGTATGAAAAAAATTATTTTAACAATGGCTATTGTGTTAGGTATTTCACAATTTGCTAAAGCACAAATGGATATTGGTGGTGGTATTGCTCTATGGGGAAATGTTGCCATTGAGGCAAAAGCAGATTTTTCTATTACAGATCAAATTTCGATTTCACCTTCAATAGATTACATCTTAGTAGATGAAAATTTCGATAATTATTCATCAACTTATTTAATGTTCAATGTTGATGGACATTATAATTTTGATATAAGTGACGGTTTTAAAGCCTATCCTTTAGTGGGATTAAATTATTATTACTGGACTTATAGTTATGATCTTCCGGGTTATGATAATTTCTCAGGAGATGGAGGCGATGTTTCTATAAACATTGGTGGTGGAGCAACTTATGCAATATCTGACTCTATGAAATTATATGGTGAACTCAAATTTTTACGTAGTGATATTGGTTTATCGGCAGGTGTACTGTTTTCTCTATAGTACAAAGAAATTTACAACTTATTTAAAAACCCATTTATTAATAAATGGGTTTTTTTATTCCTATATTTACCCAATGAAATGGCAACAAGCACTTCAAGATTACATGACTTACCTAAACATCGAAAGAGGTTTTTCAAAACATAGTATTGAAGCCTATAAAAATGACGTTCAAAAACTCATTAATTATCTTGAAACTTTAGACAAAACGCTTTCTCCTCTTAGTATTGATAAAGAAACCATACATCAATTTATATACGAAATTGCAAAAGTAGTCAGTCCCAGAACCCAATCACGAATCATCTCAGGTTTAAGAGGGTTTTTTAATTATTTAGTTTTTGAAAACTACCGCGATGACAACCCTACATCATTATTAGAGACTCCCAAAATAGGTAGAAAACTACCTGATACTTTATCAGAAAATGAAATTGACACCATTATAGCTCAAATAGATTTAAGTCATCCACAAGGCGAACGAAACCGAGCCATGCTAGAAACTTTATACGGTTGTGGCTTGCGTGTTACCGAATTAACAACACTTCGTATCTCAGATCTCTTTTTTGAAGAAGGCTTTATACGTGTTTTAGGAAAAGGAAATAAACAAAGATTTATACCCATCAACACACAAAACCAAAAGTATATAACTATTTATATAAATTTGATACGAGTTCACATACCAACTAAAAAAGACTACGAAGACACTTTATTTCTCAACCGAAGAGGCAAAGAACTCTCTAGAAACATGGTGTTTATGATTATCCGAGATCTCGTTTCAAAAGCAGGTATTCAAAAAACGGTAAGTCCGCATACATTTAGACATTCATTTGCTACACACTTATTAGAAAATGGAGCTGACTTACGAGCCATACAGCAAATGCTAGGACATGAAAGTATCACGACTACAGAAATATACATGCATCTTGATCGTAAGTATTTGGGTGAAGTTATGGAGAGGTTTCATCCACGTGCTAAAAATCCCCTCTAACTCCCCAAAGGGGAGAACTATCACTCTTGTGAAAGAGAACTTTAAAAAATAATGAAATTCACTTTTAATGAACGAACAAACTCCCTTCCCTTTGGGAAGGGTTGGGGATGGGAATTATTCTCCCCTTTGGGGAGTTAGAGGGGATTTCTACTTCGCAATATTAACAGCACGAGTTTCTCTAATCACAGTAACCCGTACTTGACCTGGATAGGTCATGTCATTTTGAATTTTCTGAGAAATATTAAAAGACAATTCAGCTGCTTTATCATCACTTACTTTTTCACTCTCTACAATGACGCGTAATTCTCTACCTGCTTGTATAGCATAGGCTTTTTGAACACCTGTAAAAGCGAAAGCCACATCTTCTAAGTCTTTTAGTCTTTGTATATACGAATCTAAAACTTGACGTCTTGCACCTGGTCTTGCTCCAGAAATTGCATCACAAACCTGTACAATAGGTGCGTATAGGGATTTCATATCTACTTCATCGTGATGTGCTCCAATAGCATTACAAACATCTGGTTTTTCACCATACTTTTCCGCCCATTTCATTCCTAATAATGCGTGTGGTAATTCACTTTCTTTATCTGGAACTTTACCTATATCGTGTAATAAACCAGCTCTTTTAGCTACTTTAGGATTTAAACCTAACTCAGCAGCCATAATAGCACAGAGATTAGCTACTTCACGTGAATGCTGTAAAAGGTTTTGTCCATACGAAGAACGATATTTCATTCTACCAACAACTTTTACTAACTCAGGATGCAAACCATGAATTCCTAAATCTATCACAGTTCTTTTACCTACTGCTGCAATTTCTTGATTGATTTGTTTTTCTGTTTTAGCAACAACTTCTTCAATACGGGCTGGGTGAATACGTCCGTCTGTTACTAATTTATGTGTGGATAAACGAGCAATTTCTCTTCTCACTGGATCAAAACAAGATAAAATGATAGCTTCTGGTGTATCATCTACAATAAATTCTACGCCTGTCGCCGCTTCTAAAGCACGAATATTACGTCCTTCACGACCAATAATTCGTCCTTTAATATTGTCTGATTCTAAATTGAATACAGATACTACGTTATCAACTGTCTGCTCTACTCCTACTCTTTGTATCGTATTTAAAACAATTTTGGTAGCTTCTTGTTCGGCTGTTAGTTTGGCTTCTTCTATTTGATCTTGAATAAAAGCCATCGCATCTGTTTTAGCTTCTTCCTTAACTGATGCTGTTAATTCTTTTTTAGCATCTTCTGCTGATAAACCAGATAGAACTTCTAATTGTTCTACTTGTTTTTTGTGCATTTTTTCAGCTTCCTTTTTTTTCTTCTCTAAAAATTCTAATCGGTAATCGTAATCTTTAATTTTAGCTTCAATTTCTTGATTTGCTTTTTTATTTGTATTCAGTTCTTGTGAGAGTTTTGATTCTTTATCTCGGATACGTTTTTCTGCATCTACCATCTTCTTTTCACGTGATAAGATTACTTTCTCATGATTTGATTTTAGCTCAATAAACTTTTCTTTGGCTTGTAGAATTTTATCTTTTTTAATTGATTCTGCTTCCGTCTTAGCTTCTTTTATAATTCTACTCGCAACTCTTTTTGAATTTTTAATAGTTCCTGAGGCACGTTGTTTTTCAATTATTTTGGCAATTCCAAAACCTATTGCTAGAGCCACTATTCCAATTATTATATATATTGTTTCCATTTACTTGTTATTTGACAACTCTTTTTTCTTGTGAAAATAATATCTATGACACAAAAATAGGAGTTTGATTGATATAAAAAACCTGCATTAAGTGGGTTTTAAAACTCCATTCAAACAAGTTTAAGGCTAACTATATGATCAAGTATCCGTTCTAAGACGGCACGCTTTAACATATAAGACTCACCTTTTTGAATAAAATCGTGTTGAGTTTAACAACCAAAATTAATGCAGGTAGTAATTTGTATTTATGTAAAGAACTTAATCTAGTTTTTCCACTAGTAACTGATGTAAATCGATCAACTTTTTAGTTGCTCCCGCTACATTTTCATCTTTGTTTATTTCATTTATCTCAAGAGCAGATGCAAATTGCAAGGCACACATTGCCAAAACATCTTGCTTATCACTAACCGCATAATCCTGTTCAAAACGCATCACCAAATCATTTATTTTCTTGGCTGCTTTACGCATACCTTCTTCTTCATTAGGTGAACTAATATTCAATGGATATGCTCTATTAGCAATCGTTACTCGTATTTTAATTTTATCTGCCATAAACAAAAAGAACTAGTCACTTAACTGAGCAATACACAAATCAATCTCTTTGATTAATGTATTTATCTTCTTTGTGGTTTTCTTTGTATCATCACTACCTTGTATAGTTCTTGCCACTTTTAACGAATCAAAATTTGATTCTTTTTCTTCTAAAAGTTGCTCTTTAAGATTTAATTGATGTTGTAATTGCACCATGTCTTCTCTAATAAGCTTATTTTCTTCCTTTAGAAAATCATATCTTTCTAAAATAAGAAGTAACTTATCTTCAAGTAATTCAACAACTTGCGTAATATTTTGCATCAAATAATCTATCTATACTATTGCTACAAATTTAGGGTACGAAAATGTTAAATGCAAGGTTTTTGCAACTTATTTTGTAATATTCTAATTTTACCCCTAATATTGTGGCTTATTTATTGCTTTGATCTATAAAAAGAATTAAAAAAAAATGCCCATTTATATGCTTCGATATTTTAGTATTACTTTATTTTTATTTATTAATTTATTTGTTTTTGGACAATCAAATAAATATCCGCAAGACTACTTTCAAAAACCTATGGATATTCCTATTATTTTATCTGGTACTTTTGGTGAATTAAGGGGAAACCATTTCCATTCGGGAATGGATATCAAGACACAACAAAAGGAAGGCTTTAAAATCTTTGCTACTGCTGAAGGCTATGTATCTCGTATAAAAATAAGTAATTGGGGTTATGGAAAAGCCGTGTATATCACGCATCCTAATGGTTATACAACGGTTTATGGACACTTAAAAAAGTTCGATAAAAAAATTGAAAGTTATTTAAAGAAAAAACAATACGAAAAAGAGTCTTTCAGTATTCAATTGTTTCCAAAACCAAGTGAGTTACGTGTTTCTAAAGGTGAAGTTATTGCTTTCTCAGGAAGTACGGGTGGTTTTGTTGGAGCTCATTTACATTATGAAATCAGAAAAACAGACGGATCTACACCTATAAATCCTATGCTATTTGG
Source organism: Lutibacter sp. (assembly GCA_015662775.1). Taxonomy (GTDB): domain Bacteria; phylum Bacteroidota; class Bacteroidia; order Flavobacteriales; family Flavobacteriaceae; genus DQTL01. Next base: position 5,816 of record DQTL01000040.1, read on the forward strand.
CTTGCGTGTTGCTGATCATAAGAAACCTGTAATCAATCACCTTTACGCCTATCCACTTTCTTATGAAGCACAAATACATCAATCTGCAAAACCTATTAAAATTAACATTAAGGCTACAGACGATGGTAATTTAATTGCAGATACAGTCTTAGCAAATGGAAGTATCGGTTTTGGTGTAAATGCTTTTGATAGACAAGATGGTGCTCTTAATAAAAATGGTTTATATAGCCTAGAATTAAAACTCGATGGAGAAAAAATCTACAAATTTAATGTGGAGAAGTTTTCTTTTTCCGAATCTAAGTATATCAACCTATTAATTGATTACGAACATTATAAAAAACACAAAAGAAGAATTCAAAAATGCTTTATTGAACCCAATAATAAGCTAAGCATCTATGAAAGAAGTCACCCAGCTATGGGTTATATTGAAGTTGTAGAAGGACAAGAATATACCGTTGAAATTATCGCCAAAGACCTAGATGGAAACCAAACCAAACTCACTATTCCCATTTTAGGAAAAATACAGTCTATTACAATTCCATTTGAAGAAAAAATCACAAATTATCCCGTTTTGGCAAATGCATTTAACAAATTTTCAAAAGATGGTGTTACTGTTGCTTTTCCAAAGAATACTTTTTATAATGATTTTTATTTAGATTTTGATGTCAATGTAGATGGCACAACAAAAATCCATAATCCAATAATCCCTTTACACAAAAGTTACACACTTACTTTTAACGTAGAAAACTACTCAACTGAAGAACGTAAACATCTTTTTATAGCTTATTACAAAAAGAATAAGTACCCATCTTATACAAGTACTGTAAAAAAGAAGAATACTTTTTATACTAAAACAAAAAAGTTAGGAAAATTTGCACTTCTTTCTGATTTTAAAGCACCCACAATTATTCCAAAAAATTTTAAAGACAAACAATGGTTGAGTAAATTTAGATATTTAAAAATTAATATAAAGGATGATTTATCAGGTATAAAATCTTACCGTGGTGAAATAGATGGTAGATGGATTCTTTTGGAATGGAACCTTAAAAAAGGCTATTTATTTTATGATTTTAATGACCTAAAGCTTGAAGGCACAAAACATGATTTAAAAATTGTTGTAACAGACAATGCCAACAATACTAAAACCTATAATGCTACGTTTTATAGAAAATAGATTTCACATCTATAAAAGTCAACAACCTAATATTTCCATTTTGAACAAAAATATTCTATTTAGTTTCCTTTTTATATTCGTAATTAATAACTCGTGGGCACAAGCCCTAGTAAAGGGTGTCGTTAAAGATCAGAATGGGATCAGTATTTCAGACGTTTCCGTTTCCTATAATGAAAAAGGGAGTACAACTGATACTAATGGAACTTATGAAATAACTATTCCTAATAATAAAGAAGTTGTTTTAACTTTTAAACATATCGGCTACACTTCTGTCAAAAGAATATTAAGATTAAATAAAGGAGGTTATAGAAATTTAAATATCGTTTTAATTGAAAATGTAGAAAGTTTAAAAGAAGTCAATATAATTTCTCATAGAAAAGAAGCAGAAGGTATCACAGCTGTTAAAATTGAAACTGCTAAAAATTTACCCAGTGTAAATGCAGGTATAGAAAGCACAATAAAAGTGATAGGCTTGGGTGCAAGTTCTGATAATGAGCTTAGTACACAATACAAAGTCCGCGGAGGAAATTACGATGAAAATTTAGTTTATGTAAACGGAATTGAAATATATAGACCCTTTTTAGTCCGCTCAGGACAACAAGAAGGGCTAAGTTTTGTCAATATAGATATGACCAGAAATGTCAAGTTTTCTTCAGGTGGCTTCCAAGCAAAATATGGCGATAAGCTTTCCTCTGTTTTAGATATTTCTTACCGAAAACCAACAGGTTTTGGTTTGATAGCAGAAGCCAGTCTAGTTGGTGGAAGTGTCACAGTTGAAGGAGTAAATTCCAACAAAAACACAACAGGTATTCTTGGGGTTAGATATAGAGATAATAGTATTTTTGTTAATAGTGCTGATACAGATGTGAATTTCAATCCTCGTTTTATTGACGTACAATCCTTTATCACACACCAATTTAACAATAAGTTTTCTTTAAACTTCTTGGGTAACTTTTCAACGAATGATTACCGCTATCAACCTACCTTGAGGCGAACTAAGTTTGGAACTTTACAGAATCCACTCGAACTTATAATACAATATGATGGTCAAGAAAATGATCAATACCTAACCACTTTTGGAGCTTTAAGTGCAAATTACAAACTAAATGACAATTTAAAACTAAATTTTATTTCTTCTGTCTTTAATACGCAAGAAGAAGAATATTTTGACATTCATGCCTGGTATAACGTTGGCGTGCCAAACCCTGATGCTAGTTCTGATGACTATGGTGAAAGCGAAGGTTTAGAATTGGGAAATCAAATTGACCACGCCCGAAATACATTAGATGCTTTAATAGGAAATATCGAAGCAAAAGTAAGTTACAAAAAAGAAAAAAACAACTTTGAGTTTGGTGTTAAATACCAAATAGAAAACATCAAAGACCGATTAATCGAATGGCAATACATTGATTCCGCAGGGTTTTCAGTTCGTCCTCCAGGACACGAACCTTATAACCAACCTTATGAAGCGTTTGAAGGGCCTATTACTCCTTATCAATCTATAAGAGGGAACAATACAACCGATTTACAACGTATCATGGGCTTTGCTCAATGGAATAGAAAAACCTATATAAACGACCATCAATTATGGTTGAGCCTTGGAATTAGAGGGCAGCAATGGGCTATTGAAAACCAATCTCAATTTATAGTCAGTCCTAGATTTCAAATTGCAATTAAACCAGCTTGGGAAAAAGATATGTTGTTTCGATTATCAGGTGGTAGTTATGCACAACCTCCTTTCTACAAAGAATTAAGAGATGCAAACGGTATTGTTCAATCTAATGTAAAAGCTCAAAAATCTTATCATATTGTATTAGGAGGTGATTACAGTTTTAACATGTGGAACAGACCTTTTAAACTAGTTACGGAAGCCTATTTTAAGTATATAACTGATGTAAACCCTTATACGCTTGACAATGTTCGTATACGTTATGCAGCTAACAATAATGCTATTGCTTATGCTCAAGGATTTGATTTACGTTTAAATGGAGAGTTTGTTCCTGGTACTGAAAGTTGGTTTAATTTTAGTTATTTAAAAACAGAAGAAAATATTGATGATAGAGGTTATATTTCAAGACCTTCTGATCAAAGACTAAAGTTTTCTATTTTATTTCAAGATTATGTGCCAAGTATGCCACATCTTAAAATGTATATGAACTTAGTGTATAACACAGGTGTTCCTGGTGGTTCTCCTACTTACGCTGACCCATACGATTTTCAAGCACGATTGGGAGACTACAAAAGAGCTGATATTGGAATCTTCTATGTCTTTAAAGATGCACAGAAAAAATCAACTAAAAAGTGGTTGAGACCCTTTAAAGAAGTTAGTATAGGTGGTGAAATTTTTAACATGTTTGACATTAGAAACGCAATTACCAATACGTGGGTTCGTAACACCTACTCCAAACGTATGTTTGCTGTTCAAAATACGATGACAGGTCGTGTGTTTAATTTGAAAATTAAAATGAAAATGTAGGTTTTTGGTTGGCTGTTACTTTGGCTTCATCTCGGCTAGGCTCGACGAACTATATTTATAACATAAAACCGAAAATCATCAACTATACAACTCCAATATTTGTTCTGTATGGAGTTTGGTTTTAACCTTTTCGATAATTTGTTCGATTACACCCTTTTCATCAATAACAAAAGTAGTACGGTGAATACCGTCATATTCTCTTCCCATAAATTTTTTAAGACCCCAAACACCATAATCTTTAATCACTTCTTTTTCTTCATCGACTAAAAGTGAAAAAGGCAGCTCATTTTTTATGCAAAAATTCTTTTGTCTTTTTTCTGAATCTGCACTGACACCCAAAATTTCGAAACCTTTTTTTAGAAGTTCCTTGTAATTATCTCTTAAATTTTTGGCTTCCATTGTACAACCTGGTGTACTTGCTTTTGGGTAGAAAAATAAAATTAGTTTTTTACCTGAAAAATCTGAAAGTTGAATTATTTTCCCATCTTGATTTTTTATTGAAAATTCTGGGGCTTTGTCTCCTATTTTTAAATGCTTCATTTTATTTGTGGATTTGTTTATTGTTTTAAAAATTTGTCTAGATTCAAAAGTTTGCTTCACCCGATAGCTATCGGGTCGTTCCTCGCTAGCAAGAACGTTACTTTTTTCTTACTTTATTATCTGTTTTATCGCCGTCTCAACATCATCAGTCGGCATTTGACAGGCACTATTAACACAAATATAAATATCAGTTGTCAATTTATTATATCTGTTTTGCAATAAAGGTAACTCACTCTTTTTTGTACTTCCTACTATTAATTTATTTGGAATATAAGTTTGATTAAACTCTTTAAGCTTTTTTATAGCTTCTTCTCCAGATATGGCAACTTCATAATAATCACCCGAAAAATCAGATGCTAATTGCAACCAATTTGAATAGCTAGGAGCATATTGCTTTGATTGATCGTACACAGTATTTAACATTTGTTTACTGGTTGCAATAAACTGTTTGTCAGAGAAATAATGACCTAATTTAAATAAATTCCTAGCCATAATTGAGTTAGAAGCTGGTATCACATTATCAGAAGTTTCAAAATTTCTTGAAATAAGTTTTTCATCTTCATCGGAAGTAAAATAGAATAAATGTACTTCATCACTATAAAAATGTTTAAAAGTATAGTCGGCTAATTCTTTTGATAAATCTAACCATTTTTGCTCTAAAGTCACTTCATAAAGAGCCATATAGGCATCTATCAAGGTGGCATAATCTTCTAGGTAGGCGTTGATATTACTCTTCCCATTTTTAAAATTACGATTGAGTCCTCCATCTTTTCTCAATAATTTGGTTTCAATAAATTTTGCGTTTTTCAAGGCTACTTGTAAGAAATTAGGTTCATCGAAAACACGATAGGCATCAATATAGCCTTTAAGCATCAGTGCGTTCCATGAAGTAAGCACTTTATCATCCAATCCAGGTCTGCTTCTTTCACTTCTTACTTTAAGTAACTTTTTTTGCCATTTGGCTATTGTTTTATTTAGTTTTTCTAAAGAGATATTGTGCGATTTCACAAAGGATTCTTTAGGTTGATTTCTAATTAAAACATAATTTTCATTTTCCCATAAACCATAGTCAGAAATATTGTAATACGATTTAAAAAGTTCAAAATCTGCTCCCAGTATTTCTTGAAACTCTTTTTCTTTCCAAACATAAAAAGCTCCTTCTTCACTTATATTCTGTTCGTTTAAACTATCTGCGTCTAACGAAGAAAAGAAAGCTCCTGTTTGATCGGTTAGTTCTCTTGAAACGAATTCTAAAGTTTGATAAATAGTCTCTTTGTATAATTTATTTTTAGTTACTAGAAACGCATCGGCATATAGACTAACAAGTTGCCCGTTGTCATAAAGCATTTTTTCGAAATGAGGAATATGCCATTTTTTATCTGTCGAATACCTTGCAAAACCACCACCTATTTGGTCGTAAATTCCACCATAAGCCATTTTTGTAAGCGTTGTATTGACGTATTTTAACAAATGAGCATCTTTATTTTGCACCGCATGTCTCAATAAAAAATGGTAATTATTAGGCATGGGGAATTTAGGAGCTTGTTGGTAACCACCTAGTTCTCTATCGAAATAATTCATCCAGCCTGAAACAATATTTGTCAACTGAACAGGTTTATATTCTCTTTCTGTTGTATTGACGGTAATTTTATTTTTATTTTGAACTCCTTGGGTTAGTTCAGTTGCAAATTTTTGGACTTTTTCTGGATCTTTTTGCCATAAATCGGCTATTTGTGTCAATGCATTTACCCAATTATCTTTGGGAAAGTATGTGCCTCCCCAAAAGGGTTTTCCATCAGGTAAAGCAATAGCATTCAATGGCCAACCTCCACGACCGTTTAATAATTGAACAGCATCCATATATATTTGATCTACATCTGGTCTTTCTTCTCGATCAACTTTTATACAAATAAAATGTTCATTCATCAGTATAGCTACTTCTTCATTTTCAAAACTTTCGTGTTCCATTACATGACACCAATGACAAGCAGCATAACCCACAGAGATTAACAATAATTTGTTTTGCTTTTTTGCTAAAGCTAATGATTCTTTATTCCATGCACGCCAGTTGACAGGATTATGAGCATGTTGTAGTAAATACGGACTTGTTTCATTAATCAGTTCGTTGGTGAATTTATGCTTCTCCTCAATTTTATTTTGACTTTTACAGCCCATAAACGATAAGATAAAAATAGTTAGTAATACTTTATAGTGCATTCTTAGATTGTTATTTCTGCTAAATTACAATCTTATATGTTTAATTGATTTATTTCGCATCAATAAATTCTATCGAATTATAAAAGTGTAACATCTATACTCAATGCAGATAGGTTTTCGGGAATTAGTGCAAATTTATTTTTTTCTTTATTAAGGCAAAATTTTCAAGCATAGCCATAGC
>DQTL01000129.1 GCA_015662775.1 Lutibacter sp.
AAGCAACATCAAAACCTATCTGCCGACAAGGCATGATAATATTAAGGACTAAAATCCTTTCTAAGCCCTATCGTTTATTCGGTAGGGCTTTTTTATTACATTTAATCACATTAATTAATGATTTAAATCAATAAATATTTCGCCTCTTTTGTAATAAATAGTTAGAAATTTGTTAGATAAAATCTTTACTATCATGACAAAATCAATTCTATTTTCTCTTATTTTATTATCTAGTTATTTATGTTATTCACAAAATAATACTTCTGAAAAAAAACAAGACTTTAGATTATCTGGTTATATAAAAAATGATTTTTTCTTAGATTCAAGACAAACTGTATCGGCTCGTGAAGGAAGTTTTTTATTATGGCCTTCAGCTATAATAAAAGACTCAAATGGAAAGGATATTAATGCAGCTCCTAATTTTAATTACCTATCACTACAAAGTAGGTTAGCTTTTTCTTGGACAGGCACAGAAACTTTAAATGCTGAAATATCTGCTAAAATAGAAGGTGACTTTTTTGCTCAAAGTAATGACAACATCAATTTATTTAGATTAAGACACGCCTATATAAAAATGAATTGGGAAAAAACAGAGCTATTAATGGGTCAATACTGGATTCCTTCTTTTACAACAGAATGTTTCCCTGGAACTGTCTCTTTTAATACAGGTACTCCTTTTAATCCATTTGGTCGTAATCCTCAGATAAAAATCACGCATACATTAGATAAAATAAAATTAGTAGCAGTTGCAAATACACAGCGAGATTATGCTAGTAGAGGTATTGATGGTACATCAGGGAAATATCTTAGTAATTCTTTACTTCCTGAACTAACAGGAATTATTAACTACAAAACCACCAATTTTTCATCTGGAATAGGAACTGCATTTAAACAAATAGTCCCTCAACTAATCACAGATCAGGGATTAGCAACCAATCAAAAACTAAGTAGTTATAGTGCTTTTGGTTATCTAAAACTTAAAACTGATGCCGTAACTTTTAAAATTAAGAGTTTTTATGGGCAAAATACATCAGATTATTTAAGTATTAGTGGATTTGCTGTAACAGAATATGATGCTACTACTGGTTATCAAAAATACGAACCTATAAGCTCTATATCAGCATGGAGCGAGATACATAGCAATGGAAAAAAATGGCAACTTGGTCTTTTTGGAGGTTATTCAAAAAATTTAGGAACAAAATCTAACATAGTTGGTAGTATATACGGTCTAGGTGTCAAAGACATTGCAAGCCTGTATAGAATTTCACCAAGAATAGTTTATAATACTGGTAAATTAAGATTAGCCACAGAAGTAGAATATACCGTTGCAAACTATGGAACTTCTTTTGATTCAAAACAAGTAGCACTGACTACAGAAAAAGTTGCTAATACACGCTTGTTAGTTGGTGTCTATTATTTCTTTGATACAAAATAGAAATATTTTATTGAAATAAAACAGTTACTTCGGGATCAATTATAACTTGAGCATCTTTAGATTTAACACTTGTTGGAAACTCAAAATGTTGGTTTTGCTTTGTCAAGGCTATTTTAAAAATTTGATGGGTGTTCTTATCGTAGCTTTTAATTAGCAAGTCTAAATTATAGGGCTTGTTCTGTTGTTTAATATCCAAGATAAACTTCCCTCCTTCTATTTTCCAATTGATTTGTAGGGTTGGAATATCAGTCCTATACAACCATTGATCAAAAAAACTATTTAAATCTTGCTGTGTGACTGAATTGACAATTTCAATAAAATCTTCTGTTGAAGCATTTGAGTTTTTATATTGACTATAAAAGTTTCTAAGTATCTCAAAGAATTTATCGTCACCAATTTTAGTTCGTAACATATGTAAAACCCAAGCTCCTTTTTCATACGAATTTCTATTTAGTAGCTTAAAAAGATTTTCCTTTTCATTATAAACAATCGCTTGGACATTAGGTTTTTTACTATATTTAATCACCTTTTCTCTCTCCATTATCATGCGTTCTTTTAGTTTTTCTTTTCCGTATTTATATTCTAAATAAATATCTGTTAAATAAGTAGCAAAACCTTCACTTAGCCATATATCTCGCCAATTCTTCTCTGTTACCGAATTACCAAACCATTGATGTGCAACTTCATGAGCGACCAAAGATTCAATCTGGTTTTTCCCATTAACGGATTCTTCATAATAAAAAATATTACCTGCATTTTCCATACCACCAAAACGTGTTTTAGATTGTACATTTGCTAATTTAGTATAAGAATAAGGGCCAATAATACTATCATAAAATTTTAAAACAGCTACAGCAGGTTTGTAATCATCAAAGCCCTTATCAGGAGCTTCTTGGTAAATCCAAGAACTCACAGGAATACTATTAATGGTGTCTAATTGTTTTATTTTAAAGTCCGCTGCACCTAATACCATTACTTTTGTGGGAAGTGGTTGTTCTGTTTGAAAGTGGAAAATATTTTTAATCTTAGTCAAGGCTTTTTCAGAAATAAGCTTACCAGAAGCAATTACTGTAAAGTGTTTTGGAGCCGTAATTATAAAGTCAACTGTTGCTTTATCTGACGGATGATCAATTACTGGCAACCAATATTGTGCTCTGTTGGGCCAATTATCACCAAAAAAAGTTTTTTTATTGTAAATACTCTTTCTAATATATAAACCATCCTCTGGAATCCCCGAATAAGCTATTTCTAATTCAATTATTTTATTTTTTTTCCACTTTTTCTTATTGGTAATTACTAAAATATCTTCTTTATGTGTAAATGCTAAGGGATTGCCTTTTTTAGTTTTAATAGATTTTATGCACATACCTTTCCCATCTTTGTTTAAACTTTTCAGATTTAAGAAAAAGTTTTTTGTCTTCTTTTTAATCAAAAGGTTGAGTGTTGCTTTTGCGTTAATCCTATCAGAAGTATCTGAAATTTCAATATCAAATGTATAGTGCTGTATATCAATTAATTCTCTTTGATTATTAACAAATTGTGCTTTGGCTACAAAACTACTGCTTAATAAAAAAAAGAATACAATATTTATAAGTGTTTTCATTTAAATAAATTTTAAAATGATTTTTTATCAAAAATCAACTAATTCTTTATACAGTTTATGTACAGGTAAACCCATGACATTAAAATAGCTGCCTTCGAGTTTTTTAATGGCTATAAACCCAATCCAATCTTGAGCTCCGTAAGCACCTGCTTTATCATAAGGTTTGTATGTGTCAATGTAATATTCTATTTCATCTAAGCTTAATTTCTCAAAAGATACCTTAGTTCGTTCAGAAAATATTTGCGTTTTTTTATTTGATTTAAGACAAACAGAAGTATAGACTTCATGCGAAGTGTCTGACAAACTAGTTAATATCTCTATGGCTTCCCTCCTATTTTTTGGCTTCATCACCGCTTTATTTTGATGCCATACGATTGTATCTGCTGTGATTATAACCGTATCATTATCTACATTAGTAAAAGCTTCAGCTTTAAGAAGTGCTAAATGTTCTGTAATCTCACGACCAACTAAATTTTCAGGATAAACTTCATTTACTTCTTTTGTTTCTACTATAAAAGGAATATCCAAACCATTTAACAACTCTTTTCTACGAGGCGAGCCTGAGGCTAAAACTATTTTTTTATCTTTAAATTTAAGATTTAGTTTATTTTTCATCAGTTTGTTTTATATAGTGTTTATCATGAATACGGAGAGAATTCCAACTAACATAATCAGTTTTAACAAGGTGCTTAATTTCTTATAATCAGTTGTTGTTTTTACTTTATTGAGTTGACTTACAAACAAAAACAACGAAGTTATCACCGCCAAAACTAAATAGCCAGCCAAAAAGGGTTCTTTTTTATACCATACTATTGCAATTGCAATGAGTACGCCAATTAATATGCCCACAATTCCTTTGATAAGTATATGTGTTATTTCATTTCCAAATTTAATTGGGAAAGATACAACACCAAAAGCTTTATCACCAATACTGTCCTCAATATCTTTGATGATTTCTCTCACTAGATTTAAGAAAAATGCAAAAAAAACGAGACCCCAAATTACTTCACTTATTCCCAATGAATTAACAATTGAGCCTTTAAACAATACCTGCTCAAATACGGCAATTATAATAATACTTAAAGCAATTAATGTTGCTACAAAAATGTTATCAATTAATAATAACTTTTTAAAATACGAAGCATACAAATACAAAGCAAAAATAGGAATTAGAAAAAATACTATAAATAAAGTTTTCCCAAGCTGTATAGATACTAAACCTCCAAAAAGCAAACCCAAAAATGATATAATCAAATAGGTTATTTTCGCTTGTTTTATTGAAATTAGTTTTGAAATCCAAACACGTTCTGGCTTGTTGATTCTATCTATTTCAAGATCATAAATATCATTAATTATATTACCTCCTAAGGCAATTAAAACTGTTGCAAAGACAATTAATACAAATTGAAAATTAGTTAAAATGGGCTGTAAATCAAATAAAGGTATCAGATAATACTTTACTAATACTTGAATCAATGCAATTAGTAAAAGGTTCTTCCATCGTATAATTTGTAAGAATCGCATTAATACTTTTTAAAATCTTTTTTGACACGTGCCAAATCACGTTTATTTTCTTGATCTCTTAAAGTATGGCGTTTATCATGTTCTTTTTTTCCTTTGGCTAGTGCAATATCAAGCTTTGCTAAACCTTTTTCATTGATAAATAATCGAAGTGGAATAATCGTTAAACCTACATTCTTTACTTTTCTTTCTAATTTTTTAAGTTCGACCTTATTTAATAAAAGCTTACGTGAATTTCTAGGATCATGATTGAAATAACTCGCGTTTATAAATTCTTTAATAAACATATTAATCACAAACAACTCTCCGTATTCATTAAATTCACAAAAGCTTTCTTTGATACTGGCTTGCCCTTTACGGATTGATTTAATCTCCGTACCAGTCAAGACCATACCAGCTGTATAGTTTTCTAAGAGTTCGTATTCAAACCTTGCTTTTTTGTGAACAATATTTATTTTTGGTTGATTCAAATTTTACCTTTTTTTTGAAAAGCAAAATTACATAAATTTATGTAGTTTTGTACTATGGCGAAGAAACGTAAAAAAAAGACAACTAAACCCTTTTCTAAAACAAAAGCATTTTTTGACAACAAGCAAAATTTGTTTGTTATAAGCATATCTATTATGCTTATAGCTCTTTTATTGTTTGTCGCTTTTATCTCATTTTTCAATACTTGGCAAGCAGATCAAAGTATTATTTCTGAAATTGGAAATTCTGAAACTAAAGCCCAAAATTGGCTAGGTAAACTAGGAGCTTTTATCAGTAACTATATTTTGTACAAAGGTTTTGGTATCGGAACTTTTATATTACCCATTTTATTATTCTTTTCTGGATTATTTATTCTACTGAATAAAAGTTTAAAAAGAATGAGAAAATCATGGTTTTATGGTTTGTTAGGAATGATTTGGGTTTCGCTCTTATTTGGGTTTGTTAAATTAGAGAACCCTTTATTCGCTGGTACTGTTGGCTTTGAATTAGACAAGTTTTTAACTTCATACATAGGAAAAACAGGAATAATTGCCATTCTTTTTATCAGCCTTTTAGGGTATTTGATTCTTAGATTTGGACTTTCTCCTGAAAGCTTTTCGAAACTATTTCCTAAAAAGAAAGAAAGGTCTGGGACTATTAACAATGGTCTTGCAGATGACAAAATCACTAAAATTGAAAATGATAAGACAGAAGAATTAGTACTCGAAGTCTATTCACATAAAGAGGCAATCATTGCCGATGTGAAAACTGCAACCGAAGTCCCTGATCTTGAAATCATAGAAAAAAAGGAAGAAGAATTAGAAATAGATATAAAAAAAGTTACCGAAGAAAAAAGCGAAACAGAAAACCTTTCCGATAAACTGCTAACTGATTTTGGTGAATTTGATCCCAAATTAGAGTTAAGTAATTTTAAGTTTCCGACACTTGATATGCTTAAGGATTACCATGAAAGCATTGCTGTTAATTCTGAAGAATTACAACAAAATAAAGATCAGATTGTTAATACCCTTAAGAATTATAAAATTGGTATTTCGCATATTAAAGCTACGGTTGGACCTACTGTAACACTTTATGAAATCATTCCACAAGCAGGGGTTCGTATTTCTAAGATTAAGAATTTAGAAGATGATATTGCACTTTCTCTTTCTGCTTTAGGGATACGTATTATTGCACCTATTCCAGGAAAAGGAACCATTGGAATTGAAGTCCCTAATAAAAATCCTAGTATAGTTTCTATGCGTTCCGTTATTGCCTCAACCAAATTCCAAAGTTCTGAAATGGAATTACCCGTTGCTTTTGGTAAAACTATTTCAAATGAAACTTTTGTGGTGGATTTAGCAAAAATGCCTCATTTATTAATGGCTGGTGCAACAGGTCAAGGAAAATCTGTTGGTTTAAATGCAGTAATCGCTTCTTTATTATACAAGAAACATCCTGCCGAAGTAAAATTTGTTTTGGTTGATCCTAAGAAAATTGAATTGTCTTTATATAGTAAAATAGAAAGGCATTATTTAGCCAAACTTCCAGATACAGAAGATGCCATTATCACTGATGTTACAAAGGTAGTTAACACCTTAAATTCATTGTGTATAGAGATGGATAACAGGTATGACTTATTAAAAACTGCCCATGTTAGAAATATCAAAGAATACAATAATAAGTTTAAGAACAGACTATTAAATCCAGAAAACGGACATAGATTCTTACCTTATATCGTCTTAGTAATTGACGAATTTGCTGATTTAATTATGACCGCTGGTAAAGAAGTAGAGACACCAATTGCTCGATTAGCACAACTTGCACGTGCCATTGGTATTCATTTAATTGTCGCGACACAACGACCGTCTGTCAATGTAATTACAGGTATTATTAAAGCCAATTTCCCGGCTAGAGTTGCGTTTAGGGTAACTTCAAAAATTGATTCACGTACTATATTAGACGGTTCAGGTGCTGACCAATTAATTGGAAAAGGTGATATGTTATATTCGGGACGTAGCGAATTAATAAGATTACAATGTGCTTTTATCGACACTCCTGAAGTAGAAAAAATTACTGATTATATTGGTTCGCAACGAGCATACCCTTCGGTATATGAATTACCAGAATATGTAGGTGAAGAAGCTGGAAATAGTTTAGACATTGATATTGAGGACAGAGACAAACTTTTTAAAGATGCTGCTTATTTAATAGTAAGAGCACAACAAGGTTCGGCATCATTGTTGCAAAGGAAATTAAAGTTAGGTTACAATCGTGCAGGTCGTATTATTGATCAGCTAGAAGCCGCTGGTATTGTCGGTGGATTTGAAGGTAGTAAAGCACGCCAAGTATTGATTCCTGACGAAATTAGTCTTAAACATTTTTTTGAAAACGAATAAAAATTAATAAAATGAAAAATCTATTTTTTATTGCCTTAGCTTTTTTAACTCTTACTACTTTTTCTCAAAACTCTGAAAAAGCAGTTTTATTACTCAATGAAGTTTCTGCTAAAGTAGCTTCTTACGATACCATACTTTTATCTTTTGATTATTTATTAGATAATGAAAATGAAAATATCCATCAAAAAACTACAGGTAAAGTAAGTTTGCAAGGAGAACATTACCACTTAAATTTTATGGGAATTGAAAGAATCTACGACACAAAAAAAATCTATACTATTATACATGAAGATGAAGAAGTTGTAATATCTAGTGGAAATAATGAAGATGAAAATGAATTTACGCCTTCTAAAATATTGACTTTTTACCAAAAAGGCTATCGTTTTAAATGGGATGTATTAAAAACTATTGGAGGCAAAAAAATACAATTTATCAAGTTACTGCCAAAGAATGTAAATGCAGAAAACCAATTTATCTTATTAGGTATTGATACTAGAAGTAAAAATATCCATCAAGTGGTTTATGCAAACAAAAACAATACACATACTACTTTTAAAATTCGCTCTTTTAAAACCAATACTAGTTTTCCAAAAGGAGAATTTACTTTTGACGAAGCCAAATACACTGCAAAAGACTATATAATTACTAGGTTGTAAAATCTGAGTTTACCTAAGATTTATACTTAAAATTGGGTGTATCTAACCCATATTGGTGAGTATTTTGATTAACGGTTTGAATATACACAGTGCGGGGTTTTAAAAACTAATTTTACTATCTATTACAAATTTTGTTTACTCGTAAAATGTTAATAATCAGCAACTTGTCCCGCATTGTGTATATTTTGTGTTACCCAACGTGCATCATTATTCAAATACAATTGTTTTATCACTTATTGGTATTTTAACAATGTGATAGGGTTGAGTTACTACGGAAGATATTGTTTCTATCTCTTGTTTTAATACTGTAATATTAGTTTCATTTTCAATAATACTTGTAATCTCAACGATAATAATATTAGCTCCCATTCCAACAAATATTGCTATAATCATATACTTATCAAAATCAATATCAATTTCTGAAAAACTATCTGATACATTGTTTACAGAATCCATTTGGTTTATAAGGTTTTGCCATTCGGAATTATTCTTTATAAGTATATTCGAATCTACTATTCCCTCTGCACCAGCACCATATAATCCAGATTTACTTATTGA
This sequence comes from Lutibacter sp., assembly GCA_015662775.1. Lineage (GTDB taxonomy): Bacteria > Bacteroidota > Bacteroidia > Flavobacteriales > Flavobacteriaceae > DQTL01. The sequence goes on from DQTL01000129.1 coordinate 8,638, forward strand.
AACAAAAGATATTTC
>DQTL01000013.1 GCA_015662775.1 Lutibacter sp.
GATCCAGACCATGTTCAAATTGCCCCTATGCTTATTCAACCTTTTATAGAAAATTCCATAAAACATGGGTTTAAGGATATTGATTACAAAGGGCATTTACAAATTATGTACAAAAAAATAGATGATAAAATACAAATTACCATTCAAGATAATGGAAAAGGAGTGACAGATAATAAAGAGCATTCACATAAGTCTCACGCACTTAGTATTACCAAAGAACGTTTGCGTATTCTTAATAAAAGAAGTAAAAAGAACATTACCTTTAAAGTTGAAAACGCGATTGATAAAGGCTATAAAGTGGTGTTTAATGTACCTTTAAAAGTAGCCTAGTTAGTTTTACGATAGCAATAACAAACTAGTAGTAACATTTTTTAATATATTTACAACAATAAATACCTAGCAAATAACTCACATGTATAAGATTGTATTAATTGACGACGAAAAGATGATACAAAAAAGTCTAAAAGGAATTATAGACAATTTTGTTGAAGATGTTGCCGTAGTTGCTACTCCGATGAATGTAGCTCAAGGTGTTGAAGCCATTAAAAAATACGCTCCAGACATCGTTTTTTTAGATATTGAAATGCCAGATGGAACAGGTTTTGATTTATTAAAACAACTTTCTCAAATAGATTTTTCCTTAATTTTTTGTACAGCATCTAATCTTCATGCTATTAAAGCATTTAAGTACAATGCTATTGATTATATTTTAAAACCTTTTGATATTGAAGATGTTGTTACAGCGGTACAAAAAGCTAAAGACCTCTTAAAGGTAAAGCAACAACAAATAAATGTTAACCAATTGCTTTCCTTTATGCAAGATTCCAACAAACCTAAAGAAAAGATTGTTCTAAAAACAATGTCTGATATGTTTGTTGTTAGAATAGATGAAATTTTCAATTGTCAATCTGATGGTGGTTATACCATTTTTATGTTTAAAGACAATCGTAAAATAATGGTATCAAATAATTTGAAAAGTTATGAATCCATTTTACTACAACACAACTTTTTAAGAGTACATCGTTCGCACATGATTAATATAAATCATATTGATAGAATTCAAAAAAAAGACGGTGGAACTATTGTGTTAACTAACGGCAAAGAAATTCCTATTTCCAGCCGAAGAAAAGATGCTGTTTTTGAAGTTATTGGTAAGTTTTTGTAATACTTTTTATCTATCAAATTCTAGTCGTTTCCCTTTAATTTTATCGTTAAATTTTCCATTTTTATAGATTAAATTACCATTGACAAAAGTATGTGAGATTCTAGAGGTAAAGGTGGTTCCTTCGAGAGGAGACCAACCACATTTATACAAAATATTTTCTTTGTTAACAGTCCAAGGTTTTGAAAGATCAATTAATACCAAATCAGCATAATAGCCTTCACGGATAAATCCTCTTTTGTTAATTTGAAATAGAATAGCAGGGTTATGAGCTGTTTTTTCTACTATTTTTTCTAATGATATTTTATCTTTTTTATAAAACTCAATCAATGCAGGTAAAGCGTGTTGTACCATAGGTGCGCCACTAGGTGCTTTGGTGTAAACTTGCCTTTTTTCTTCAAAAGTATGTGGTGCATGATCGGTTGCTATTACATCAATGCGATCATCGAGCAAGGCTTTCCACAAAGCTTCTTGGTGTCTTTGTGATTTAATAGCAGGATTCCATTTAATTAAACTACCTTTATTTTCATAGTCACTATCATTAAACCACAGATGATGTACACACACTTCTGCAGTAATCTTCTTTTCAGCTAAGGGGATTGTGTTTGTAAACAAGTCCATTTCTTGAGCTGTAGAAAGATGAAAAACATGTAATCTAGCTCCTGTTTCTTTTGCTAATGCAACTGCTTTTGAAGAAGAAATATAACAAGCTTCTGCACTTCGTATTTGAGAATGTAAAGCCATAGGTATGTCTTCACCAAAAGTGTCTATATATTTTTTTAAGTTTTTTTGTATGGTGGCTTCATCTTCGCAATGTACTGAAATAAGCATATCAGTTGAAGAAAAAATCTTTTTTAGAACAGTTTCGTCATCCACCAACATATTTCCTGTTGAAGACCCTAAAAACAACTTGATACCAGCAACATTTTTCGGATTTGTTTTTAGTAATTCCTTTAAGTTTTTATTGGTGCCACCAAACATAAACGAATAGTTAGTATATGATTTTTTTGAAGCAGTTTCAAACTTTTTTTCTAATCGTATTTGGGTGGTTGCTTGTGGTATTGTATTGGGCATTTCTATAAAAGAAGTAATACCACCTGCTACTGCAGCACGACTTTCAGTTGCAATATCGCCTTTATGTGTTAAGCCAGGCTCCCTAAAATGTACTTGATCATCAATCATTCCTGGGAATAAGTATTTTCCCTCGGCATGTAAAATAATAGTGTCTGCGGATTTAGGGCTAATTTTTTCGGCAATTTCTTTAATAAATTCACCTTCAATTAAAACATCTCCTTCAAAGATTCTCCCTTCGTTTACAATTTTAGCATCTTGAATTAATAACTTTTTCATAGATTTATTAGTTTTTATAATAATGATTCCTATAGCAAAGGAATCAATTTATTGACGTTTCATTTTTTGGGTAAACCATTTAATTTCATTTGTATAACACCTATTACAGCTTCACGAATTATAGAACCACTCATTTTAGAATTCCCGAGAATTCTATCGGTAAAGATAACAGGAACTTCTTTGATTATAAACCCATGTTTCCAAGCTTTAAATTTCATTTCTATTTGAAAGGCATATCCTACAAAACGAATTTTATCTAAGTCTATTGTTTCCAATACCTTTTTGCTATAGCACACAAAACCTGCTGTTGTATCATTTACGGGTATTCTAGTTATAAAACGTACATATTTAGAGGCGAAATAACTGAGTAAAATTCTTTTTATATCCCAATTTACCACACTAATTCCATTTACATACCTTGAACCAACAGAAACATCTGCTTCTTCTTTTTTACAAGCATCATACATACGAGGTAAGTCATTAGGGTCGTGCGAAAAATCTGCATCCATTTCTATAATGTACTCAAACCCTTGTTTTAAAGCCCATCTAAACCCATGAATATATGCAATCCCTAATCCTAATTTTTCTTTTCTATTTTCTATAAAAAGACTGTTTGGAAATTCTTTTTGTAAGGTATTGACAATTGTTGCAGTTCCGTCAGGAGAGCTGTCATCAACCACTAGTATAGCAAATTTCTTTTCTAAAGAAAAAACAGCTCTAATAATGGCTTCAATATTTTCTTTTTCGTTGTATGTTGGAATGATTACAACAGTATCACTATTTAATTTACTATTTGGCATGCTTGCTTATTGTATTAATAAATACAAATCTACTAAAAAAGGGAAAAAGAAGCTATATACAAGTTCTATAATATTTTGTGAAAACTACAATATGTTGATACTTGACAAGTATCGGTGATGTGCAGGATAAAAAAACAGGTACAGATATTACTATAAATCAGTCTTTAATCCGCAAAGAGATATTACTTAATTCCCAAAGATTGATGATTTTTCACTCACCTTTATAAAAAAAATAGTAACCTATTTTTATTGCTCCCCATAAACCGATTTTGTCTTTGTGATCACTAGTTATTCCTGCAATTTCCATGGTAAAGGACCAAGCATTCGCATTAATAGTTTGAATGCCAACAGGAAAATAAAAGCCATTTATTACCTTTTTTTGAGAAGTTAAGAATATATTATTTTTTAGAGTCCTTCTATAAATTCCTATAAAAGGAGTGGCTTTTTTAAAATCATCTTTAAAAAAGTATTTTAAGCCACCATAATAACCAGGCCCAATAATCAAAGCTGGTTTAAAACCCACCTCAAAACTAACTCTTTGAATGGGATGATAATCTACTGAAATTGAAGTTAAACCTGAAGGACCTCCAGCAACTAAATTAACGCCAAGAAAGTTAGTAAATTTTTTTGTGGGCAATGTAAAAGCACTCTGCTTTTGTGTAATATTTTGTTTATTTGGAAAGCTTTTTAATAGGAGTTTGTACTGATTATCATTTTTATAAACAAATGAATTTTGTGCGTTTAGGCTGTTGAGCATTAATAATGACAATAAAAATAAATAGATAGATTTCATGATTGTTGTAATTTTTTGATAGTTTTACTTGATTATCTTAAAGTAGCCAAAGGGTATTACCCCTTTGGCTAATAATAAAACTGTTATAAAGTATCTAAATTAATATTAAAATGACCCTCTGTAATCTGTTTTGTTACTCCCGTATTTTCATGGTAAACTATCATCTCAAAAGTTCCCTCAAATTGACGTTTATTTTCTGAAAGATACGTAATATTAACTGTACCTGAACCATCGTGAGTGTAATAAAGTTTTGTCAACATAATCCCATCTACATTCTCAGTTGTAGCATAAAAAGCATGATTATCGAGAACCCAACAAGTATCATAATTACTTTGATTTAAAGTAATTATACCTGTTTGTTGAATTCCATTTTCAAAATGAAAAACAACATCATCTGCACCTATATTAAGTGAAATACCATCAGAACAAACACTATAATAAATTGCAGGTACTAGGGGTATTGTATTTCCAATTTCTGGGATATATAATTGTTCATCAATATAACAATACATCGTATTTTCACCAGTAGGTAATTCTTCTTCTAGTTCAGCCTGTGGTTTTTTACAAGAAACAGCTGTTGAAAGAATTATAACACTTACTAAAACGAAATAATAAATTGTTTTTTTCATATTATATATTTTATAAGCCAAAGGATTTTAATCCTTTGGCTTGGGTTGTACACTAATTAATCTTTTACTATTATTTTACTTAAATTTTGACCATTTACAACTATATGTAATACATGGATGGCTCCGTTGTTACCAATAGTATTAATATCTAGTTCTTGGTTGTTTATGGGAATATCACTTATTTTATTTCCATAAATATCATATAGTTCTTTTATGGGTAGTGTATTGATAACTTCGTTGTTATTACACCTATCTAGTACTTGGTATCTGTCTGACCCTACTTTTTGAAGTGCATAACAGGTGTTTGGGTCTGGCCAAAAGAAAGGGTGTGTTGTAGAACCTGCCGCATTTGTCAAGGTTACTATTCCTGTAAAGTTGGTGCCATATACACTTGCCATTTCATCAGAGGCAGTAACAAGAGAGGCGTTGCCACTTGTTAGCTCCCATGTTACATCTGTGATAGCTTGTTCGTTGATAGGTGTCTCAGTAGGTACGTCTTGCAGTATAATGTCTATAGTAGTAGTGTCAGTATAATCAAAGGCAAACAAAGGAGCTAATTCCATGCAACCAATAGTCTTTGTAGTTGTTGTATAGGAGAGGTAAACGGAAATGGTTCCATTATAGTCTATTGCATAAGCAGGGTCTCGTTCTATCCATATACCTGCACTATCTTGATCTACAATAATAAAACCATTATCAGAGACCCAAGTAACCTCAACAGAGCCGTAGTTAGAAGTATAGTAGGCTTGGTCTGACCCACAAAGCTGATTAGGTCCCTCAATTTCTAGATCATCTAAACAATAGACAAAAGGGGGTTCTGGATTTTCATCTAGTTCTGCTAAAAACCAATCTACATTGGTTTGGTTTAACTCGACATGCTCTTGATTATAGGTGGGAGCATAATACGAATCAAAAGGGGTTTCACCAGTTGCCACCAAATCTCTATCACAAAATGGAGTATGTAAAATTTGACTACTGCCTTGAAAATCTAAAGTGCTTTTTGTTGACATAAAAGTGAATTGATCTACTGACTGTGTCATGAGCCCTGTGGCACCATCCTTTTCAAGCTCTCTGTTTAGAGAAAAATCACCAATAAGAGGAATATAACAACCAGGGGCGTTATCTAAGCTTCCATTGGATGAATAGGAGAATTTCTCAACATCATCATAACCCCAAGCTTCTGCTATTGTAGTATAATCAAGTGATAATACTCTATTGTTACCCATATAGCCAGAGTGGTATAAATAACCATGTAACACATCAAAACCATTTTTTTGCATATGCAAATCAGCCATCATAGAGCCAATAGTATTAATATTTTCTCCTATAGCTGTTCCATTTACCATGGCTACTTTTCTTAGGTTTTGTGGATAATCAATCCCTGTTAATTCATTTTTAAAACGATTGCGGTAGTTTGGTGCTCCTTCATCAATTGTATTGTTTGATTCATCGAGATAATGTCTAAGCAACATCTGTTTTGCTGCTTTTTTATTGAGTTTGACCAGTGCAGCTGTTTCATCAAATTCAGCACTTAACAATTGTATTGATGGTGGAATATTGGCACCTTGTTGTGGTGCGTCAAAAGACACCCAAAGTCTTACATTGTGGTTTACACCGGTATCTTCCATCTCTTTTAATGCCCAGCGGGTTACTAATCCTCCCATACTGGGACCAATCACGACTAGTTCCTCTGTGCTGTCGTTTAAGGTTAGTTTTGTGTTGATTTTATTAATAAGTTCTTTAAAAACCTTAGCATTACGTTGTATATAATCGGCACCACCTTCTCTAAAAAAAGGTTCTTCCTCTGTTTCCCATGCAATAGGATTGTTATATTCATCCCATGCTGTTTCATTGGTAACTTCATGTGTGCCTATTTTATAATTTGGGAAGTTGGCTATGATTACGTCGTAACCTCTTTCTCTTAATTTATTTCCAAATTTCTCCCCTGTTTCTCCAATTTTTAATAAAAAATCATAAATTTCGTAAAAACGTCTAGAATCCCCATAATCAATACCGTCTGTAATAATAATTGGTTTTAAAAGTTGATTTCTAGGAGGGTTTGTAGAATAATAGATTTTGTAATCTATTTCAGATTTCAAATTTGTGGGTACGAAATTATAAGGAACTTCATCTGGCTCATAAGGTGTAAATAACTCTGTGGCTCTTACTTTTAGTATGTCATTTACTGGTGGGTAAATGCTAATATCAATCCTAGCAAAAGTGATAAAGCCTGTACCATCTTGGTAACTTCCTGTAAATTTTAGTGTATTAGTACCCTCTGAAGGAAAATCATGTGAGACCGTAAAATGTGTAAAGTTTCTATTCTCAATGATAGGGTGTAATTGTCCATCCCCAAAATCAACGCTTAAATCTTTGATAGGGTTACTACTTTTTTGCATAAATGCCTTTAAAAAGTTAAAAGTAACACCACTACCTGTTGTTATATCAGTATTAGACTGTAAAGGTGCAATAACTAAAGATTGTATATGTTTATAAGGATCTTTGTTAATAATTTCAAGTAATTTATTGTTTTGACCTGTTTCATCTATTTCAACTTTTGGGTTGTTTTCATCTAATACATCTTCTTTTAAAGTAGTTATATCTACATTGATAATACCCACTAAAACTTGATTTTGCTCTTTTGCAGCTAAAGTTCGTTGATTTAGCATGTTTGTTGAGATAAAACTTTGCTTATTGCTAGCCAAGTGCAACTCGTGTAATGCCTGTATAAAATGTTTATAGTTTGAAGTGTCTTTTACCGCATTTTGATTAAAAGATTTTAGTTTGGCTAAAGGATAGACTTTATCATATAAAATATTGTTTTTAAATTTTGTAGAATCAAGCTCTGACATTAATATTTTCATCTTTTCATGATAGGTTTTGGGTTCTTGGGCTTGTGTTTTCATACAACTACTAAAAGAATGAATAAAAAAAGATAGTTTTTTGTTTTCATGTTTTTTAAAAATTTAAAGGTTAATAATGATTTTGTATTAATACCCCACAAACGTATAAAAAACATAAACTCATACTACATGGACAATCGCCGTTGTCCCGTGATTGTCTCAAAATTTATTAAATCATAATTCTTATTCTATTCAATCTCCTCTTTATCTTATTGGGTTTTATTATTAATCGCAAACAATTAAAAATAAAAAAAATTATATTTTTATTAGAAAATTATATTTCCATTGTCCAAATTAAGTATTAAAAAAGTAGTTCGTAATTATAAACAGTTTATACTTTGGTTCTATACGCTTTCCTCAAATTCTTACGCATCACCTTTCCAGAGGCAGTTCTTGGCAACTTATCAATACACAATACTTCACTCACTTTAAAAAGTGGATTTATTTGTGTTTTGACTAGTTTTTTAATAATGGATAACGCTTGTTCTGCATCGGTTTTGCTGTTTTCTACAAAATATATAATCAATTTATCAGGACCGCCATTTGGTGGTGAAACAGCAATAGCTGCAGATTCTTTGACAAAATCAAGCGAATTAATAACAGCTTCTATTTGTAAAGA
>DQTL01000107.1 GCA_015662775.1 Lutibacter sp.
CCTAAAATAGTAATATACGGATTTGCAGCTGTTTGTAATAAAGTCATTCCAGCTCCTTGAATAAATATTCCTAGCAAAAACAACCAATAAGCTCTTGCATTTGCTGCTGGAATAAATACTAAAGCACCCAAGCCCATTACAATTAATCCAATGGACATACTGTTTCTGTATCCTAGTTTTTCAATTACGTAAGATGCAGGTAATGCCATAATAACAAAGGATATATACGAAGCAGAAGCGACGAAATACGATTGTGTTGCTGTTAATTCATTAATTGTTTTCATAAAAGGAATCAACGAACCATTAATCCATGTTACAAATCCAAATATAAAGAATAATCCAGCAATAATTAGAATGGGTATTAATGTTTGATTTTGTTTTTTTGTCATAATTATTTTGATAATGTTTTAGCTATACTTTCTATGCTAAAAGTGTTGTTTTTCATCTTTTTAAAAAGTCTAATCTGTATTTAAATTGTATAATTTATTAATTCAAAAACATAGCACCTTTAGGATAAGCATACGTAACTACAGGTTTTTAAAATTATTAAACAAATTACGATAAAATAATTGAAATAATCAACATATTTCATCTATAGCTTATCAATAATATTTCTAATTTTGTAAATTAACTCCTTCTCTAAAATAGAAGGAAGACACTAATATAATTACTTATCAAATGAAAAAATATTTTATTCTCTTACTAAGTCTTGTTTTAATCAATACAAGCAGTTTTGCACAAAAAGATAAAAAAGAAACTTCACTAGCTAGTGGTTTAAAATTTAGAAGTATTGGTCCTGCCTTTATGTCTGGACGTGTATCTGACTTCGCGGTAAACCCAAGTAACACAAACGAATATTATGTGTCTTTTGCAGCAGGACATATCTGGAAAACAACTAACAATGGTACTACTTACAAGCCTGTTTTTGACAAACAAAGTTCCTACTCTATTGGTTGTTTAAAACTCGACCCAAATAACTCAAATATTGTTTGGGCAGGTACTGGAGAAAACAACCACCAACGATCCGTTAGTTATGGCGATGGTATTTATAAGTCCTTAGATGGTGGAAAATCATGGAAAAATATGGGACTTAAAGAATCTAGACAAATAGGTATGATAGCTATTGACCCACGTGATACAAATATTGTTTTTGTCGCTGCCGAAGGATCAGTTTGGGGATCTGGAGGTGATAGAGGTTTGTATAAAACTATTGATGGCGGAAAGAATTGGGAAAAAGTATTAACTATTAGTGAAGATACAGGTGTAAATAGTGTGTTTATTGATGCTAAAAACCCTGATATAATGTATGCAACATCTGAACAAAGACGCAGACATGTGCATATACGTATTGGTGGCGGACCAGAAAGTGCTATTTGGAAATCTACAGATGCCGGTAAAACTTGGCGTAAATTAACTTCTGGTTTACCAAAAGTAGATAAAGGTGGTATTGGTCTAGCCATTTCTCCTGTGAATACAAATTACATCTATGCAATTGTTGAAGCAGCAATGAAAAAAGGAGGATTTTACAAATCTACGGATCAAGGAGAATCTTGGACAAGAATGAGTGATTATAATACAAGCGGACAATACTATTCTGAAATTGTTTGCGATCCTATAGATGTTAATACCGTTTACTCAACGGAAACTCGATCAAAAGTAACTCATGATGGTGGAAAAACATGGAAATTAATCGGTCAGAATAAACGCCATGTTGACGATCACGCATTGTGGATTGACCCAACAAATACTAATCACTTTATAATCGGTGGCGATGGTGGCGTTTATGAAACTTTTGATGATGGGAAAGAATTTATTCACAAAACCAATTTGCCTGTAACACAATTTTATCGAGTAAATGTTGATAATGATTTCCCTTTCTATAATGTTTTTGGAGGCACACAAGACAACAACAGTTTTGGTGGTCCTTCTAACACTATTTATACCGATGGATCGGCTCGTAGTGAATGGACGATTACCTTAGGAGGTGATGGCTATTGGCAAGCAATTGATCCTGAAAATACTGATATTGTTTATTCAGAATATCAATACGGAAATCTTTTTAGATATGACAAAAAGAGTGGTGAACGCATCGCTATAAAACCACAACCACGAAAAGGAGAAGACACTTATAAATGGAATTGGAATACACCTTTTATTTTAAGTAAACACAACAATAAAAAACTGTATATGGCAGCCAATAAAGTTTTTAAAACAAATGATAGAGGAAATTCATGGGAGGTTATTAGTGATGATATAACTAGAAAATTACCTAGAGATAAATGGCCAGTAATGGGAAGCTATTGGAGTGTTGATGCCGTTGCTAAAAATGTATCTACCTCTTTATATGGAATGGCAGTTTCTCTTGCTGAATCACCTGTACAAGAAGGTTTATTATATGTTGGAACTGATGATGGCGTCATACAAACAAGCACTAATGATGGTAAAACATGGTCTAAAACGACGAAGTTTAAATCTGTTCCAGAATTTACTTACGTAAGTGATATTCTCGCTTCTAAACTTGATAAAAATGTGGTTTATGCATCATTCGATAACAGAAAAAGAGATGATTTTACGCCTTATATTCTAAAAAGTATTGACCAAGGAAAAACTTGGAAATCTATTAGTAATAACCTTCCAAAAAATGGAACAGTTCATACAATCGAACAAGATAATATTAAACCAGGTTTATTGTTTGTTGGAACAGAATTTGGCGTTTTTTACTCCAATAATTATGGTGAAAAATGGACTCAATTAAAATCAGGTATTCCTGCAATTTCTGTACGTGACATGGTCATTCAAGAACGCGAACAAGATTTAGTCTTGGCTACTTTTGGTCGTGGTTTTTACATCTTAGACGATTACACTCCTTTACGTGAAATTAATACCACACTTAAAGAACAAAAAGCACATATTTTTCCAATAAAAGAAGCTTTACTCTATGTCCCTAAACATAGAGGTGGTTATGGATTTGGTTCCATGCCTTACAAGGCAAAAAACAAACCCTTTGGAGCCACCTTTACCTATTATTTAAAAGAGACACCTCAAACAGAACAAGCACAACGCAGAAAAAAAGAAAAAGAATTAATAAAATCAAAATCGAAAATTCCTATTCCATCATCTATTGATTTATATAATGAAAAAAATGAACTAGCACCTTATTTATTGTTTACTATTTCAGATAAAAATGGAAATGAAGTAAGAAAATTAACAACAAAAGCAACTAAAGGAATCAATAGAATTACTTGGAATTTACGTTCTTTATGGGGAAACCCTCTTAAACCTTCTAAAGCTTTCAAGCCTTTAAAGGAAATGAAAAATGGAATTCTAGTTGTACCTGGAACCTACCAAGTAAAAATGGATTTGGTAACAAATGGAATAACTCAAGAATTGGTCAGCAATACAAACTTCATTGTTACACGATTAAATAACAGCACTTTACCTGCCGCAGATGAACAAATATTAGCTACTCATCTTGAGAAATTACAAGAACTATCACGTATTACATGGGGTACTAAAGCTTTCCATAATGAGCTAACTGAAAAAATTAATAGTTTGCAACAAGTCGCTTTACAAAGCAAAGGAATTCCTACGGAAACAATAAAAGAATTAGTTGCTATTAGTAAAGAGTTACTCGCAATTAAATGGTTACTTGACGGCGAACAACCTAAAGCCAGTTCCGAAGAAATTGCTCCTACTACTATGGCAATCATACCAAGATTACACAGTATTATTTTTGTTCACAATCAATCTACGTCTTCAATAACCCAAAAAGAACAAGACGGATATTTAATAATAAAAGAAAAATTACAACCAATTATTTCTCAATTAAATAAAATTTCTAAGGATAAAATACCAGTTATTGAAAACACTTTAAACAAACATAAAGCTCCTTGGACCTCAGGAAGAGTTTTAGAGTTTAAAAACTAAGAATAGTAAATGTGTTACTAAAAAAAGCCCATTTCAATAATTAATTGAAATGGGCTTTTTTTAATCTTTCTATAATCTATTCTATTTCTCTAAATAAAGAAGAATCACTACCTTCACCAAGTGGCGGAAGGGTCTCCATCTCATACATTTCTCTTATTTCATCATTTGTCATTTGTAGTACTTCTACTTCTAATTGACGAATTGTTTCAAGTATTATTCTAGAATAATCATTAAGGTTAGCAATTAGTTTACTAATCTCATCTTTTCTCATTTTCAACATTCTTCTTTTACTTGTAAAGAATCCTCCTTGAAGTTTTGCTTTTTGAAGCGTATATATTTGTATATACATTTCATGTAACATTTCATGTGGTTCTTCTAAGGCCTGAAAATTAGGAAGTAATGATAAAAACATCCCATCACCATAATACCATTGACCAAACTCACATTCTGTTTGTACAATTGGCAAACTAGCTTGTGTCTTATCAGTTACTATACCTCTTAAAGCGATTTGTACATATGATTTCCAACGAACATGTGACGACTTTGATGCTCGTATTTGCATGATAATTTCTCGTTTAGTCATGTTTTCTTGGCTTTGTTTAATTAGTAATTATCAAAACTACAACTTTTTCAATAAATAGACCGTTTTATTAACTTAACTTGTACATTTGCATCAACATAATACTATTTAATATGAAATTTAAACTAAATTGGGGACAAAGCATTGCTGTTGTTTTGTTTCTCTTTGTTATCTTTATAGGAAGTTTTGTCTATAAAACTCTTTTTGTTTCAGAATATGATCATGCTCTTGTATCAAAAGAGTATTACAAAGAAGAAATGCATTATCAAGAGGAAATAGATCGATTAGAGAATGCGTCAAAATTAAACGAGAATATTGAAATAGATACAAACTCAAACGGAATTACTATTCAATTTCCAAGTTCTATGGATTACAAAGAAATTACAGCTCATCTTAAATTAATGTATAATACAGACACATCTTTTGATATTGAAAAAGAAATAAAATTAGATAGTTTATCTTTTCAAATTTCTGATAAAGATCTTGTCAAAGGACGTTATTTGCTCAAACTAATATGGGAAATTAATGAAAACTCATATCAGTTAAATGAAAAAATTGATTACTAGACTCTCTTTTTTCTTTGTTTAGAAAAAGAATAATACTACCTTTGGTGCTTAATATTGAATTAGAAAAATTATAATTTACCATTTTACAGTTATTAAAAAAGATGATTAAAACGTAATTATACTATAATTTATGAACAAAATTACCCTTTTCACATTAGCACTGACAATAAGTTTTTTATTTTCTTGTAAAAAAGAAGAAATAACTCAAGTTGATGATAGTGACTATTTAATTTTTGGTCATTACTTTAGGGATTGCGAAGGAGAATCTTGTATAGAAACTTTTCTTATAACGGACGGAAAACTATATGAAGATTTAAGTGATAGTTATTCTAGATCTGTTCATTTTAACTTTGTGGAATTGAGTAATGAAAAATACAAATCAACAACTGACTTGCTTGAAACATTCCCTCAAAAATTATTAAAAGACAGAAGGCACTCTTTTGGATGTCCTGATTGTTCGGGACAAGGCGGTTTATATATTGCTTACAAAAAAGAAGGAGAGTTAAAAAGCTGGAAGTTAGACCCAACAAAAAAAAATGTACCTACCTATTTACATAACTTCATTGATGATGTTAATACTAAATTAGCTCAGTTAAATAAGTAAATTTCTTTCGAGTAGCCTATTTTCGAACTATGAATAATATAGATTTTTTTTTCATTATAGGAGCCGCTTTTACAGCAAGCATTGGACATTGTATAGGCATGTGTGGTGGAATCGTTGTAGCATACAGCAGTTCTAAAATTGACCAAAAAAAATCTTGGCTTAATCAAAGTATTTCACATTTAGCCTATAATCTAGGAAGAGTAACAACATACACAATACTAGGTGTTATTTTTGGATTTCTAGGTAAAGTCTCTGCTTTTAGTCCAACTACAAAAGGAATCCTTTTTATTATAACAGGTGTTTTAATGGTTTTTGCTGGACTTTCTCTTTTAGGAAAGTTAGGTTTTTTAAATACTATAGAAGTATCTGTTTCTGATAAAACATGGTTTCAAAAATTATTCAGAAAACTAATGACTACCAAATCATTGGGAAGTTTCTATTCTTTAGGATTACTTAATGGAATCATACCTTGTGGTTTAGTTTATTCTTTTGCAATTATTGCGGCGAGTACTGCTTCTCCTTTATGGGGCGGAGTTGTCATGGCAATATTTGGTTTGTCAACTATACCTACGTTATTTTTATTGGGTTCTGTTACTAAAATTTTACAAAAAGGAACTACCCGAAAAATTATGATGAAAATATCAGCCTTTCTTGTAATTACTTATGGTGTTTTTACCCTTTATAAAGGCTATAATTTTGTTGTACATCCCGAAATGATGAAAAAGAAAATGGAGATGATGCACCAAGAAAGTCAAGAAGGAAAAGTAAATGATAAATGTGGCGGAATGAAATGTGCCCCTGGAAAATGTGGTTAAGTGAATTTTCCCTAACTTTGAATATTATAACTATATATTATATAATTTTGTTTTTATGGATTTAAAAGACCAATTAAGTTTAGAAGAATTTCAATCAGTTGACAATCAAAAAGATTTGACAACTCTTATTAAAGAGAAAGGGATCGGAAAAGAAAGCGTTTTCGCTAAACTTCAATATGAAGCAGAACTTGAACAACTTCAAATTGAAATGGTTAAATTGCAACAATGGGCAAATAAAACCAAACAGCGAATTGCAATTATCTTTGAAGGAAGAGATGCTGCTGGTAAAGGTGGAAGTATTAGACGTTTTATGGAACATTTAAATCCACGTTCTATGCGATTAGTAGCTCTAAACAAACCTACAGAAGTCGAACAAGGTCAATGGTATTTTAGACGATATATTAAGCATCTACCCAATCCAGGAGAAATTGTTTTATTTGATCGTAGTTGGTACAATCGTGCTGTGGTAGAACCTGTAATGGGCTTTTGCACTGATGATCAATACGACCAGTTTATGATACAAGTTCCTGAATTTGAACACATGCTCCGAGAAGATGGTGTAAGAATCATAAAATTATGGTTTTCTATTACCAAAGACGAACAAATGAGACGTTTTGATGCAAGGTTAGAAAACCCTGTAAAACGTTGGAAATTTAGTCCTGTCGATAAAAAAGGTCAAGAACTTTGGGAGCGATATACCTATTTCAAACAACAAATGTTCAGCAAAACACATACTACTTATAGCCCATGGATAACCGTAGAAACCAATGTAAAATATACTGCTAGGCTAGAGAGTTTACGTTATGTATTATCTCAGTTTAAATACGATGGTAAAGATAACACCAATACAAATATGTTACCTGACCCTAATATTGTATACCGTTATCAAAGAACCTCAATTAAAACAAAATAAAACCTTTAAGAATATAGTATTATGGAAGAACATAGAGTAGAATATACAGAACAAGACATAAAATCATTAAACTCAAATAAAGGTTTACACGCATTACTTTCTCAAGAAAAATCATATGATTTGAAAAAAGCAATACGTCATGCTGAATCCGAAAAAAGTATTAAAAAATTACAAGTAGAATTGATTAAACTTCAAACCTGGGTAATAAATAACAATGAAAAAGTGGTTGTTATTTTTGAAGGTAGAGATGCCGCAGGAAAAGGTGGAGCAATTCGTAGAATTATTGAAAGATTAAATCCGCGTCATCTACGAGTAGTTGCATTACCAAAACCTACTAAAGATGAACAGTCTCAATGGTATTTTCAACGTTATGTAAATGTATTACCAACTGGTGGAGAAATAGTATTTTTTGACAGAAGTTGGTATAACAGAGCGGTTGTCGAACCCGTTAATGGATTTTGTAGACAAAGTCAATACGAACGTTTTATGCATCAAGTTAATAATTTTGAAAGTATGATCGTTGAATCTGGCGTAAGACTTGTAAAGATATATATGTCTATCTCAAGAAGAGAACAAGCTAAACGATTTAGAGAAATTAAAGCAAATCCGCTTAAAGTATGGAAAATGAGTAAAGTAGATGAAAATGCTCAAAGACTTTGGGATGAATACACCAAGTATAAAGATATTATGTTTGCAAATGCTAAAGAAGGTAAACTTCCCTTTAAAGTGATCAAAGCGAATAGGAAAACATCAGCTAGGGTTGATGTAATCAAACATATTTTAGAAACCATTCCTTTTGATGCTGATATAGAAGTTTAATTCTACTTCACAAATTATAAACCTGAGTTCGACCTAAGCTTTGTTTACAGTTTGAACGAATTTTTAATCAATTCGAAGTTATATTTTTGAAGGACTAA
>DQTL01000066.1 GCA_015662775.1 Lutibacter sp.
TTAGTCCTTCAAAAATATAACTTCGAATTGATTAAAAATTCGTTCAAACTGTAAACAAAGCTTAGGTCGAACTCAGGTTATTAGACACCTTATTGTTGGATAGGTTATTAATATTTCTTTCATTTTTTGGGGGAGAGTAATAAACAAAAACAGTTGGTAATAAACGCTGTTCTTTTAACTCAAACTAAGCCTTAATCAAAACCCATTTCAATCCATTTTTTTGCAAGATAAAACAGCATACTCAGCTCTTATTTATATATTATTTACATTTATTTGGAGATAAATGTTTGTTTTTGTTTTGAAAAACAACAAACATGAAACGCAATTTATACAAAGAACTTCTTATTTGGAAAGCGAATAGTAGCCGAAAACCTCTATGATTACAAGGGGCTCGGCAAGTAGGAAAAACTTACTTAGTAAATGAATTTGGCAAAAAAGAGTATAAAAATTACATCTATGTCAATTTTGAAAAAAATACTGAAATAGGTACTTTGTTTAAAGGAAATCTTAATCCTACACAAATCATTACGGATTTGGGTTTGTATTTTGGAATAAAAATAGCAGTTGAGAATACACTCATTTTTTTTGACGAAATACAAACAGTCCCAGAAGCCCTAACAAGTTTGAAGTATTTTTTTGAACAAATGCCCGAATTACACTTAATTGCTGCTAACTCATTACTTGGTGTTTGTGTAGGGAAATCAAGTAGTTTTCCTGTAGGAAAAGTAAATCTTAAAACTTTGTATCCATTGAGCTTTAAGGAGTATCTTATAGCCAACAACGAACAACTATTGGTAGAAAGCTTAGTGAAAAAAGAAAACTTTGATGCTATAACATCCCTCATTCACGAAAAGCTACAAAACTATTTAAAACGTTTTCTTTTTCTTGGAGGAATGCCCGAAGTAGTCCAAAACTATCTCGACAAAGAAGATATTGCTTCTGCCAGAGCAATACAACTAGAAATAGTAGCCGCCTATCAAAGAGATTTTTCCAAATATACCAACAAAAATCAAATCATAAAAACAGCAAGTGTTTGGGATGCTATTCCATACCAATTGGCTAAAGAAAATAAAAAATTCACCTACACAACAGTTAAGAAAAACACAAGAGCTTCTTATTATGAAGCTAGCATTTTTTGGCTTAAAAATGCAGGATTGATACATTTAGCTTATAACATAAGCATACCCAAACTACCTCTTGGAGGTTATGCTAACAACGAAAAATTTAAAATATACAGTTTAGATACTGGTTTATTAGGAGCCATGCTCGGTGTATCTTCTGCTATAATTACAAATCCTACACAGCTTTTTACCGAATACAATGGCGCTTTTATCGAAAACTTTGTAGCCACAGAGTTGATAAAATCAAGCACACAAAAACTATTCTATTGGACTTCAAAAAGTGATGCAGAAGTTGATTTTGTGTTACAAATTAAAGATATTATTATACCTTTAGAAGTAAAAAGTGGCTTGAGTAAAAACCTAAAAAGTATTAGAAGTTATGCTTCAAAATACAAACCTAAATTTATTTGTAGAGCCTCTCCACGAAATTTTTATCAAGACAATGATTTTATTAATATTCCCCTTTATGCTTTGTTTATTTGTAAGAGGTTGCTAGGGAATAATTAGTTATTGGATTGTTAGCAACTACTCAAATCTTTTTTATTTTTTCGTTTTCAGAGACTTCTTTATTTAATCTTTTTAAAACTCCTTTCGAAAGTGTGTAATATTGCTCTTTAGAGTATATTTTTGTTTTTTTACTCATTTTAAATAAAACTTAAGTTCCCTAACCCTAATCCACCTCTTCATAATCAATATACTCACTACTGTCATTCTTCTTTTTGGAGTTGGTTCGTGGTGCTTTATCAATAGTAGTTTCACCTACTTTACCTTGAGGTTGTTGGGCTTCTTGTTGTGCTTTAAATTTATCTTCCATTTTATTCATGGTTCTTTTGATAAATATGGGCAATATGTATCTTGCTATTATTTTAAAACTATAATATATTAAAAAGATTATAGCTAATGTTTTAATGAGTCCAGTCATAGAGGCTTCGTACATTTTAGTCTAAATTAAAAATACAAAAATACAAAATGTCTTATTTTTATCTACACATAAGACGTTAAAAAGCAACTTTAGTAACAAATAGTATAAAAAAGTAATGAGGCAAGAAACTTTAGTGGCTGTTATTTAGAATAATTCTAAATATCTTTGTCGCCTAAAACAACTTACTAAAACTATTTGTTAAATGAAAATACTTGTTCTAGGTGGTGGCTTTGCAGGACTTGAAGCGGCGATAAAACTCAGGAAATACGGATACGAAGTTACCTTAATTTCCGACAGAGATTATATGTTTATTTATCCTGTTTCTATATGGATTCCTGTGGGGAAACGTAGTTTTAAAGACACACAGCTCAGTCTTTACGACATGCAAAAAAAGCATGGTTTTAATTTATTAATTGAAAAGATTACTAAAATAGATATTGAAAACCAAAAGATAGAAACTGATAAAAATACACACGATTACGACTACCTTTTTATAGCTTTAGGCATGGGTAAAGTTCAGATGAAAGGGAAAGAGAATACACACTCTATTTGCGGACTCCCAGAAGAATCATTAGTCATCAAAGAACAATTAGAAAATCTAATAGCCAAAGGTCATGGCGACATCACCGTTGGTTTTGGCGGAAATCCTAAAGACCCAACGGCAACTGCTGTACGTGGCGGTCCTGCTTTTGAGTTGCTCTTTAATATTAGTCTTTATCTGAAAGAAAAAGGACTACGTGATCAATTTAAATTAACATTCTTTGCTCCTATGGATGAGCCAGGAAAACGTATGGGACAACGTGCTTATGATAAAATGGATGGCTTTTTTAAACACTATCATACAGAAACACATTTTGGAAAAAAGATAAAAGAATTTACAGACAAAGCAATTGTCTTTGCAGATGATACAGAGCTAAAATCTGATTTGACATTATTCATTGCTGGTGGAGAAGGAATGGATTTGATTAAAAATACAACATTACCTCTCAATAAAGCAGGTTTTATAGAAATTAATGAACTCTGTCGTGTAGAAGGATCAAAAAATGTCTATGCAATTGGTGATGGAGCTGCTATTATTGACCATCCTTGGGCAGCTAAACAAGGTCATGTCGCAGAAGTGATGGCAGATATAAGCACTTATAATTTCAACAATAAAATAAAACACATAGGAAGACGAAAAAGCTACTGGGAAAAATTACATATTGTTTGTGTAATGGATAGTGGTGATGGAGCTGCTTTTGTCATTCGCACTCGTAAGAAAGAGATAATGATTCCATTGCCTGTTGTAGGTCATTGGATGAAAAAAGGATGGGGTTGGTATTATAGACAAACTAAAATGAAACGGATGTTTCGTATTCCAGGCATGTAATTAACAATGCCTAATCTGAAACCCGTCTTTGCGAGGAGGTACGACGTGGCAAACTCATAAAGTAAGACAAATCATATTAAACTAAACATCAAAAGATTGCTTTGCTTCGTGCCTCGCAACACCTCGCAAGGACTCTTTCAAATTAAGGATAAGAATTAAAAACTTAAAACAAATGAAAATAGCCATACCAACAAACGACAGAAAAACAATAGCTAAACGTACTGGAAGAGCAGCAGAATTTGCCATTTATACTATTGAAAATGGAGAAAATAATTCAGTAGATTATCAAAAAAATACGCATGAACATCACGATCATAAGCCTAAGGAAGGAAATCACAGGCAAGGTCATGGAAATGGACAAGGTCTTGGTCCCCAACATAAACATGAACATGGTGAACACACACATGACGAAATCATCACACAATTAAAAGACATTGACATATTTCTAGTCAGAGCTGTTGGAAAACATATGAAACGCGACTTGGAAAAAGGAAAAATCCATTATAAAATAGTTAAAGGAGAAGAAATATCGGAAATCATTTCTAACTACTTAAAAAGATTAGTCTAAAACTACAGGCTAAGCTCTTTATATTTTTAATTCTGGATCCGTAATTCCTAATTATTTTACCTCATGTACAATAATCTCAGAAGTAACAGGCATTACTTTTTTGTACACAGCACTCACTCCACAATACCTATCTTCTGACAAAGAAACGGCTTTTTCGAGTTTAGCCATAGGCAAGTCTTTTCCCCAAAATTCATAAGTTACATGCATTTTGTTGTACTGCTTAGGATGTTCTTCTGTGAGTTCACCACTTACTTTTACATCAAAATCTATTAACTCTACTCGCATTTTTTTTAAAATTGAAACCACATCCATCGCTGTACATCCTGCTAAGGATAATAACATAAAACCTTTGGGTCTTGGGCCTCGATCAGTTCCTCCTACTTTTTCATCAGCATCAATTATAATCGTATGTCCATTTAACTTTCCTTCAAAAGCCATGGTGTCTTTCCAACTTATTTTTATTTCATTTTTTGACATTTCTTTCAGTTTTAAATTTTAAAATGCAAAAATAACAAATAAACTAAGATTTTCATCTTATAATCTTTTGATTGTGTTGTATTTGTTATATATCAATTGAAATTAATTATAATTCAAAAACAATAATAAAGCGTTTAGCTTATATCTTGTCATTAAAAAAATCTAGTATATTTGTCAAATCTAAAAAACTAAAAAAATGAAACAATTTCTATTATGGCTTTTAGCCATCATCATTACAGTTGCAGCTGTATTATACCAAAGAGCTACTGGACCAACTTATCCAGTTAAGGGAAGTTTAACAGCTAATACTCAAGAGTATAAATACAAACTAATTCGTAGTCATGAAACAACTGCTGGTGCAAAAGTAGCTTTACCCAATGTTGATTCTTCAAAACTTGAAGCAGTCTTACACTATAAAAGATACCAAACCAAAGATGAAATAACCTTGTTGCCTTTCGCACTAGATGGAGAAGAATATACAGCACAACTCCCCATTCAACCTTCCGCTGGTAAAATGGAATATTTTGTAGAAGGAACGCTAGATGGAAAAGCTTTTAGAATTCCAGAAATGGGTCAAAACAACATTGTATTACGATACAAAGACCCTGTGCCAAGTGGTGTTTTATTTCCACATATATTCTTTATGTTTTTTGCCATTCTTTTTGGAATGCGTGCTGCTATCAGTGCCTTTTTTGATGTAGGTACAATGCGAAAATGGGCGTTAGTTTCCTTTATTGGCATGACTATAGGTGGTATGATGCTGGGACCAATCGTTCAAAAATATGCTTTTGGTGAATATTGGACTGGCTTCCCTTATGGTGGAGATTTCACTGATAACAAAATGCTAATCATGTGGTTGGCTTGGGCAATTGCCATGGCTGTTATAGGTTTTAAACCAAAGAAAAATGAAAAAATAAGCAGATTAACAGTATTATTTGCTGCCGTAGTAATGACCGCTGTATATTTAATACCACACAGCATGGGAGGTTCTACTCTAGATTACGAAAAAGTAGATCAAGGAATAAATCCATCAGAAGCCATAAAAACAGGTGCTGAATAGTGCCAAACTCGGCTCTTTTACATATCATGTTTGTACATCTTCCTGTCATAGGAACACCGATTTTATTGTTCTTAGGTTGGAAAGCATTACGTGCTAAAAGAATAAAAGTTTATAAATTATTTTATTGGCTTACATTAGCAACAAGTTTAATGACCGTTGTTGTTTATTATACAGGGCCACAAACTGCAGAATGGATAAAAATACACATGGCAGAATATCCAAAAGAGTTAGTAGAAACTCATGCACTTTGGGGTAGATTTGCATTTATTGGAAGTGTTTTAAGTGGTATATTAGCTCTAATGGCTATATTAAATTACGCACAAGAAGAGAAACCACATAAAGCTGTTCCATATGTTTTGGTACTTGTTTTATTAATTAATTTTATCATTTTAATATATACTGCTCACTTTGGTGGCATGATACGCAGACCTTATTTATTATAATTTTCTATTGCGACTAAAAGTTATGGCGTTCTAAGTCGTGATACTATTTTAATAACATAGATTTGTGTACTAATTTATCCTTAAATCGTTATTCTAAAACAAAAGACTTTTATATGAAATTACGCATCACATTAATTTCGTTCTTTATTGGAATAGTTTCCTATTCTCAATATACAGAAGTTATTAATTCTAAGCGTCCTGGTTTTTCTGAAAGTCCATTTGGAGTAGGCACTAAAGTATACCAAATAGAAAGTGGATTATTTTATCAATATGATGGGAATCCTAGTCTGTTAAATGTCAAAAAATCAAGAGGTCTTGATCTATTTCTTAGAAGTGGTTTTATTTCGGAAAAATTTGAACTTAGTGCTAATTTTAAACTTCAAAAAGATGATTTAATTCAAAATACACTAACAGGAAACACCACATCTATTGGTGGGTTCAATCAATTTACAATTGGAGCAAAGTATCTTTTTTACATGCCCAAATATAAAGATCCATCAAAAGAAATACGTAGTTGGAAACGTAAAATAGCCTATGATTGGAAACGACTAATCCCATCAGTTGGTCTTTATGTGGGTTACAATACAAATCTATTAAGTAAAGATTACAAAGCAATTTCTAGTAGTCCAAAAGCTGCTTTACTTTTACAAAATGATTTTTCTAATCGTTTAATTTTAGTGACAAATGTGGTCGGTGATTATCTAACCCTAAAAGACAAACGCACTTTTGGCTACATCGCTACACTTACCTACTCTATTACGCCTAAGTTTTCATTTTTTGGCGAAAGTCAAGGTATGTTTTCTTCTAAGTCTAAAACCATGGATTTTGGAGGAGGCATCGCATACCTAATTAATAAAGATTACCAAATAGGTTTAGACATACGAACAGACAGCCAGTTTGAACAGCTAAACATTTATGGGGCAGTTGGTCTGTCTTATCGAATAGACAGACATAAAGACAAACTCATACGAGAAAAACCTAACAAAGATGGAAGTGGTAGAGTTCAATACAAAAGAGAAAGTTTCTTTAAACGTCTTTTTAGCAGAAAGGGCCGAAGAGTAAAAAAACCCAGAATAAGTAAACCAAAAAAAGCTAGAAAGAAAAAAGTAAAAAAAGCTAGAAAACCACGAAAATCTAAAAGAAGCAGAAGATCACTAAGATATTAAATCCATTTAATTATTAATTACAGCTACTTATATGCAACTTTTTTATAACGAAATGCTTCATGAAAAAAGCACCGAATTGGTGTTTGATAAAATTGAAAGTAGGCACATAATCAAAGTTCTTAGAAAAGAAGAAGGAGATCTTGTCTTTATTACCAATGGAAAAAATCTTTTATTTGAAGGAGAAATAACACAAGCAAACGATAAAAGATGTCGTGTGTTAATTAAAAAAACTACACAAAAAGAATCCACTCGTAATTATACAATGAGTATAGCCATTGCTCCAACCAAAAACAATGCACGATATGAATGGTTTTTAGAAAAGGCAACTGAGATTGGGGTCGATAATATTTATCCTATTATTTGTGATCATTCCGAAAGAAAAGTCATTAAAATAGAACGAATGAACAAAGTTTTACAAACGGCACTCAAACAATCTCTACAGTTTAAACTTCCTATTTTACATAAGACATTATCCTTTAAAGAACTGCTTCAACAAATAGCATCTTTTGAGGATTCTAATTCTAAAAAAGAAAAATTTATTGCATTATGTGATTTCGATAAAACTAAAAATCATCAATTGTTTACGAAAATAAAACAAGGTTCTGATATTCTTATACTTATCGGACCAGAAGGTGGTTTTTCGCCCAATGAAAAAGCAATAGCTTTGGAAAACTCATTTATTCCTGTATCTTTGGGAACCAACAGACTGCGTACAGAATCAGCAGGTATTGTTGCTTTACACTCAGTATCCTTAGCTAACAATCTATAAATTTAGTTTGTTTTTTAAACCTTTAAAGATGAGAAATATTTTCTTTTTACTGCTTTTAATTACAAAAAGCACATTTCTATTTTCGCAACAAGTGGCTATTTTAGAATACAAAGGTGGTGGCGATTGGTACGCCAATCCGACATCCATTCCAAA
>DQTL01000318.1 GCA_015662775.1 Lutibacter sp.
CATAGCACCAGTTATGGTGAGAATCGAAAAACGAGCATTGCCTTTAATGATGGGCAGTTGATGTTTGTAATAGAAATACACTTGCGGATTTAAGGTTAAAAAAGAAACACAGAGAGTTGTCGTGATTTCTGTGTTTTTGTATGTTTGAAATAATTTTACAATGCTTTCAAATATTCATCTGCATACTTTTCACATAAATTAATAGTCTCTTTGATGTCATCCATAGTAGTTCGTGGGTTTATCAAACACATACGAAGCACAACTTGATTTTGAAGGATAGTTGTTACCAACACAGCTTCTCTTGTATTGACTATCTTTTTAGAAATATATTCATTTAGCTTGTCTAATTGTTTTTCAGATAGATTATATTTAATAGGATTGTACCTGTAATTAATAACAGCTAATGTTGCGGGAGAAACCACTTCCCAATGCGGACTATTTCGTAATAATTCCTCTAAATCTTCTGTTAGTTTTAAACTGTAATCAACAGCTTCTCTAAAAGCATCTAAACCAAAGGTTTTAACAGACATATAAAACTTTAAAGCTCTAAAACGTCTAGTCAGTTGTATGCCGTGATCGTAAAAATTAATTTCAGATTTATTGCCTTCTACATCTCGTAAATACTCTGGTTTTTCTGAAAATGTTTTACTTAACCATTTATGATTTTTCACCAAAAGACAACCCATTTCATAGGGTTGAAAAAACCATTTATGTGGGTCAACCGTCAGGGAATCAGCTTTTCTAATTCCTTTTAAAAGTGTTCTGCCATCGGCTGATAAAATTGCACCTCCGCCATAAGCACCATCAACATGCATCCATAATTTTTCTTTTTTACAAATACTAGCTATCGCATCTAAAGGATCTACACTTCCTGTGTTAGTCGTCCCCGCAGTAGCCAATATACAAAAGGGTTTCATACCATTGAGCTTGTCTTTTGCAATAGCATTTTTAAGTTTGTTTATGGACATTTTAAACTCCATGTCTGTTGGGATAATACGTACTTGTTCTTTTTTAAAACCTAAAACTCGAATCGCTTTAATATTAGAGGAATGTGCTTGGTCAGAAAGATAAATACAAGATTTTGAATAATCTTCACCACATTTTACATTTCTTGCAGTTGCTAAAGCTGTTAAGTTTGCCATAGAACCGCCACTTGTAAAAATTCCGCCACCCGTTTTTACTGGAAATTTAAACATTTTTAATAACCAATGAATGGTAATAATCTCAAGCTTTGTTGCAGCTGCTGAACCTGACCAACTTCCAGAAAAAATATTAAAACCAGTAGCCAAACTATCTGACATGGCACTGATAAAATTACTTGGACTAGGAACAAATGAGTAAAATTTGGGGTGTGATAATAAATTTACATTTGCCAGTACATCTTTAGTCACATGATTTAATACCTCCATAGCTGGAGTTGCTTTATAAGGGATGTCTTCACTTAATAAAGCATCCATTTCTGTTCTGCTTCCTTGACCCACAACTGTTTTGGAGTTGATGACATCAAAATGTTCTGCAAGAATATCGACAATCTTATAGCCATATTCTTTCATTTCGTCCTTACTAAGGCTAAGATGTGTTTTGTTATTTGTACTCATAAAAGATAGTTGTGTATTTTTTGGCAAAAGTAGTAAAATGAATGATATAATTCTTGTTTAAATTGAAAGACTATAAAGGTGGAAAACAAGGGTTAAACACGTAGGGTAGAATGGTTTAATTATTGAGGTTTGTTGTTTTGAATAATTCCATTAATTCTAGCTTTTAAATAATAATCTGACAGTAAAGAACAAAAAGCTATTTTTTATATCTTTACAAAATGAAAAAAGGCACATGGCACATCATAGGATTAATGAGCGGTACTTCACTAGATGGAGTAGATTTGGCTTATGTAAAGTTTATAAATAATGACCAATTGAGTTATGAAATTCTCAATACTCAAACAATTTCGTATTCCAAAAGTTGGAAACTAAGATTACAAAGTGCTTTTCATTTTAACAAGGATGAATTAAAACAAATTGATGTTCAGTATGGGAGCTATTTGGGAAAATTAGTCAAAGATTTTATCCAAAATAACAACATAAAACAGCTAGATTTTATCGCTTCGCATGGGCATACCATATTTCATAAACCTGAGGAGAATTATACTTTGCAAATTGGTGACGGACAAGAACTTGCCAAAAGCTGTAATCAAAAAGTAATTTGCGATTTTAGATCTCAAGATGTAGCTCTGGGTGGACAAGGCGCTCCACTTGTACCAATAGGGGATCAATTATTATTTTCTGAATATGATTACTGTTTAAATATAGGTGGTTTTGCCAATATTTCTTATGATGAAAATGGGATTAGAAAAGCTTTTGATATTTGTCCTGCTAATATTGTTCTCAATCATTATACGCGTAAAATCGGATTAGAATATGATAATAAAGGTGCTTTAGCAAAAAAAGGAAAATTGAACACCAAGCTGTTGAAAGCCTTAAATGCAATACCTGTTTATCAAGAAAAAAACTCACTCGGCAACGAAATTGTGGTTTCAGATTTTATTCCACTTATTGATTCGTATAATCTTTCAATCCCTGATGTTTTACATACATTTATAGTTCATTTTTCTCAAAAAATTGCAGATGAGATTAAAACGAATTCAAAAGTTCTCATTACTGGTGGCGGAGCATTTAATAGTTTTTTAATCGAAAAAATAAAAGAGTTCTCAAATTCACAAATAATTATACCAGAAGAGCAACTAATAGATTATAAAGAAGCCTTGATTTTTGGGCTATTAGGTTTGCTTAAAAGCGAGAATGAAATAAACTGTTTGGCTAGTGTAACCAAGGCTTCTAAAAGCCATTCTAGCGGGGTAATATTTCAACCATAGATTTCTGTAAAAAGAATACTTTTCGCTAGTTGAATTTGTTTACATTTGTGCATTCCAAATAGTAGGAATATATTCTTATTCAACTTACTGAGTAAAAATTATAATTAACCAACATTTATTTAAAATAATCACCATGTTTAAAAGCTTCTTAGGAAATAGTCCAAAATGGTTTAAACTAACCATAATTGGGTTTTTAATTTTCAATGTTATTTCATTTTTTACTTTAGGTAAAACAATTACTTCTTGGATTTTTATATTTGAGTTTATCTTTACCTTAGCGATGGCACTTAAATGCTATCCTTTACAAAGTGGTGGATTATTAGCTATCCAAATTTTAGCATTAAATCTAACCACACCACACAATGCGTATCATGAAGTCAGTTCTAATTTAGAAGTGATACTTTTATTGGTATTTATGGTGGCAGCGATTTACTTTATGAAACCCTTATTGATGTTTATATTCAGTAAAATTTTCACTAAGATTAAATCGAAAATAGTATTATCCTTGCTCTTTGTCTTTATTTCTGCACTACTTTCTGCATTTTTAGATGCCTTAACGGTAACAGCAGTATTGATAAGTGTGGCTACCGGATTTTATGGAGTATATCATAAAATTCATTCCAGTGATGCCGATTACGATCATGAAGGACATCTAGACAGAGAACAACTAAGTGGAGAAACTTTAGAACAATTTCGTAGTTTTTTACGTAGTTTAATCATGCATGGTATTGTAGGGACTGCTTTAGGAGGCGTGTTGACACTGGTTGGTGAACCTCAAAATTTATTAATTGGTGAAAAAATGGGATGGGATTTTATTGAATTCTTTCTGAAAATGTACCATATAACGGTACCTGTTTTATTTGCTGGTTTGTTGACTACGGTTATAGTTGAGAAATTTAAACTCTTTGGTTTTGGGGCACAACTTCCAGAAGTAGCACGAGTTATCATTGAAAACTATACAGAAGAACAAGATGAAAACAGATCTAAACAAGAAAAAACAGCTCTGATAATTCAAGGTGTTGCAGCTGTTTTACTTATCGTAGCTTTAGCACTTCATATTGCACCTGTTGGAATGATTGGTCTAGGACTCATTATCCTACAAACCGCCTTTATGGGTATTATTGAAGAACACCAATTAGGACATGCTTTTGAAGAAGCCCTTCCTTTTACAGGACTTTTAGTAGTCTTTTTTGTAATTGTAGCCATGATACACGATCAACATTTGTTTAAGCCAATTATCGAATCGGTTTTAGCGATGGATCTAGACAAACAACCTATGATGTTTTATATAGCCAATGGCCTCTTATCAGCTATTAGTGATAATGTTTTTGTAGCTACGGTATATATTAATGAAGTAAAAGCAGCTTTTGATGCAGGTGAAATTTCAAGAGAACATTTTGAAAAATTAGCAATTGCAATTAATACAGGAACAAATTTACCATCAGTTGCTACACCAAATGGACAAGCAGCATTTTTGTTTTTACTAACTTCAACCTTAGCTCCACTTATTGATTTATCTTATGGGAGAATGGTGAAAATGGCATTTCCTTATACCGTTGTATTAACCATTGTTGGTTTATTAGGTGTCTTGTACTTTTTGTAAAAACAATTATTTCTAAAACAAAGCGTTATACTAAAGTAAAAAAACAAATATAAGTATGTTTATAGCCTTACAACAAACAGCTAAAGTAGCTACAGAAATAGCAGAAGAGCTGGTTTCTGAAGAAAAAACACTTTCCGTAATCGAACTCATTAAAAATGCAGGTATCGGTGGACAAGTGATTATTCTTATTCTTGTAATAATGCTTGCCGTTGCATTATTTATCTATTTTGAAAGAATATCTGCCATTAAAGCGGCTTCAAAAATGGATAGCAACTTTATGAACCAAATAAAGGATCATGTAAGCAATGGGAAAATAGAAGCCGCAAAAGTATTGTGTGCTCAAACAAAATCACCAGCTGCAAGATTAATCGAAAAAGGTATTTCACGTATTGGAAAACCCCTCGAAGACATCAATAAAGCCATTGAAAATGCAGGAAGTTTAGAGATTTATAAATTAGAAAAAAATGTGAGTGTTCTCGCAACTGTGGCTGGTGCTGCACCTATGATAGGGTTTTTAGGAACTGTAATTGGTATGATTTTAGCATTCCACGAAATGGCAACTAGTGGCGGTCAAGCCGAAATGGGTTCTCTAGCTGGAGGAATTTATACAGCCATGACAACTACGGTAGCAGGATTAATCGTAGGAATTATAGCCTATATCGCTTACAATCATTTGGTCGTTAAAACCAATAAAATTGTACATTTGATGGAAGCGAAGTCAATCGAATTCCTTGATTTATTAAACGAACCTGTATAGTAAAGTAGATTTGTGTAGTTGTTGATTTGTTCCTCAAAACACCTCAACAAATAAACACCTAAACAAATAAACATTTTAGAATATGAATTTTAAGAATAGAAATAAAGTAAGTCCAGAATTTAGTATGTCATCCATGACTGATATTGTGTTCTTGTTATTAATTTTCTTTATGTTGACATCAAATGCACCCAACGCACTAGATATGATCCTGCCTAAAGCCAAAGGAAAATCGACCAATACACAAAATGTATCGGTGAGTATCAAGAAAAATTTGACCTATTATGTCAATGGAAAAAAATTAAAAGCCAATCAAATAGAAGGTAAATTAAAATCCTTATTATCAAATAACGAAAAACCAACCCTAATGCTACGTGCAGAAGAAGGTGTGCCGATAGAAAAAGCAGTCTTGGTTATGGATATCGCCAATAGAAATAAATACAAAGTAATTCTAGCAGTCAGACCCAAGTAGAGAAGCGATTCATCGCGTCTAAAACAAAAAGAGAAGCGATTC
>DQTL01000250.1 GCA_015662775.1 Lutibacter sp.
GATAGAAGAATATACCCAGCGATAAATATTATGAAATCAGCTACAAGAAAAGAAGAACTACTTCAATCTCCTGAAAAACTTCAACGTGTTTGGGCATTAAGAAGTGCAATTAGCCAGATGGAAGATATAGAAGCTCTTAAATTTTTATATGCAAAAATGCTAAAAACAGAAAATAATGAAAAATTCTTATCTCAAATGAATGAAAATTAAATAAAAACAATTTTCTATCTAAAAGGAGTATTGCATGCAAAAAGTAGAAAGAAAATTTAAAATAAAGCTTTACATAAATAAAAAAGGGCAAGTATCGATAAGCGATTTAGCTAAAAATTTTAATGTTACTAGTGAAACAATAAGAAGAGATTTAACTGAGCTAAAAAATGAAAATTTTATTGAAAAAGTTCATGGTAGGGCTATTAGTTTACAAAAAGAGACTGAAGATCCTCTATAAGAACGCTTCTATCAAAATACCAAAGAAAAAGAAATAATTGCACTAAAAGCAATAAAACATCTAAAAGAAAATTCTAGAATCTTTATAGATTTTGGCTCAACAACATTAGCGCTATGTGAAGAGATGTCAAGAATAAACGATCTAATTATATTTACAAACTCTCCTTTGTTGGCCAAAACAATATTAGATGCAAATAGTTCACATGAAGTACATATTATTGGTGGTAAATATTCACTAAAAATGCATCAAAATATAGGCTACACGACCATCAATAGTATTTTAAATGAATTTGTTGATTTATCTATAATAAGTACAGTTGCAATAGATATAGAACAAGGATTTTTTAATGAAAATCAACATAAAACTGAAATTGCAAGAGCCATGATTAAAAGCTCAAAAGAGTGTATGCTTTTAGCTGATAATAGCAAAATAAATAAAAATGGGATTTGGAAAACTTGTTCTTTTTCTCAAGTTCACTATCTAATTAGTGAAGAAAAAAATAGCACCATATCTAATATATGTAAAAAGTTTTCTATTAATTATATATAAAGTAAAAGTATCGAAGCTAATAAAAGCTTCGATACCTCTGTTTATTTTATATTGTTTGCTTCTTTTTTCTCTAACTCTATATCTTCTTGTTCAAGCTTTTCTGCCGTTGGAACAGAAATTTTAATAGCTAACCAAACTGCAAATAAACCAGCTAATAATTTACCCAATAGAATTGGCAATATCATTGTTGGCTGAAAGTTGGCAGTAAAAGAGAGATGATCTCCAATTAATGCTTGGGCACATACACCAAATGCAATAGTTATAACTTTATCACGTGCATTCATTTTTGGGAACATGTGATAAGTTGCAATAATGTTTGCTAAAACCATAACAAAACCAACAGAACCGTACTCAGTTAATCCAATTTTAGTACCAAGTTTTTCCATAGGCTTTGAAGCATATTTGTAAAATAAATAAACCATAGGGAATGTTCCTGCTAGCATAATTCCTATATAACCAGCTATCTCTATCGCTCTAAACAATTCTTTTTCATCTGCGAACAGTGAAAGGAAAACCCAACCGCCAAATACACTACTAAATACACCAGTAAAATACTCAACTATAACAATTGCTAAAACACCTTTGATCCAGATGTCTAGAATAACACCAAAAACCAAGAAGCCTTTTATCATCTGTTTTGTAAAAAACTTTAGACCCAATGCTAAAACTAAACAAAAGACGATTAATGGTGATACGTATCCTAGTATCGTTCCAAAGTCCATTACCAGCATATAACTTGCTTCACTATTGGTGGATATGATATCTCTGATCGGGGTATTTGTGTAAACTGTAAGAACCATAGATATGATAACACCAAGTGGCACACTAGCTAAACCAGCCATTGCTCCTAATGCTAAATACTTGTGATCTTTTTTTGGCAACATTGTAAGTCCAACAGGAATAAGGTAAACTATAACCGCTCCTGAAAAATAACCTGCAACAGCAGCAGTAATCCATGCTTCTCTAGTAGAAGCCATAGCATCTGCGAGCTGATAACCACCCATATCTACTGCTATAATAGCAAGTGCAGCTATTGCTGCATCAGATGACATTGCTTCAAATGAAGGCCCTAATAATGTCTCAATAACATTTGACAAAATTGGTATTGATGCCATTATACCTGCTTGTGCTAAAAATACAGGTCCAATAGTATGAATACCTGTAACAAACTCTTTTCCTAAACCCTTTTCAGAATCATAAACCGAAGCCACAGCTCCAATTAAAACTCCAACCATCATTATGTAAATAATGAAATTCCCAAACTCTACCATATTAATTCTCCTTTTTTTCTAATTTATATAACTCTTGTTCCTCTAGATTTTTGAACTACTCTTTCAAATTTCTCGAGCCATAATTCTCTATCAACGTTATTTGGCATATACTCCTTATTTTTTGTTTCTTTTATTTTTAAATCACCTAAACCTAAACCTTTGTAAGCTAAAAGCCCAACACCTAAGCTTGTTAACTCATTATTTTGAGGTATGGTAACTTTTTTTCCTACTACATCTGTAAAAAATTGAGCAAAGTATGGATTTTTTACTAAACCTCCATCTATTGAAATTTTTTCACTTAATTTTGTAAAATTATCCATTATTTTAAAATTGCTTACAGCCCTAAATGCAATGCCTTCTAATACAGATTGCAATAAATCTGCTCGTTGTGTTTCTAAAGACAGTCCAGTCCAAGTTCCACTAGCTGTTCTATCCCAATACGGACATGCTAGTCCTGAAAGAGCAGGAACAAATATGACATCTCTTTCAATTGCACTTTTTTTCTCAAAATTATTAATCTCTTTATATGTATCAAATAATCCTAATTTTTCCAACCAATCAACAGCTGAGCCTACATTATAAACTCCTGCATCAAGTCCGAAAACTGGCTTTTCATCGCCAAACTTCCAAAACAAGGCTGAAGAAAGTCCTGTTTTTTTATCTACAACTAATTCATTACCAGTTATAACTTGCATAAATGCACCTGTTCCAAATGTTGCTTTTGAATCTCCTATTTTGGAACATCCATGCCCATAAACAGCCGCAAATTGATCCACCATAACTGAAGTTAAAGGAATATATTTACCATTTAATTTATGAAAACCAAATTCCCCTATATTGCTTCTTATTGGAGGAAGAATATCAATTGGAACATCAAATATCTTACATAATTCATCATCCCACTCTAGTGTTTTTGCATTAAATAAAGAAGTTCTAGAAGCACTATTGTAATCAGTGCAATATACTCCTGTTAATCTATCGATAAAGAAACTCTCACTCGTTCCTATTCTTAAACGCTTCTTTTTTAAAGCCAACTTTACTGCAGGAACATTCTTTAATAACCAAGAAATTTTACTTGCTGGAAAATAAGAGTCAAGAAGAAGGCCTGTTTTTTCTTGTATTATTGGTTCTAAGCCGTCATCCTTTAGTCTTTGTACTTCTTTTTCTGTTCTTTGGTCTTGCCACACTATCATATTGTATAATGCTTCTTTTGTGTGTGCATCCCATGCGACAATGGTTTCACCTTGATGACTAAGCCCTATAGCATCAATATTTTCAACACTTTGCAATGAATAACAAATATTTTCATAAATTTCATCTGGATTATGCTCTACCCAACCAGAATTTTTTACTATCTGTGCATGCGTTCTTTGAAAAGTAATTTTACTTTCACCATTGTTCTCTAAACTCATAATCTTTGTAGAAGTTGTTCCTTGATCTACAGCAGCTATTCTTATATTGCTCATTCTTATCCTTCAAGAAGTAAATAAATTTCTAATTTAAATAGAATCTTTAAAAAAATATTTAATAAATATTCCATATCTACTCTAACAAATTTTATAAATAAATGTCAATAAAACAACAAATTTTCTCATTTTTATTGTTTTATGTTACTTTTTGCTGCTTTTTTCTTCTTTTGTTGCTTTTTTTTGTTTTTTTGCTAAACTTTTATTTAACTTAACAGTAGGAAAACAAAATGAATGATTCTATTTATGATTTAATTGTTATAGGTGGTGGTGTTGTAGGGTGTGCAATAATGAGGAAACTAACTCTTCAAGGATTAAAGCCCATACTGCTAGAAAAAGGTGGCGATATATTATCTGGAGCCAGTAAATCTAATAGCGGAATTCTTCATACTGGTTTTGATGCTCCTGAAGGAAGTTTAGAACATAAGTTAATTCAAAAAGGTTATAAAGAGTACTTAAATATATATGAAAAATTCAACTTACCTCTTATAAAAAAATCAGCGAACGTAGTAGCATGGAATAAAGAAATGTTAAGTTCACTTGAAATGATTTTGCAAAAAGCACATAGAAACAATGTAAAAGATGTAACCATAATAGACAGAAAAACACTTCTTGAGAATGAACCAAATTTATCGAAAGAGGCATTAGGTGCTGTTCATGTTCCAAGAGAATACGTAATAGATTCATGGAGTTCTCCTTTAGCCTACTTAACTCAAGCGGTTGAGCATGGTGCAAAATACAGCTTTGACACAAAAGTTATAAGTGGAGAATTTAAAGATGGCATATGGAATATAGAAACAAATAAGGGAGTATTTCAAGCAAAATATGTTATCAATTCAGCAGGAATATATGGCGATAAAATAGAAGAAATTTGTGGCAAACCTCCTTTTGAACTTAGACCAAGAAAAGGTCAATTTTTATTATATGAAAAGGCTGCTGGCAAAAATATAAACTCCATTATACTTCCAGTTCCAACTAAACTAACCAAGGGAGTTCTACTAGCTAGCACTATAAATGGAAACCTTATAGTAGGACCAACGGCACAAGAACAAGAGAACAGAGATGAAGCTAGAGTTGAAGAAGACATACTAAATGAGTTAAAAGAAAAAGGTGAAAAAATATTTCCTGGTTTAGTCAACTACGCACTTGCAGCAACGTTTGCGGGTCTTCGTACTGCAACAAATCATAACGATTATCAAATATATCCTACTAAAGAAAAAAATTGGATATGCGTAGCTGGAATCAGATCAACTGGACTATCTTCTTCACTAGGAGTAGCTTCATACGTATGGGACTTGATGGTAGAAAATTTTGATATTGATACTAAACCTATCGATAAAAAAGACATTATTTGGCCTCAAATGAAAAACTTATGCGAAGAGTTTACAAGAGATCATGAACTTAAAGATAGTGGAGAGATTATGTGCCACTGTGAAAATGTTACAAAACGCGAGGTCGATATGGTTTTTACTTCAAAAGTAGTGCCTAATAACCTCGCAGGAGTAAGAAGGCGAACCAGAGTAATGATGGGAGTCTGTAATGGTTTTAACTGTGCTCATAGAGTAAGTAAGATGTGTAGAGAAAAACTAGATAATAAAGACGATAATAACACTACTTATGATGTCATCATAATAGGCTCTGGTCCTGCTGCTTTAGGAGTAGCTACAACTCTTGAAAAATCAAATAAAAGCTATCTTGTGCTAGAAAGAGAATCGTATATTGGTGGTATACCTATAACATGTGATCATCCTAGTTTTGGTTATAAAGTTTTTAAAAGACCCATGAAAGGTAAAAATTTCATAGCAAAATTAAAAAAGAAACTTGACCTAAATAAATTTAGACTCAATACTTCAGTACTAAAAATAGACGAAAACGGAAATATCAATGCTAGAAACACTAATGGCCTCATTACTTATAAAGCAAAAAATATTGTATTGGCTACTGGATGTAGAGAAACCCCTAGACATGCTAGGTTAGTAAGTGGTCTTAGACCAAAAAATATTCATACAACAGGATCAATACAAAGATTACTTGAAGCTGATGAGCAATTAGGTTTTAAAAATCCAGTCATTATTGGAACTGAAATAGTAAGTTTTTCTGGACTAGTGAGCTGTCTATCAAATCAAGCAAAACCAAAAGCTATGATAGAAGAATTGGACAAAATAAATTCTTTCCAAGCTTTAAAATTACTTCCAGCTTTATTGGGTATACCTGTTTATAATAGTGCAAAAATAATAGATATTAATGGTGTTAAAGATATAGAATCTATTGGTATAAACATGAATGGTGTACAAAAAAATATAAAATGTGACGCTATTATATTTAGTGGAAAATTTGTACCTGAAGATATTTTAGTTTTTAACTCTTCTTTGGAAAAATATACAGAAAATAGAATATTAAAAACTGATTCTAAAGGTAATATTAAAAATACAAATATTTGGTCGTGCGGAGGTATGCTTTCACCTGGTATTGCTGGTGACAAATGCTTTCTTCAAGGTTTAGAACTTGGTTATTTTTTAAGTTAAAAAAAGAGGAAAGAGATTTTTTATCTCTTATCCTCTACTTCTATGAAGTGGGTGTTGATAATCGTTTTTTTCACATCCACTAAAAATAGCCCCTACTGCTAAGATCAGTAAAACACTTA
>DQTL01000030.1 GCA_015662775.1 Lutibacter sp.
AATTTTATAAAAGGAATTTTTATTAGTGAGATTTTTAATTTATTTTTATGAGGTGATGCTTAAGCATCAGACGATTAAAAAAAATTGAAAATATTGCAATAAAAAACATTTTTAATTTTAAGGTGTTTTCTGACAGACACTATATAAAAAGAAAGGCTGTCCCGTACTAAATACGGACGTGATTCTGAACAGAAACCTAAGAATTTATCATCAAAGATGATTAGGAAAACATTTTCAACAGATGCTGAATCAAGTTCAGCAAACAGGTTTTAAAAGAAACAATAGACAACAAAATGCAAAAAAAAACTATACCCTTTTTTTTATTAGCAATAAGTAGTTTGTATACTTTTGCACAATCCATAACACTACAAGGGACAGTAAAAGACAAACAAGGTCAAATCTTAGAAATGGCAAATGTTATTGCCCTAAACAAAGAAACTGGTGGCATGGCATCTTTTAGTACTACCGATGAAAAAGGTTTTTACAAAATAAAATTAAGTGCTGGTAAATCCTATATTATACGCGTGAGTTATTTGGGTTTTGCTACAAAAAAACTCAACTTACAACCTGATGGAGAAAACAAGAAACTACTGCAAAATTTCACCCTAACTGAAAAAGAAAATCAATTAGAAGGTGTCGAACTCACCTACGAAATGCCAGTAACTATAAAAGGTGATACCATTATTTACATGACAGATGCTTTTACCACAGGCAAAGAAAAAAAGCTAGGAGATGTCCTTGAAAAACTACCAGGAATAGAAATAAATGAAGAAGGTGAAGTAGAAGTCGAAGGAAAGAAAATCTCTAAAATAATGGTAGAAGGAAAAGACTTTTTTGATGGGGACTCTAAACTAGCCATTAAAAACATACCCGCAAATGCCATTAAAAAAGTAGAAGTACTAAAGAATTATTCTGAAGTTTCACAAATGAGTGGCTTGGAAAATGACGAAGATGCAATCGCTCTTAATATTAAACTTAAAGAAGGGAAAGACCATTTTTGGTTTGGTGAGATTACGGCTGGTGGCGGTGCTGATGAACGTTATTTAGTGCATCCTAAACTGTTTTATTACAGTCCTAAAAAGAGTTTAAATATTTTAACAGACCTCAATAATATTGGTGAAGTTCCTTTTACCATGCGAGACTATTTTAAGTTTTCAGGTGGTTTTAAAAACATCATGAAAAAAGGACATAGTGCTATGCGTATCTCCTCAGAACAAGTTGGTTTTTCACTCCTAAAAAATGACAAAGCCAAGGCAATAGACACTAAATTTGGAGCTTTAAATTTTAATTACACAATCTCAGACAAACTCGATTTTAGTGGTTTTGCTATTTATAACGAAACAGATACTGAGATGCTAACACAGCGAAATGAGTATTATGTAGCAACAGATATTAGCGATTTTAAAACAGTCGGAGCAGCACAAAAAAATCAGTTAGGTATGTTTAAGCTCAGTGGAAACTACAAACCCAATACTGCTTTTCAATTAGATTATGATGCCATTGTAAAAAAATCGCAACAATCGGAAATCACACATACAAATTCCACAATTTCTGATTTAATAGATACCGAACAACAACAAGAACCTTTTTCTGTCAATCAGAATTTAAATGCCTATTATACACTTAATGACAATCATATTTTTTCGGCAGCAGTACAACATTTATATGATGAAAACACACCAATTTATACCGCGAGTTCGGCTCATGAGTTTTTTATAGGCTCAGATATATTGGCATTAGAAGCCAATGAACGCTATGATTTAACACAAAACAAGCAACAAAGCACCCAAAAAGTAGATGCCAAATTAGATTA
The DNA here is from genome assembly GCA_015662775.1 of Lutibacter sp. Taxonomy (GTDB): domain Bacteria; phylum Bacteroidota; class Bacteroidia; order Flavobacteriales; family Flavobacteriaceae; genus DQTL01. The sequence goes on from DQTL01000030.1 coordinate 1,814, forward strand.
TTTCTATGTGCTAAACAATACAAGTAACCTTAATTTTACTTTAGGAAACACTTATACAAGTCAAACTTTAGACACCCATATTTCTCAAGAATTAATGGATCAAACAACAAATATATTTACAGATAGAAAGTTGCAAAACCAGTCTAGTTTTGCTTATAATGATTTGTTTTTAGCGATGCATTACAATTTAAAATTTGGAAAATTAACCTTAACACCAGGAGTAAGTGTCCATCATTTCACAATAAATGACACGCAATTTGGTGATGATAAAAAACACAATTTACAAAGACTATTACCCGATTTGTTCATCAAGTATAAGTTTAAAAACACAAGATCTTTACGTTTTGAATATGGAATAGCAACCAATTTCTCTGATATAAATAAATACACACAAGGTTATATCCTTTCCAATTACCAGACTTTAATTGCAGGAAACAGAGCTATTGAAAGTGAGTTAGCTCATTCTTACACCTTGCGTTACCGAGATTTTAACATGTATAATTTCACAAGTATTTATGCAACGATTAGCTATCAAAAAAGAGTAAATGCGGTAAAAACGCAGTCGAATCCTATGTCTGTTGATCGTATTTCGGAATATATAAACATGCTAACACCTGATGAAAGTATTTCGGGTAGACTACGATATAGCAAACGTTTTGGAAAGTTTAAAGCAGTTGCTAGTACCAACCTTAGTTATGCCGAAAGTTATAGTTTAAATAGAAATAAGGAGACCAAAGCAACCAATTTCACTCAAAACCACAAACTAGGTCTTTCCACACGTTTTAAAAACGCTCCAAATTTTGAAATTGGTTACAAACTCAATATTAGTGATTACGCAAGTAATACGAAACAGAACCAATACATAACAAACAAACCTTACGCCAATATTGAAGTTCCATTTTTAAAAGATTTTATTTTTACAGCAGATTATTCCTATCAAAACTACCGAAATAAAGACACCAACACAGCAGACGAATATTCCTTTTTAAGCAGTAAACTCTATTACCAAAAGAAAGGAAGCCAATGGGAATTTATTGTATCAGGAACCAATTTATTACAAACAACTAGTTTAGACACTAATTCAGCTAGTGATTTTTTAATTAGCAGTTCTAGCTATTTTGTACAACCCAACTATTATATGCTTACTTTGAAATATAATTTGTAATTGTTAAAAATGAATGTCCTGCGTGCGGAGAAAAACTTGAAAGAACAGATATTGAATGTAGAAATTGAGGATTAAATTTTGAGTAGATATAATTACGGAATATAAAGTCAGAATGTAGAAAACTAAAAAAGAATAACCGAAACGTTTTACTAACAGAATATACCATTTTAAATAGAATAAGTGAACCCAAACTGTATGAAAAAGATACCGCAAGAGGAAAAATTACGGATGAATAAAATAGAAAACACGGTTTACAATAAATAGGACTATGAGCGGTCGGCACGACCCAGAGAGTAGTCCAATGTTGAACTACATCTGTGAATAAAAATCTCACCTATGGGATTTGCGACCGTTTTGAGGAGTTTTTTCAAGTTAAACCTAAAACCAGTAATACGGATAAACCCAAATGTAAAAATCGGATTTTAATGCTTAAAACTATATCTTCAGACACGTTAAAATAGGATAGTTAAAACCAAATTTTGAATTGAAGGGAAATGACCTACCGAATATTTATCGTAAAATTTGAAGAGAGGATTCTTAAAAAATTTAGGCTGTTTGAGCAAAGTTTTTGATGAATGTAAACTCTTATACGAACAGTCAATAAAACTCAATTTCGGACAAATTTTCAATGCGAGTTCCTAAAATTTAGAATGCGAACGAAAAATTTAGATAAATCTTCGTAAGTCTAGACTTTTCTTTTACTTTTTTCGGCAATGGAAAAAAGTAAAAGAAAAAAAACATAAAACAACACGCAAACCTACTCAAGGTTTTTAGGGTTATTCGGCAACATAATATAAATGCAATAGCTAATAACCTGAGTTCGACCTAAGCTTTACTATACAGAATGCAAAGAAGAGGTGAGATTTGAAGAATAAATTTTAAGGAATAACGAGTTATTG
>DQTL01000077.1 GCA_015662775.1 Lutibacter sp.
GATTATGGCAAATAAAATAGTATATTCGTGGGCAGATAAATTGTGGCATATGAGTCCGCCACGTAAATATATAGCCACACGGCAAATCAAAATACACACCAATACGGGAAAAATATGCTCCTTTTTTAATGATTTTATTCCAATCAAAATATTTTCAACAACAACCAAAGGATTTGTCAATAAAAAAACACCATTAATCTACTCACCATCACTAGTAAAGAATATTAAATACAATAACTAAAACAGCTTATTATTAAACCCTCGTAGTTTAATTTCGGTCAATACTTTTTTAGTATAAAGCGGGAAATCTGCATTTTGAATCCATGCGTAATAGCCTGGGTTTTCTTGAAGAATATCAGTTACTTTTCTACCTTTATATTTTCCAAAAGAGAATATTTCTTCGTCTTGATCATCAAACAACAAGAAACCAGCAAAATCGGCTCTTTTTCTTTGAATTGAAAATTCACTTAGTAGTTTGATGTTATTTTCTAAATCGTCATATTTGTCTAATTGGGCTTTTAAAATCTCGTAAGTAGCTAGTGTATCTGCTTCTGCCGAATGTGCATTTTCTAGACTTTTATCACAATAAAACTGGTAACCTGCACTTAAAGTACGTTGTTCTTTTTTATGAAAAATAGTTTGCACATCTACTGACAAACGGTTTTTCATACTAAAATCTACATCGGCACGTAACATCTCTTCTGCTAAAAGTGGAATATCAAAACGATTAGAATTAAAACCTGCTAAATCACATCCTTTAATTAAATCACTTACTTTTTGTGCAATTTCTTTAAAAGTAGGTTCGTTTAAAAGATCTTCATTTGTGATTCCATGAATATCAGAAGCTTCTTTAGGAATTTCTACAATAGGGTTTACACGTTGGGTATAGGTTTCTTCTGTACCATCTGGTGCTACTTTTAGTATTGATATTTCTACAATTCTATCTGAGGCAATGTTGATTCCTGTGGTTTCTAAATCGAAAAAAACGAGCGGTTTGGTAAGTTTTAATTGCATTTTATTTTGTTTTTATTGAGAAACAAAGGTAATTCTTATCTCTATTACACACAAAAGAATTATGATTCTTTTTAAGAGAACTAATTGATTCTTACTTGTAATTATTCTTTCTCCAAACGCTCCTGTTCCATTTTTTCTGCTAACCTTTTAGAAAGAATGGGTTGTATCTGCGTTTGGTTTATGTTTGTTTTTAAGAAAGGAAAAAGTTCTATTTCATCTTTCATCTTATCTTCAGAATTTGGGTATTTATTGGTTCCCAACAACGAGATTTCTCCTTGGTCAAATAAGTCTTGTTCTTTAGTAGCGACCTCTTTAATCTTTTCTTGAATTTTCCCTGATTTAAGAGCAACCATAAAACCACCTTGTTTCTCAATATCTTTATATAATTCTAGTGCTTTTTTGGCTATTTCTACTGTAAGGCTTTCAATAAAATAACTTCCTTTCGCAAAACTTTGTGCCGCTTCAAATCCGTTTTCTTCTCGTAAAACTAAAAGTTGATTTCTTGCGATTCGGTTACTAAAATCATTAGATTTTTTAAAAATTGTATCATACGCTTGAATTTCAACCACATCTGCTCCTCCAAGAATTGCACTCATATACTCGGTAGATGTACGTAACATATTGACATTATAATCATACAAAGTTTTATTTCGTACACTTGGTTTTGCACTGATAATTGGTTTTATATCTTCCGAAAATGTAGAGGTGACTTGTTTCCAAAGATATCGAAAAGCTCTAAGCTTTGCTATTTCAAAAAAGTAATTACTTCCTATTGCAAATTGAAATTGCATCGTACTAATTTCCTCCTTTTCAAACACATTTAAGTACTCCGTTGCGTGTGCTAATGCATACGCCACTTGCTGTACAGCATTTGCTCCTGCATTTTGATAGATAGCCGCATTTACAGAAAGTTGATTTTGTAAAGGATGTTTTATTAGAATTTCAGCTAAACTACTAAAATCACTTTTTTTATTTTGAAACCTATTTCCTGTCTTAGCAAAATGCCCAATTACATCTATTTGTAGGTTTATTGGAAAATCATTTGAGTAATCTAATAATGTAGAATTAAATGAAACAGACAAAAATTCCATTTTAAAATAGACAGTAGGTTTCTTTTTTAAATCTTTAAAACCTTGAAATAACACATCAATATCAAAACTTTCTTTTGCTACAAACACAATGTTTTCTACTCCTTTTGACAAACTATCTATCGCAATTTTGTTTGCAATTTCTGGATTGTCAATAAAAATTTGCTGACTTATTTTAAAATCTTCTTTAGCCATTGGAACAGCTACACATTCGTAGTTATCTGCGTGATAGAAAGGCTTGACATCAATTCCTTCTAATGATTGCCAAACTAAGGTTTTGTTATAATCTGCTCCTTTTAATTCCATTTGAATTTGCTGTTTCCATTCTTTAGCAGAAACTGGATTGAATTCTTTAAATAGGTTTGTGTCTTTTGTCATCAGTTGTTTGTTGTCGGGTGTCGGTTGTCGGGTGTCGGTTGTCAGTTGTCGGTTGTCAGTTGTCAGTTGTCGAGCGTAGTCGAAAATCGGTCATCGAGCGTAGCCGAGATGAACTATTTAATCGTATCATATTCGATAATATAAATTGTTTCATTATCCTTTTTCATTTGATAAGTTTCACGAGCGTATCGTTCTAATTTTTCTGGATCTTTTTGATCGTTTATAATCTTTTTATCTGAAGCTATTTCTTTCTTATAAAACTCAATTGAGGATTCTAATTTATCAATATCTTTATTCAACTCATTGTGAATACGAACAGAATTATCATCAAAAAAATACATCCATACACCAAACCCAATTAAGATGAGTACATATCTATTAAGAATATATTTACGAAAATATTGCATAGTAATAACTTTTCTATAATTTTTGTTTAATAACGGCTCTAACGACATCTACAGCAACTGTATTATACCTGTCATTAGGAATAATAATGTCTGCTAAAGATTTCCCTGGTTCTATAAATTGCTGATGCATAGGTTTTAAAGTTTTTTGATACCTATCTAAAACTTCGGCTACATCTCTTCCTCTTTCTGCTACATCACGTCTTATTCTTCTGATGAGTCTTTCATCGGAATCGGCATGTACATATATTTTAACATCAAACAAATCTAGTAATTCTTTATCTGTAAAAACTAAAATTCCTTCAACAATCATCACTTTTCTTGGATGTGTTTTAATGGTGTCTTTTGTACGATTATGAGTGACAAAAGAATAAATAGGTTGTTCTATAATATTCCCTTCCCTTAATTCTTTTAAATGTTTTACCAATAATTTAAAATCTATTGATTTTGGATGATCAAAATTTATTTTAGTCCGTTCTTCATACGACAAATTATCTGTTTGCCTATAATACGAGTCTTGTGAAATCACTCCAACTTCATCAGCTGGCAATTCGTGTAAAATCTGGTTTACAACAGTGGTTTTACCACTTCCTGTTCCTCCTGCTATTCCTATTATTAACATGTTTTTTTGGTTTATCGGTTCATATCTAATTACGAACTATTGGCTATTGGCTATCTTTGATATTTGTCATTATTCATGAGTTTGTCACGTCGTACCTCCTCGCAAAGACGGGTGACTATTGAAGTTTAGTATTGATTTGTTTTTAAACCGACAACCGACTATTCTTTCCCATCAACATAATCTTGTAAATATTTATAACGCTCAGTTAATTGTCCATTTTGTGTCATTCTAGCTCGTTGCAAGATCCCATTTTTATCACCGTCAAAAAAGGCTGGAATTACATGTTCTAAAAACATTTCTCCAAAACCATCACTGGCATCTTTGGGTAATTCTGCTGGTAAATTATCAACTGCCATTACGGCTATTGTTTCTGCATCTTTGTAATCTGACACTTCTTTACCCGTTACTCTATCATAACCATAAATTGGATCTGCTATTGTTGAAGCTCTTAAAGTTGAACTAATAGGTCTTCCAATATCACAACTTATATCAGCTACAACTCTTATTTTAAAATCTGATTCTTTGGTGTCATTAACTGTATAAAAATCTGGTGCAGCAGCATTGTGATAATGTCCCGCTATAAAAAAGTCGGCAACTCGTGTAAATCTTTTAAAATCACTATCATATTCTGCAGGGTTGTCAAAGAAATCGTACATGTCCTTTTCCACACCATCTTTACGTCTATTGTAGTCTAAAACATCTAACTGCACATAAACGGGTTCATCATAGGTCTTTGTCAAAAAATTCTCAACACTTACCTGTTTTATATACATGGCATCTAACATCTCTTTTGCACCATTCCCTACTCTACCTGTTCCCGTTAAAACGATTTTTATAGCTGGTAATTTAAAACTATGTAACTCATTAATCAAAGCGACTTTATCTGGTAAAGATGCTGATTTTGGAATGGAATACAAACCCTGTTTTAATCCAAAAGTACGCATCCCATTATAAGCCCCAACAATACCTGCATAATAACCAAAACCAATTAATCTGATATTATTCTGTGCCGTTATCACTTCGTGGTCATACATTTCAATATTCTTATCTAAAAAGGCTTTTAATAGTTTTCTATTATACGGCTGTTTTTTAATAGTATGAGAAAAGAAAAAATATTTTTTATTAGGAATCAAAGCATCAATAGGCACTTCTTTTACCCCTAAAATAACATCACAATCGGTTACATCATCCGTTACAGGAAATCCGGCTTTATTGTAGGCTTCGTCTTTATAAACTCTAATAGCTGAACTTTCAACTTTTATTTTAAGTTCTGGATACATTTCTACTGCTTCTTGACAAATATGTGGTGGTAAAACGACTCTTTTATCGGGTGGGTTTTTTCTCTCTTTGGTGATGGCTATCTTCATATAATTCGTGTTATTTTCGGTGTTAAATATTACTTTTTAATATATTGTTTTTTAATAATTCTTGAATACTCCTGTACATTTCTGCGTAATGATTAGGAATAGATTTAATAGGTATAAATTCAGCTTTAGTAATACCTTCTTCTTTTTGTGGAATAGGGTTTGAATCATCTTTTGTTGTCATCGTATACCAATAGGTGATCTTTAATTTGTACTTATTATCTTCATAAAACACATGATAGGTTGTTGGTAGTTTTTTCTTAATTTTTAAATCTTGAATACTACATTCTTCTTCAACTTCTCTAAGTGCTGTTTCTTCTTTTGTTTCTCCTTTTTCCATTTTCCCTTTAGGCAAATCCCAAAAATCATTTCTATAAATCATTAAAATTTCATTTTCTTTAATGACAACACCACCAGCTGCTTTAACCAACTTAAAGAAATTTTTGATTTTTCTCCACAAAAGGTCTAAATCTTCGTGATAAATGTAAAAACCTGTTGCCTTTGTATTCTTTAATTTATGTAACACTTCTTCTATCTGTAATTCAGAATAAGCACAGATTTCAAAATCCCTTTCTTCTTCTATCTCGTCAGATAAAATAATTGGTTTGTTATTTACAAAAATAGTGTACATAAATATTTAAAATTCCTAATTTCAAAAATCAAATTTCAAAAATAATTCATTTTTAACCTATTTATCAGAAAAAAATTACTTTTGCATCTATGATTTGCAACAAAGATACGGCAAAAAAAACTGCCAAACTACTCCTAGAAATAGAAGCGATAAAACTACAACCCAATCAACCTTTTACATGGGCTTCTGGTTGGTTGTCACCTATTTATTGTGACAATAGAATTAGCCTTTCTCACCCTAAAGTTCGCGACTATATTCGTGATCGTTTTGTAGAAAATATTCAAAAAAATTACCCTGATGTAGAAGTAATCGCAGGTGTGGCAACAGGAGCCATAGCAATTGGTGTTTTAATTGCTGAAGCTTTAGAGCTACCTTTTATTTATGTTAGACCCGAGCCTAAAAAACACGGCAGACAAAATCAAATTGAAGGCTATTTAGAAAAAGGAAAAAAGGTGTTAGTAATTGAGGACTTAATCAGTACTGGGAAAAGTAGTATCAATGCAGTAAAAGCACTACAAAATGCAGAAGCAACTATTTTAGGAATGTATGCTATTTTTTCTTATGATTTTACAACTGCAAAAGAATTATTTGACAAAGAAAACATCAGACTAATCACATTGAGTGATTACCCTAGCTTATTAATTCAAGCTAAAGAAAGTGGGACAATTTCTGATTTGGAAAGTGCTGTTTTAAAACTTTGGAGGAAAGACCCAAATTCTTGGAAAGTTAATTAGCCAATTTGATAATTAGCTGATTTGATAATTATCAAATTACACAACTTAGTCACGATACAATTCATCAATTTTAAACAATTCCACTTAGCAACACTACAACTTTCAAACTTTACACTTTACACTTTTAACTTTATAAACTTTACACTTTTAACTAGTGCATATGAACTTAGAAAGCAAAAAAACAACAGTACAAAAATCTCAAAAAGAGCTTTATTCCTATTTAACTGATTTAGAGAATTTCAAAAGTATTTTACCCGATTCTTTAGAGGAATTTTCAGTCAGTGGTGATTCTTTTAAATTTCAACTAAAAGGTATGCCAGCCATTCGTTTGGCTTTTGACACCAAACAAGAGTTTGACTTGATTAAACTAAAAGCGACTTCTGATACGTTCCCAATTTATCTGATTTGTAAAATAGATGCTATTTCTGATACGCAAAGCGAAACCCAACTCTTTTTTGAAGGTGAAATTAATGCTATGATGGCAATGATGCTAAAAAAACCTTTGCAGAATTTATTAGATGGATTGGTTGGGAAGATGGGGGAATTTATTACTTCTCAGTAACTAAGGTTTTTGTATCAAAACTAAAGGATGCAAACAAACCATAACCGTTTTCAATATTTGAAAAAACAGGATAAGTATATTCGTAAAAAGGGTCTTCACTTGTCCAATCATAACTTTGATAACTTGTGCAAAACTCTATTAAATCAGGAGATAATGTGTGTAATATAACTTTCAAGGAATCTATTTCTGATGATGTTCGATATTTATAAGATTTTACACCTGTTGTTTTATGAGTTATTAGATTATATGGGTCAAATAAACTACTACTATAATCTAGCGAATCAACTATAATACCCTCTTGGTATTCATATATTTTCAGATAATAGCCATTATCTATGGATTGGTTGTTATAGTATAATTTTAGAAACGAAGGTTCGTATTCTTTAACAACTAATTTTAAGGAATCTATAGATGTTATTTGGGGTATTTGTTGTTGTTTTGAATACACATTAGACAAGGTCGGAGATTCAACTGAAATGTGATATTTATAATTAGGGTCAACAAAAAATGAATTTGGTGTCACAAAAAAATAATCATTTTCACTTTCTAAGCTAAGAATTTTATTCCCATTTTCATGTAAGTAAACTTTTGCATTTACTATTTTATCATTTCCATTAATATTGTCAGGAGCTAAGGTTTTTTTAACAAAAACTCTCACCCCTTTCTCTAAATTGACAAAACCATGAACTACTATTTTATCACCCTCATAAAAAGCAGCATAATCAATTGTTTTTTCTGTATCACAAGCCATTAAAAAAAATAGCATTAAATATATAGGAAATAACTTCATGGCTTTGTTTTAAAATTCTATGGAAACACTAATGGTTGGAAGTATTGAAAACAATGATTTTTGTTTAACTTTCCCAGTATTACTATCGTAATAAATATAAACAGGGTTTTGTCTGGCATACACATTAAAAATATTAAAACTTACTTCTCTTTTATTCCCCTTCTTACTTCTTTTTATTCGTTTTAATGATAAATCAAGCCTATGATACAAAGGTAATCTACGATTATTAACGCCATCATATATAAAATAACCACTCAAATGATTGTCTTGTTTAACATAACCTACAGGTAGGGTTACTGGTTTACCACTAGATAGATTAAAGCTACTTGTCAATGTGTAAAACTCATCTAATTTATAACTTGTTATTAGTGAAATATTATGTTTTCTATCATAGATAAAAGGATATTCTTCACCCTTATTAATACTATTAAACTGTCTATAGCTCCTTGATAAAGTATAGTTTAAACTACCTGTTACTTTTCCTGTATTCTTTTTAATTTGCATTTCAATTCCATAGGCTTTTCCATTTCCATTTTTCGCAACTATATTTTCAATATTACTCATATTATCTTCATCTCTTGGAGGACTATTATATTCTAAAAGATTTTTCATCTTTTTGTAATAAGATTCTACAGAAAATGACCATTTCTCATTTGGATTTGAATAAAAAATTCCTCCCGACACTTGATCTGCTTTTTGAGGGATTAAGTCTTTGGTTGCTGCTAGCCATATTTCTTTTTCAAA
>DQTL01000242.1 GCA_015662775.1 Lutibacter sp.
CAAGAACCATTACAAAAACGTGTGGTGTACCCCACTTTGTTCATGCGTTTCATAATCTGCTCTTTTGTTCTAATCTTCTGTTTTTTCTTTGCCATCTGTACCGTCATCCTTTCCCATGTTCAATGGTAAAATAGGGTCGTCTAATCCATCAAGTGGATTAAGACCTTCTTTTATTCTCACTTCGTTTCTAGTCTTCCAACCATCGCGAATTGCTTGTCCGTTTGCTGTGTAACGTGTGTTAATATCTCCTCTTTGCATCGCATCCATGTTTAAGGAAACATATAATTTCTTATCTTGTTTTTGCAAGGCAATATTTAGAGGTTGTTCTATACGCTTAACAAGAGGTGTCATTGTGTTTGTTGCAAAAGAAATTCCTTGATGTTCAATGTTAGAAAAAGTTGAATTTTTATTGAGGTTTATCATATGGTCAGGAACTCTAAAAATAGAAGCTATTTCAGACTTTTGAAACTCTCTACTCTCTAAATATTGCCTATCATTGTTCGGTATGCTTATTGGTTTATAAGTCATGCCTTGCTCTAAAATTAGAAATTTAGAAGCATTATCTAAAGAGCTGTAACGGCTTGTTAATTGCTCTCTCATTTCTGCTTTATTCTCTTTTCCTACTACAGCTGGAGTCTCAAAGACTCCACTTCCCAAAATGCCATTCGAAAAGTGTTTACTTCCATGCTCTTCTAAAGCCAAAGACAATCCGATAGTGTGTTTAGAATAAGCGATAGGGCTTAATCCATGTATTCCATCCAATGTTCTATATTTAAAATGTAAAATTTCATCTTTGTAGAGTAAAACTGTTGTTTTTAAAAAGTCTGATTTATATTTATAGGCGAGTTCGCCATTTTCTAAACGCACTATTTCCATGTTGTCTGTTAAAAGTGGATAAAAACCTATGATTTCGTTTCGCTGGTCACGCATAATTTGTGTGTAGGAATTACCACGGCTTACCAAATTCATAGCTACTGATTCAATCCAATCGTATTGGGTCATTTCTTCATTCGGCTGTAAATTTAAAATGTTATAGAGCTTGTGTTCGTAAGCTCTATTTTTAAGTCTTTTCCCATCTTTCAGGCTTCGTTCCATCAAATTTATTGGCATCATCGCTAAACTTTCAGACAAAATAACATAACAGCTCATTACTGCTGTATGTGTTTGTGCTGTAGTTAACGTTACTTCTGTTCCAGCTTTAGAGCTTCCAAACATAGACCCAAACCAACCCGTATTGTTTTGATGATAATTCCCTGCTAATTCAACCCCACGTTTTTGAGATTCAAACAAATTATTAAGATTCATAATTTGCAATTCTCAGCATGGAAATTAAAAATGTAATGGGTAAAATAAAAAGTATAAAAAATAATGTAGTATCGATTAAAAGGTTTTTACATTCCAAATCTACAAAGGGAACAAAGTGGAAAGATTGACTAACAATAAAAAGAGTAAAAGCAAGAACAATATGTAAAAAAAGTATCTGTTTTAACTTATTTGTCATCTCTATCCTTTAATTTTGATAAAATATATCGGTAAGTTCTGAATCTTAATTCAAAACTTTACGATATGTAAAAAGGAAAGTTTATGAAAAAAGTTAAAAAAGTTTTAATGTGGTTCGCTTTAGCTGTGGTTTTATTGTTATTTATTATTATAAAGATGAATCCTGTAACGATTGAAAGTGCAAACAAGAGCATAGACACAAATTCGACTGAGTACAAAGAACAGTATGCAATAGCTATAGCAAAGATGAACAGAGAATCAAAAGAAGAACAAAAAAATACTAACAACAATAAAGCAAAAAAGGTGAGTGCTGCTAAACTTTCAAAAGCTCTTGTTTCTTTAGATTTTAAGCTAAATATAAAAAAGTACTCTGTTGTTTTAGCCGATTTTACAATTAGAAATGAAAGTGCTGGAGAGTTAACCGATATAGAGATTAGATGTTCTCACTTCTCCAGTACTAGTCGAAGATTAGCAAAAAAAGTAAAAGTACTTTATGTTGCTGTTCCTAAAAATTCTGTTAAAAAAGTGAAAGGGTTTTCTATGGGAGTTACGCACCCACAAGCTGTTAAGAGCAGTTGTGAGATTTTAAGTTATGCGTTTGAGGGTTTGAGGGTTTGGTATTAGAGACTAATTTTCAATAGTTGCAAGTTCTCCCCTATCGCTTCAACAGTAATTTCAGAATGTTTTCCTATGTTGCGTATCATATAATTTGTATCTTCTGCAAGAACACCATAAACTGTGTCCCCTAGTTCTTCAAAATATATTGCGTGTTCGTAGACTAGAGTTAGTTTATATTTTTTTAAGATTTCATCTGTGCTAAGATTACCCATTCTCTTCTCTCCAATCCATAAACTTCTTTCCATATTCCTCCTCTAACAGATTCATAATAACCTCTGTTAGTTTTTTTTTCTTTATTCCTCCGTAAAGTATCTCATCATGCAGGAACTTACCAAAATCATTTGGAATTGAAATAGTTGAGCGTACAAAACCATCTGAACCCTCTTTGAATGGTTTGGATGGTTTTTGTGTAGCTTTTTTCACTTCATTCTTACTTTTCTCATCAGAAACATCTTTGTGCGTCTTCTTCTTTACTGTTGATTTTCCTATATTTTCAAACATCTAGTACTTCTCCATTTTTTGTGTTTTTAATTGTTTTAAACAATTGTTCTAATTGCCCAGCCATATTTTTAAAGGGTTGACCTTTTATGCCTTTTTCTTTCGCTACTTCTATAATATTAAATGCATTATTTACAGCACTTTGAATAGTTCGACTTTCCATAATATAACCCATATTTGCACTATTTGCCAATAATTTAGAAAAGAGTTTAAAGGCAGATATGCTTGCCTTCTCATCTTTTTTAACTACTCTGTTCGCAATAAAAAGAATTGGTATGTCAATATGTTTTATTCTAGCAATCATATTGTAAGTTGTCTCTACAGCTTCAGCTGTAGCTGTAAATGGCACACATAGCACATCAAGGCTAGCTATAATAGCGTCTTCTTGCTCATGGGCAAAACCTCCAAAATCAACGACAAAACCACCTTTTTTGGGTAAAACAACTTTTTCACCCTGTTCAAAAGCTGTCACGCCATCGAGTCTTGTTGACAAATTACCATAGGGGTCAAGCTCAATTATTAGCAAATCATTAGCAAGTGCTATTTGTTGCACAATTGCACTTTTTCCTACTCCACCTTTGTCGTTGAGGACTCCTATTTTTAGCTTAGTTAAAATTTTCATCTAATTTCCTTATCTATTTGTGATAAGTAAAGTATAATATATATTTTATGTTATTTTACTTAAAAAACATAAAATAATTTAAAAAATATTAAAATAGTTTAAATTTCTGCAAATCCTCCACCACCTTTTGCATAAACATTCGCTTGTTTATGTTCGTCTTTATGTAGCAGTAGAGCCAACGCATTAAGTATTCCAGCAACGCCATCTATCTTCTTATTACGATTTGCTTTAGTTATCATAATATTTCCCTGTGGGCTTTTCACTATTGTTATGTTGCTTATCATCCACTTTAAAACGGGGTTTCCGTCATGGACTATGCGACCGTCTTCTATCATCTTTTTTAAAAGTATGGTAGGCTCAGACAACATGGCAAAGCCTTGAGTGATGGGTATGCAGTCATCATA
>DQTL01000238.1 GCA_015662775.1 Lutibacter sp.
TAACGAAGAAGAACAAGCTGCGGCACCTAATTTTTGGGATAACCCAAAAACGGCAGAAGTACTTTTAAAAGCCATACGAAAGAAAAAAAATTGGGTCACTGACTTTGAAAAAGTGACAATGATGGGTGACGATGTACAAGTACTTTACGATTTTTACAAAGAAAATGAAGCTACTGAAGAAGAGGTTAACATTCAGTATACTAAAACCTTAGAATTATTAGAAAGTATAGAATTTAGAAACATGCTTTCGAATGAAGGCGATGAAATGAGTGCCATTCTTCAAATTACAGCAGGAGCTGGCGGAACTGAAAGTAACGATTGGGCTGAAATGTTATATCGCATGTACTTAATGTGGTCAAAAAACCAAGGGTTTAAAGTCAAGCAACTCAACCATCAATCAGGCGATGTGACAGGTATTAAGACTGTTAGCTTTGAAATTGAAGGTGATTATGCTTTCGGCTACTTAAAAGGAGAAAATGGGGTACATCGATTGGTTCGTATTTCACCATTTGACAGCAATGCCAAACGACATACAAGTTTTGCATCTGTATATGTGTATCCTTTAGCAGATGACAGTATAGAAATTGACATTAATCCTTCTGATATATCCTGGAGTTTTGCCAGATCAGGTGGAGCAGGCGGGCAAAATGTCAATAAGGTAGAAACTAAAGCCATTCTTACTCATAATCCTACTGGAATAAAAATTGCAAATTCTGAAACTAGATCTCAATTAGAAAATCGTGAAAAAGCCATGCAAATGCTAAAATCACAACTCTATGAAATTGAACTTCAAAAAAAACTTGCCAAAAGAGATACTATCGAAGCTAATAAAATGAAAATAGAATGGGGTTCTCAAATTCGTAATTATGTGATGCATCCTTACAAATTAGTGAAAGATGTACGTACAGGACATGAAACAGGTAATGTAGATGCGGTGATGGATGGCGATATAAATGCTTTTATTAAAGCTTATTTGATGAGGAATAGTGAGTAGAGTATGGCTATGTAACAAGTGAAAATTGTTGTGAAAATAAATCCTTAAAAAAATGGCTGTATTTTACCTGTATTGAAGTGTTTTTTTTAACGGCAACAGTATGGTTAATGGCGTGATTAAAACACTAACTATTAGTCCACAAAACTAACTTAATTTAATGAAATACACATTGAATTATAACAATTAGTAGCCATAAACTATACAGATTGTTAACTTTGTGTTTTCTATTGCGTCCAATCTTGAATTTCAATATTTTCAATGTTTTTGAAATGTTTGATGTTGTTTGTTACAAGTATCATATTATTAGAAACTGCACTTGCCCCGATTAATAAATCAAAATCATCTACAGCATTCCCTTTCTTTCTTAACCTTGCTTTTTCGATTGCTAAAAATCAAGAGAATTATAAATTGGAACAATCTTAATTCCGTTGATGAAAAAATCTAATGCTATTTTATTTTTCTTTTTTCGTTCACTATTTTCTACTCCAAATTTCAATTCGGCAAGTGTTATTTCGGAAATATAGCAATTTTCACTTCCTATACCTTTAATTTTATCATTAAGTTCATAAAGACCTTTCATATAGTAAATGCAAATATTTGTATCTAATAAATACTTCATTACAAGGCTTCTATTTGTCTATTGAAGTTTCTATTCTCTCTTAATTCAATTATAATTTCATCCGCTGATTTTTTTGATTTCCAAGCACCAAATGCATCAGTCAATGAGCTGTTATTACTTGTAATATTACCTTTTAAGGTTTTTGCAATTTTTTCGATTAAATTAATTTTAATTTCAGGACTTAAATTTCTTATAAGACCAAAGTAATTATCGAGTAATGTGGTATTTAAATCTTTAGTTTTCATAGTTCAAAGGTAATATTTTTTTAGTAAAGTTTAATTTTTTCATCAATAAACTTAAATTCAAGAACAATACCAAAAATCAACACCGTTTTCTTTTGCAAATTCTGTGACTTCATCGAGTGTATCCTTTTTCATTTTCTCACTCTCTTTCGGTGCTGTGTCAATTACCATTATTCCTATTCCAATCTCTTTTTTATGTTTCAATTTTGTTTCAGTAAACTGTGATTTTAGTTTTATTATATCAATCTTAATTTCATTTCGTTGTAATCTCCCATTTTCTCTTTCTGATGCTTTAATTTCCAAAGAGTAGATAGTTTCTTTTAATGTATTTTTGTAGTTTCTACGCCTAAAATCTGATTTAACATTTTCATTGAAGATTGTAATATCTGGAATAATCTCTTGACCTTCTCTGAAATTTATATGTTTCTTATTCATTCTTTCTATGAGAAACGATGTTTTAGGGTTATTAATCCAAATTTTCACATTCATTCCTATTTGAGAGATTGGAACGTTTCCAAAATCACGTAAACAATGATAGATTATTGCTTGGTAATGAAGTTCAGAACCTAAAACAGATTTACATTCATTTTGTATTTGTTCAAATGAATTATTTATTGAGTTTCTTACTTGTTCAACATTATTTATGCCATTTTTTTATTTTTCTGAGTTTCAATGTGGCATAAAGCCTAACACCGAGATAAATCACTCGTTTTAATGGAGTTTGTCGTTTGTTAAACAAAGGACGACAAAAAAAATGACAAAGTCTAGTGGCTAATTTAATAAATCTTATAAAATAGGAACTTTTTATCTAGACCATAAACTGAGTTTATTAGTGTACAAAAGCAGATGCTATCTTTTCTGTTATTTGAATACAAACTTGCCTGTCAAGAATCTAAGGGAATCTAGTATATGATGGGTTATTACCTTACTCCTATCTGGAAATAAGTAAATCCTTTTTTAGCTAGTTCAATTGCATCATATTGGTTTCTACCATCAAAAATAACACTTTGTTTCATCAAATCTTTTATTTGAGAAAAATCTGGACTTCTAAACTCTTTCCATTCTGTAATCAATACCATGGCATCTACATTCTCTAGAGCTGTATATTTATCTGTTACATAAGAAATATCTTTTAAGTCTTTAAAGTAGTATTCTTTAGCAACCTCAATAGCTTTAGGGTCATAAGCTACTACTTTAGCTCCTTTTTCCAGTAAATATTTAACCAAGGTTATGGAACTCGCATCACGCATATCATCCGTATCAGGCTTAAATGCTAAGCCCCAAAGTGCAATGGTTTTTCCTTTTAAATCGTTATTAAAGTACCTGCTAATTTTAGCTCCTAAAACTTCTTTTTGTTTTTTATTGACTCTTTCAACTGCTTCTAATATATGTGGTGTGTACTGGTTATCATGTGCTGTTTTAATCAAGGCTTGCACATCTTTTGGAAAACAACTTCCTCCATAACCAGCTCCTGGAAAGATAAAACTATAGCCAATTCTTGAATCACTTCCTATACCTCTTCTTACCTCATTAACATTAGCACCAACAGCTTCACAAATATTTGCAATTTCGTTAATAAAACTAATTTTTGTTGCCAACATGGCATTAGCTGCATATTTTGTCATTTCAGAAGAAGCAGTATCCATGGTAATAAATCGGTCATTTTTAGTCATAAATGGTTTATACAATCGATGCATAATTTCAAACGCCTCATCAGATTCGGCTCCGACCACTACTCTATCGGGTTGCATAAAGTCAGCTACGGCAACTCCTTCTTTTAAAAATTCGGGGTTACTAATCACTTCAACATTATAAGAAACGCCTCTTTTATTCAGTACTTTTTTAATTTCATTTTCAACAATTTTTGCTGTGCCAACAGGTACGGTTGATTTATTGACGACTATAAGATCTTTATTCATTAAGCTTCCAATATCTTTTGCCACTGCAATAACATGTTGCAAGTCTGCACTACCATCTTCACCCATTGGTGTGCCAACTGCGATAAAGACTAAATCAGATTGATTGATTGACTCATTCATATTGGTTTCAAAAAGTAGCGTATCATGTGCTATATTTTGAGTTACCATTTTTTGTAATCCTTTTTCGTAAATAGGAATAATTCCTTTTTTAAGGTTATCTATTTTCTTTTTATCAATATCTATGCAAGTTACTTTGTTTCCCATTTCTGCAAAACAAGTTCCTGTTACTAAACCTACATATCCGGTGCCAATAATTATAATATTCATCGTTATTTATATTCTTAATTTAGAAAGTACAAAGTTGAAAAAAAAATCATATTAAATCTAATATCCTAGTGAAAACATATCTTAAAAAAAACTAAGCATCTAAGCTTGAATAAACAGAATTATTCGAAATATATTCAGGGACAATAACTTTTAACTGTTTGACTATTTCAGTTTCAGAGATCAAATCTTTTTGTAGGATAGCTAGAGCAGACAAAAGTTGTTTTTCTGTAATCGAACTTTCTACCTTGGCAATCATTATCTTAGGATTATGGGTAGAGATATTATTTTCTTTATCACTTAATAGCTCTTCATACAACTTTTCTCCTGGTCGTAATCCGATTATTTTAACATCAATTTCTGATGGATATTTAAAACCTGACAAACGAATCATTTTTTTAGCTAAATCAAATATTTTTACAGAGTCTCCCATATCAAAGACAAATATTTCTTGTCCTTTACCCATGCTTCCTGCTTCCAAGACAAGTTGACAAGCTTCTGGAATGGTCATAAAATACCTGGTTATTTCTTTATGTGTCAAGGTAAGTGGTCCTCCTTCTTCAATTTGTTTTTTAAACAACGGAATAACGGAGCCATTTGATCCCAGAACATTTCCAAAACGTGTGGTTATAAATTGTGTTTTGCTTTTTTTGGCACTCTGTCCTGCATATATCTCAGCCACTCGTTTGGTTGCACCCATTACATTTGTAGGATTTACTGCTTTATCCGTAGACACCATGATAAATTTTTGAACCTTATATTCTACAGCTAAATCCATTACATTTTTTGTTCCTAGAACATTTACACTAACAGCTTCATAGGGATTGTTTTCCATTAATGGAACGTGTTTATAGGCAGCTGCATGATATATTACATCTATTTTATTATTTAAAAATATTCGTTTTAATCTCTCTTTGTTTCTTACATCTGTAACTATACACTGAAAGTTAGTACTATCTTTTTGAATAAAACTTTGTTGTAAATCATATAAAGGTGATTCTGCTTGGTCTAGTAATATTAATTTTTTGTATTGGTAATTACTAATCTGATTGGCAATTTCACTACCAATTGAACCCGCTGCACCGGTAACCAAAACAACTTTATCTTTTAAATCATCTTGGACATTTTTATTATTTAATTGTATAGGTTGACGACTTAAAAGATCCTCAATTTTTATTTCTTTGATTTGAGAGGTTTTTAAATTTCCGCCTATCCAATCTTCAATAGGTGGTACTATTTTTATTTTTACACCTAACTTAGATATTTTATCTACAATTTTTGACAAGTCAGATGATGCAATTTTTTGAATTGAAACTATTATTTCTTGAATTTTATTCTTCTCAATAAAAGCATCATTAATATGTTTACTACTATAGACTAAAACTCGATCATATGTCTTACCTGTTTTATGCATATCATCATCGATATAGCCAAAAACTTTTGTTTTATTATGTGGGTCTTTTTGAATTGCAGCATAGGTTAACAAACCTGAATCACCAGCACCATATATTAAAACTCTTTTAACATCTTTAAGACCTGTTACCAAAATGTTATATAACATTTTAAAAATATAACGACTTGCTATTAAAACAATTACATTTAATAAAAAATGGATTACAATAATTGATCTAGGTATTGTAAATTCCATTAATATATTAAACTGTCTGTTTATGAGAATAATAATTCCTAAAAAAATAGCCAACAAGACTGCTGCTTTAAAAACATTATAAGCATCACGAGTTCCTGTATGACGGATTACTCCTTTATAGGAGCCAACTAGGTAAAAAGCTACTACCGATAACGCAACTATTAATGGTAGTTGCATTAAAAAGTGATGTGATCCAAAGTTTAAATGAAAATTGAAACGAACTAAATAAGCAAGAAAAAAAGTTTGTAAAACTAATGAGATGTCAATAATCATGACAATCCATCTGGCCGTAATAACATTTGATCTTTTTTTAAGGAGGTGAGAGAGCATGTTAAATATGATTATTCGCAAATTTACTATTTTGTAACTGATCTGTTGCAATCCTTTTAAAAACTTTTTAAAAGGTAGATTGAAAAATATAATTAAACAATTTCCAAAGTACAAATCTTTTCTAAATACACGATTTTATTACATTAACTACACGTTTTAAATCAGATTGAGTTAAGTTAGAACCACTTGGAAGACAGAGTCCCTTATCAAATAATTCTTCAGAGACACCATTTGTATAAGCCTTGCATTCACTAAAAACAGGTTGTAGATGCATGGGTTTCCATAAAGGTCTTGCTTCTATATTCTCTTTATCTAAGGCAAGACGTAGTTTTTCTCTTGTTTGAAATGAATCTGTAAGAATTGTCGTCAACCAACGATTAGAATAAAATTCTGTAGGTTCTTCTAGAATTTTTAAGTTATCAAGTGTTCTAAAAGCATTTTTATAGAATTCGAAATTTGCTCTACGTTGTTTTACACGTAAATCTATTACTTCCATTTGTCCTCTTCCAATACCAGCAACGATATTTGACATGCGATAATTAAAGCCTATTTCAGTATGTTGGTAATGAGGAGCTTGGTCACGAGCTTGGGTTGACAAATAAATAGTTTTATCTTTTGCTTCTTTGGTATTACAGACTAATGCTCCACCGCCAGAAGTTGTTATTATTTTATTTCCATTGAAAGAAAGAATTCCAAAATCACCTAATATGCCACACTTTTGATTTTTATAAGTACTTCCTAATGCTTCTGCAGCATCTTCAATAATTGGAATAGAATATTTAGTTGAAATTACTTTAATTTCATCCATTTTAGCAGGCATTCCATAAAGATGAACCACTAGTATTGCTTTTGGTTTTTCACCTAATTTAATTTCATATTTAATTGCTTTTTCTAACAAAACAGGGTCTATATTCCAAGTTTCCTCTTCACTATCAATAAATATGGGTTTTGCACCTAGGTAAGTAATCGGGTTTGCCGTAGCTGCAAAAGTGAATGATTGGCATAATACAGTATCATTTTGTTGTACGCCTAACTGTATTAATGCAAGATGAATAGCTCCTGTACCCGCTGATAGTGCAGCAACATGAACCTTAGTATTTAAATAGTTTTCTAAATCTTGTTCAAAACCATTTACATTAGGTCCGAGTGGTGCTACCCAATTCGTATCAAAGGCTTCTTGCACGTATTTCTGTTCGTTTCCTCCCATATGTGGAGAGGATAGCCATATTCTCTCTTTATTCATCTTAATTATGTTATAAATTTATGATTCTTCCAGGATTACCAACCACTGTTGCGTTATCAGGAATATTTTTTATAATTACGGCTCCTGCACCGACAATACACCATTTACCAATTGAGATATTTGGATTAATTACGGCACCTGCTCCTATTTGAGTTCCTTCTCCTACAACTACGTTTCCACAGAGTGTAGCATTTGGTGAAATATGAGCAAAATCAGCAATAACACAATCATGGTCAATACTTGCTGAAGTATTGATAATACAATGTTTTCCTATTACAGTAGCTGGGTTTATGGTAGCACTCGCCATAACTACTGTTCCAATAGCTATTTCTACAGAACTATCAATTATTGATGTTGGATGTATTGCATTCCCAAAGTGAGCCTTATTTAATAATTTTGAAATCTTTTTTCGGGCTTTATTATTCCCTACAGAAATTATGTAGTCACCCGTATAATCATTATCAAAACTAGTCACCTTATAATCTAATAATTGAAAAGGTGCTTTATCATCATAAATTTTTGAAATACTTTGTTTTAACAATTTCAAGATTCCAATAATTACTTTAGCATGCCCGCTGGCTCCGTATAGTCTCATTCTTTGTTTATTTGTTGATGCGTTTATTTGTTAATTTGAAACCATCATACAGTCTCATATTAAATATAAGATTGATTCAGTATCTTTCCAACTAACAACTGAACATTCTTTATCTTTGTTCTAAGAGTTCAGGTACTAAAACAAATTCAGCATGATATTTCAGGCTGTCAATATTAAAATTTATACTTTTATACTATCCACAGCTTATTCTTTTGTTCCTTTAAATCGACCTATAGTACTGCTACCATCTGCTAGAATTCCTTCTGAAATAAGCACTTTTTTTATTGTCAAAAATACAATTTTAATATCTAAGCTAAAACTTAAATTCTTAACATACCAAACATCATGTTTAAATTTATCTTGCCAACTTAGGGCATTCCTTCCATTAACTTGTGCCCAACCCGTAATTCCGGGCTTAACAGTATGGCGTTTCTTTTGTTCTTCATTATACAATGATAAATATTGAGGCAGCAAGGGTCTAGGACCAATTAAACTCATATCACCTTTAAGCACGTTTATTAACTGCGGAAGCTCGTCTATTGATGTTTTTCTTACTATTCTTCCTATTGTTGTTAGTCTTTCTGAATCGCCCAAAAGCTTCCCATTTTTATCTTTCTTATCATTCATCGTTTTAAACTTGATGATGTTAAATAGCTTTTCATTTTTTCCTGGTCTGGTTTGGATAAAGAAAGGCTTACCTTGGTTGGCTATTGCCAAAAAGAGTGTTGCCAAAACCAATAGTGGAGAAAGCAGCAACAAAGCGACTAAGGCAAGTAGAAAATCGGATATGGGTTTGATAAAACCTTTGTACATTTTTTTGTTTTATGACTTTTCAAAAATAAGGAATTATTATGGTTTATTTTAGTTATGTATATCGTGATTGGTGGCTTTGGTACAATTACATATTCGGTGGCTTCTATACTATTGAGAATCGGTGGTTTCGGTACAATTTTATACTCGTGCCTCGTATAAAATCACTCAACCACCTTTGACTGCTATAGGACACTGAGTGTTTCAATGACGTAGGAATTGAAATGTATCGAAGTAACCGGTTTTCGGTGGTTTCGATACTATTTTGTTCGTACCTCACAAAATCACTCAACCACCTTTGATAGTAGATCTCATCATGAAATCACTCAACCACCTTTTGATAACGTAGGTCACTGAGTGAATTTCAAGACGCAGGAGAGAAATTAGTATCGAAGTGACCAATGTTCACTCAACCACCTTTGACTATTGTAGGATACTGAGTGATTTCTGAAAGAAATTATATCGAAGTGCTCAGTGTTTTACAGTAACCGCTTATATTCCGCTAACAAAGCTTCCCAAACGACTTTTTGCTCAAATCGTGTAGTGATTAATTCTCGGGCATTAGTTGCTAACTTGTTTCGTAATTTAGTATTTGTATGGATTTCTTTTATAGCTTTAAACAAAGCTGTGGTATCTTTTACAGGTATAATTATCCCATTTTCATCATTGATGATTATTTCATTTGAACCATTGATATTTGTAACAACTTGTGGTAAACCCATTGCACCTGCTTGTAAAACTACATTGGGCATACCCTCTCGGTAACTTGGAAATACAAAAACATCACTTATTGATAAATAAGGGCGTACATCTTCTACCCAACCTGTACTTATGATATTTGAGTTTTCTGCTATCTCTTGCAGGCTTGTCGTAGCTAAAGGGTCTAATTGCGCCTCTTCATCTCCTATTAAAAGTAATATAAGCCCATCCCCAACCCTTCCCGAGGGGAAGGGAGTTTGACCTTGTAATCGCTTAAAAGCAGTAACTAATTCGTTAATCCCTTTATCACCTACTAACCTACCTATAAATGTAAAGACAAAATCGTTTGAGGTAATGTTAAGTTTTTCTTTTAAACGATTTTTAGCGGCTTCTTTGTAGCATTTAGGATCAAAATAAGCTGTATCTATACCATTAGAACTCCCTTGCGCTAAGACTTTAATTTTTCGTTTGGGTGCTAGTTTGTTTTCTTTTATAAATTCGGCAAGAGCAAAAGAATTGGGATATACATTTGTTGCTGCCCACGAGGTCATGCGTTCTACACTATCCAACAACTTTCGTTTGACTCCTGTGGCTTGCATTAAGGGTAAACCGGCTATGGTATGCATACGTACTGGAACTCTCGCCAATTTTGCTGCTAACATGCCAATCACTCCTGCTTTGGGTGTATGGGTATGTACTATATTGGGTTGTTCTTTTTTGATTAACTTATAAGTTTTCCATAAAGCTTTTATATCCTGTAAGGGTGAGATTTTTCTTGTTAATGGTAGTATCTGTACTTTTAAACCCGTTTCATTTTCTATAGCTTTAATTTCTTTGCCTACTGCACTTGCCAAAACAACTTCATAATCTTGCTTTTGCATATAGTTTACCTGCCCTTGTAACAATTTATGTAAGGATATGGGGACTGTGGTTATACGAAGGAGTTTGGGTTTTTTCATCATCAAGTTTAGTATAAAAAACCAAATAACCATAAAGGTATTTTATTGTTATACCCATATTCAATATTATCCGCAGCTATAAAAGCATTTTCTAATTCTTGTATTTGTTTAGCCGTTTTATCTTTTCCTCCTATTTCAAAGATATAAGTATCATCTACAAAAAAATCACCTTGCTTAGCATATCTAATTTTATGCTGATAACTTAGTTGATTTGTAAAAAAAGTTTCTCGTAAATTTCCAATATTCGTATGCTTTGGTGAAAGCGTAAACATCAGATTTGTATTCTCTAAAAATATTTTATTTGGTTTTTGTAATTTGCTAATACCCGATGCTTTTTTAAACAAATTAATGGTCAAACCTATTTCTTCTAAATAGTGAAGGTATAAAAGTAATGTACCTCTATTTATTCCAATTCTTTCGCTCAACTTGCTCACATTAGGAACAAATGGGACTGATTCAGCAATAATTAAAAGTAACTGCTTTATTTTATAAACATAAGCTAGATCTACTTTTCGCAGCAAGGGTAATTCTATTTCTAGCATCATATTGATAACTTCTTCTATACGGATTTTATATAATGATATTTGTTCTTTATAAAACGGATAATAGCCTTGTTTTAAATAGTTTTCAAAATACTGCAAAGGTTTTATTTTTTTATTTATTGCTGTTGCAACTTTTAGGTGGTCATCTATAATACTTTTCAGAGAAAGTCGATTAAAACTTATTCCTGTTTCCATACTAAGATATTCTCTAAACGAAAGTCCTTGCATATCATAGATTATGGCTCGACGGCTTAAATCTGCACGTGCGTTTAATATTTCTAACAAAGATGAGCCTGTAAAAACTACCTTAAGTGTTGGAAAATCATCATATATATTCTTTAGTTCTTGTGACCAATTTGGGTATCTATGTACTTCATCTAAAAATAGGTATTTTCCGCCACGTTTCACAAAACTATCCACCAAATCAGACAAACTATTATTACTAAACCAAATATTATCTAAACTTACATATAAAGTACTTTTTATTTCTGGTAATAGGTTTAGTTTTATATATTGTAAAAGTAGCGTTGTTTTTCCTATACCTCTAGCTCCTTTAATACCAATTAATCTTGCTTCCCAGTTAATATCAGTCATAGCACTTCTAACAAAATCAGTAGAAATAAGACTTAATCTTTGTTGCTGTTTTTCAAATAATGCATTCATTTTGTCATCTATATACTACAAAAATATGAAATAATGTTTAGTCTAACAAACAAAATAAACTTAATACATTCTTTTTTAAGTAAAAAAATATAGGGAAATTGCATACAAAACTTGCTTTTGCATATAGTTTACCTGCCCTTGTAACAATTTATGTAAGGATATGGGGACTGTAGTTATGCGGAGAAGTTTGGGTTTCATGTTTTTTACTTTCTTTTATGCAACGATAGGAATGTATCTATTTCTATACGGTGGTTTCGATACTATTAAGAATCGGTGGTTTCGGTACAATTTTATACTCGTGCCTCGTATAAAATCACTCAACCACCTATGACTGCTATAGGACACTGAGTGTTTCAATGACGTAGGAATTGAAATGTATCGAAGTGTCCGTGTACGGTGGTTTCGATACTATTTTAACTCGTGCCTCGTATAAAATCACTCAATCTCCTTTGACTGCTGTAGGACACTGAGTGTTTCAATGACTTTAGGAGTGGAATTTGTATCGAACTACGTGGGACACTGAGTGAATTGCACGACCCTAGGAGTGGAATTTGTATCGAAGTGACCTGTCTTTAGTAATCGCATATACTCTGCCAACAAAGCTTCCCAAACGACTTGTTGTTGAAATCTAGTGACTATAAGATCTCTAGCATTTGTTGCTAACTCACTACGCAGTGAATTATTTGTAAGTAATTCTTGCATGGATCTATATAATGCTTCGGTATCTTTAACTGGAATGATAAGTCCATTTTCTTTATCAATAATAATTTCATTTGAACCATTGATATTTGTAACAACTTGTGGTAAACCCATTGCACCTGCTTGTAAAACTACA
>DQTL01000108.1 GCA_015662775.1 Lutibacter sp.
ACCATCACAATCTCCTAAATAAAAACTAATATCATTGGTTGTTCCTACTGCAAAACTGTCTGTTAAAGTTTCATCTTCTGTAAAATCAGAGTAAGCACTACATTCATTTGCTGTATTATTTACAACACTTCCAAAAGATACTTCTTGAATTTCTGAATCTATATCGCTTGTAGCATATGACTCGCAATACTCTGGTACAAAACCAATAATGATTGTAAATTCTTTTTGTGCAGTATATTGGTTAGTTACGCCACCTGTTACATCATTAGTAAGAGTTGCTTCCGTTCCTGGTGCTACACTTGCATCTGCTGTTACATTAAATACAAAATCACCTGCTACACCTGCTGCTAAATCAATAATTGGTGCCGTAGTTGTATTTATAGTTAAATCCGTAAATGCAGTCCCTATCATAGAAATTACATTCGTTACATCTGCATGTCCTGAATTAGTTGTTTGTATTGTTATATCTACTGTTTCTCCTGGATCTAGGATTCCGTCAGCATTTCCTGTTGCAGAATCATCTATAACTAAATTTCCTATTGTAAATTCAGGTGCATTGGCAACAAGTGTTAAAGTTGTATCCCAAACATGACTAGTATTGTCAGTAATATGAAGGTCAAATACGATTGCATGTTGATCAGGTACATTATCTGCTATAGTTATGTTAAACGCATCATTTATAGTACTAATTTCTCCTGCAACAATATTTGCATAGCTTTCTGTACCATCATTGATTGTTACAAATGTATCAGTTGTTGTAATTGTTGCATTAACACCTATTGCGTCATATCCACTACCACTTGCAGCCACATTTTTAAGTGCTACATGTAAACCAATAGTTTCTCCAAAATTAGGTAATGCACTAGTTGTATAACTTTCTAAAACAACATAGGGTTCATTTGCTGGAGTTACTTCAATAGTTCCTATATAAGGTTCTTTATTTTGACAAGTAACTACCATGTCTGCATTACCAACAGAAAGTGCATCATTGGCAAAAGTTAAACTAGCAACTCCTGTATTATCGGATACTGCTGCTGCAATTAAAACACCATTTTGGGAAAGTGCTACGTAAGAATAAGGAGCAGAAGTCATCTCTAAACTAGTCATACCCATCATTAGTGTACTAGGACTTGCACTAATATTCATTACTTCTGGAGTACCAATATAGTTAGTTACAGATGGATCACCCATTAGATGATATATTTCCCAATAATACTCTTTACTTGAAGACGTGGAAGATTCTACAGCTAAATTTCCACAAACTTGTATTTGTCCTTGTGTAGGATACCAAGTTGCTAAATCATTTTCTTCATTTGACATATTGTGCCATAAACCATCATAAACTCCTCTACCACTATCTACATAAGTAGGTTCGGCTACAATACTACTTGTTAAACCAACACCCCACCAATAATCTTCATCCCATGTTGTAGTATTTGAACCTCCAATATCACCAATTGCACCACCATTAGCTTTTCTTAAAGCTGCTTCTCCAAAGCATTCGTTGACATCAAATTTAACCGATAAACAGCAGTTACCAATCCAAACTCCATATTTTTGATCATTTGTTAAATTGTTTACATCTGATACTTCAAAACTAGGAGAAGACCATCCATTGGATCCACAATGTGCTGTATAATTAGCAAATGCCAAACCAGCATTCATGTCATTAACAATAATTGTATGTACCGCTCCATTATCTAAAGGTTGTAAATAGGTGTGTGCATTGACATTATTTGTAGCATTGAAATAGAAATTATCACCATACCAAATTTGTCCATTACCCCATGTCATTTCGTGTTGAGCATCATCACCTGCAACTAAGAATACTTCTGATAAATAAGAAGAATCAGCCATAGTAAATTGCTCATACATTAATGTTTTGTCTATTTGTGGTTGTAATTGTGCTGTTGTTTGTGCAGAAAAACGCCCGTAGTAAACCTCTGGTAAATTATCTCCAGTATATTCACAATATCTCAAATCCGTAACATGGCTTCCTGCATTACCACTCCAAGCTGGTATTTGTTGTACATCACCAACAAATAAAACAAAACTCATAGGATCTGAGCCATTGTAAATACCTTCTAAATAGGTTTTAATATCTGTTGTTGTCGTACCAATAACATCTGTATAAGCTTCTGTTATTTTAAATCCTTTTTTAACTTTCCAAGCCACAAAAGGCTCTAATTGTGCTGCAAACATAGGATCAGAAACAATGACCATGTGTGTAGGAGCTTGTGTGATTAATTCTTTACTACTTACTGGATCAAAATTGATAACAGTACTAGCCAATAATTCATTAAAGTAAGGTGTGGCATATTTCTTTTTTAAGGCAGTTGTTTTTGCAACATCTGCTCCAATAAAGTTTACATCAACAACCAAATCATTTAAAATACGTAAGGTATTTGTAGTGGGATTATATTGAATAGGATTTATCTCTAGTCTACCTATTCTCGTAGCTCTTAGTTGCCCAGATTCTTCATAGGTAGCTATTTTTGTATTTACAAACTTATCTTGATTATAAATAGACTCGTTTTTAACAAAAGGAACTGAATCTTCATTTTTAAACTGAGTACGAAGTGCCGGTGCGATTAAATCAGTAATACCATAATCCGAAAGTTTAATAATTTCTTCTGAATAGCCTTTAACTACTAACTCAACTTGAGCACCTTGTGGTACTTCTATTAGTTTTGTTAGTACAGGAATATTTGGTAAACCTTCATTAAATGTTTTAATGAGTCCTTTACTTTCAAGAGTAACAAAGTTTCCTTCATCAAAGGATGCGGGGTTTAGATTTAATGTGCCAATTGAGTTTTCAATTGTAAAACTAAGAGATTTTAGAGATTTTACTTCAAATTTACTCTCGTTTGATTTTAATTTAATTTGTGTAGATTTTTGTCCATAACTAATTGTAAAGAACAAAATTGCAAATACGATTAATGCTAGTTTTTTTTGCATACTATATGTATAAAGATTAATAAAAAATTCTTATATATATAGTTAGTAGATTTTAGAATTTGTATTATTTACTTAGTTATAACAATGTACTTAGTACTAAGCCTACTTATTATATAGAATTAGTACTAAGCCTATTATTTACTGTTTTAAATATCAAATTTGATACCTTGAGCTAATGGTAAATCAGCTCCATAATTTATTGTGTTTGTTTGACGACGCATATATACTTTCCATGCATCAGAACCAGATTCACGACCGCCTCCTGTTTCTTTTTCACCACCAAAAGCACCACCTATTTCAGCACCTGAAGTTCCTAAATTAACATTAGCAATACCACAATCAGAACCTGTTTGTGAAATAAATACTTCTGCTTCACGCATGTTTAAAGTAAAGATAGCAGATGATAAACCTTGAGGTACATCATTTTGAATATCAATGGCATTTTGTACATCACCTGAATATTTAATCAAATAAACAATAGGTGCAAATGTTTCTTCTTGTACAATTTTGTAATGGTTTTCTGCTTCAGCAATACATGGCATTACATAGTTTCCTGATTCAAAACCTTTTCCTTCTAGTTTTTGGCCTCCGTAAAGTATTTTTCCACCTTCTTCTTTAACTTTTACTACAGCATCTTCAAATGCAGCAACTGAATGTTCATCAATTAGCGGACCTACTAAGAATTTTTCATCTAAAGGACTTCCTATTTTATCAGCTAATTTTTCATAAGCTCCTACAAAAGCATTTTTTACTTGGTCGTAAATATCTGCATGTATGATTACACGACGCGTAGAAGTACAACGCTGACCTGCTGTACCAACTGTACCAAATACCGTTGACATAATTGCCATTGGTATATCAGCTTCTGGTGTGATGATAACTGCGTTATTTCCTCCTAATTCTAATAAAGTATTACCTAATCTTTCTCCAACAATTCTTGCTGCTCTACGACCAACTGCTGTAGAACCTGTTATAGAAAGTAATGGAATACGTTTGTCACCTAAGAAATTATCTCCCATTACTGACGAACGACCAACCACTAAGTTAAAGACTCCTTCTGGTACATTGTTTTCTCTTAATACATTTTGAATAATTCTTTGTGTGGCAACGGCTGTCAATGGTGTTTTTGAAGATGGTTTCCAAATTACAACATCACCAGCAATGGCTGCTAATGCTGAATTCCATGCCCAAACGGCAACTGGAAAATTATATGAAGTTACAATTCCTACAATACCTATTGGATGGTATTGTTCTGATAAACGGTGCATCGGACGTTCTGATTGTAAAGCAACTCCATTGATTAATCTTGATTGACCTACTGCAAAATCACAGATGTCTATCATTTCTTGTACTTCACCCAATCCTTCTTGAAATATTTTACCCATTTCATACGAAACTAAGGCTCCTAAATCATCTTTATGATCGCGAAGTGCGTTTCCTATTAAACGTACAATCTCACCTCTTTGTGGTGCAGGTACCATACGCCATTCTTTATAGGCTTCTTGTGCTTTTTTTACAACCATTTCATAGTCTTCTAAAGTAGCTGTTTTTACACTTGCGATTACTTTTCCATCAACTGGTGAAGAGGAAGTATTAGTTTTTCCTTCTGTGTCAAACCATTCCGCACCTGTAGATACGCCTTGGTTTAATTCTGATAATCCTAAGTTTTTTAAAACGGATTGAATATTTATTGTCATAATTTGCTATTTATTTTATGTTTTTTATGTTTAGTATTTGTGCTGTTTTGTCAGTTGTTTCTTTTTGGTCATGTAACGCATTGAGATCAATAACGACTTGTTTTATAGCTTCTTGCGTGAAGTTTTTCTCTGTACAAGCTTCTTCTAAAGTTCCCCAAATAGGTTCTCCGCATTTAATACAACGAATTCCTTTATCGGCTAAATACTTAACTGATTTAGGATAGTCTTCAATGAGGTCTTCAATGGTTATTTTTTCATCAATCATAAGATAAAATTTGGTTGTGCAAAATTACAAAAAAACTAGGGAATTTAATGATACTGTTTTTAGTAGTTTTTCTAAACAAAAAAAAGCCGTTTTGAATAAAATTCAAAACGACTTTTCAATAATGTTTGGTAACCAACCAAACATAATTAACCAACTAAAACCTATAATTTAAACCACTATATACTCCAAGAGCATACGGGTTGCTTTTTCCTGCATCTTTTGTAAATGTGTTTGTATGTACTTTAAACATTGGTGTTATGTTAAAAGATACATTTTTACTTATTTTATAATTTGCTTCTAAACCTATGTTACCTGTAAGGTTAATAGCACTTAAATTTGATGTTTCATCTATTTTTTCAGAGAAATCATCAAATTGATAGTAAACTTCATCTTTAGCACGAATTAAAGTGCTAAAACCACTAACTACATCAATTCCTAGTTTTCCTTTCACTAATTGATATTTCATCTCTACTGGGATTTCATAATAACCAAAGACTTGCATTAAACTACCAGATGAAACTTCTTTTACTTCTCCGTTTTGGTTTGGCGGTGCATGAAAATCTTTGATGTTGACTATATCATTTAAGCCTATACTAGATTTTCTATTATCAGCAAATTGGTTAAGAGATA
Organism: Lutibacter sp.; assembly: GCA_015662775.1. Classification (GTDB taxonomy): domain Bacteria; phylum Bacteroidota; class Bacteroidia; order Flavobacteriales; family Flavobacteriaceae; genus DQTL01. The sequence continues at coordinate 5,551 of DQTL01000108.1, forward strand.
CATATACTTCGTTTGTTTTATAGCCGTAATCCACTTTATGGAATCCTGTTTGTACTGAAAAACGTTTGTTTACTTGATAGGCAAGTTGTACACCATAGGCTGTAGAGAATTGACCTTGTTTCGTGTTTTTATCAAATCTTTCACCAAATGATGAAGTATTACCATCAAAAGCATCAAAATAAACTGGTGCTATTGTAGTTGAGATCGTCCACTTTTTAGATGAAGTATTAGCTATGAAATCATCATTATCTTTAGTATTCTTTGATACAATTTCGTTTAAAGATATTTTTGATTTATCCTCAGTTGTGTTTGAGGCTATTGCTTGATTATTTTTGGTCGTTATTTCCTTGTTTTTCTCTTGGGTTTGTATATTCTGTTTCTTATTAATTTCTTTTGAAATAGTTTTTATATTGTTGTTTGTATTAAGGCCTTTTTCTTTAGCACTATTTACAGACTCATTACTTGCTATTTTATTGTTAACTGGTGTTATTTTGTCAGTTAAAGGAGTACTTGTTTTAGAACTTGATTTAATAGTATTTGTATTATTTACTACATCGTTTTGTAAATTAATACTAGTCGATTTTTGATTTTTATTTGTTACTGTTTTGCTTAAAGTAGTGTTGTTTCTATAATTGTTTTCTTTTTGATTACTAGTATTTGTAGTGTTGTCTATTTTATCATTTACTGTGTTTTCAGTATTTGTATAAGTTACTTCTGAGTTTGATGGCTCTGTTTTAATAATTGCCGTATCGTTAGTGTCTGTTGTACTATGATCTAAATTATCAGTTTGCGTAAACGGATTGTTTAGTAAAAATAGCATGGCTAAACCTGCAGCTATTCCACTAAACCACAACCATAAAATACGATTATTGTTTTTGTTTTTTCCTGATAAAGAAGCACTGATGTTTTTCCATATATAATCAGGTGGCATTTGTTCAAAGTCTCTAAACTTTTCTTGGAACAAACGGTCTATGTTTTTTAATTCCTTCATTATATTTGTAGGGTGAAACCCCATTTTAATTGTCCGATTGTTAACTCGGATAAACTTATTGATATGCTATATTTCCTTTTGATTGTTGTTGATCTAACTCTATTTGTTTTCTTAATATGCTCCTAGCTCTTGAAAGGTTTGATTTTGAAGTTCCTTCACTTATATTAAGTTCTTTGGCAACTTCTTTATGTGAATAACCGTCTAAAACATAAAGGTTAAATACTAATCTATATTGATTTGGTAGTTTTTGAATAACACTTAACAAATAATCAAGAGATACTTCTTCTTCTTCCACCTCAACTGAAACTTCTTCTGCTATATTTTCTTCATTAACTAAATTTAGAACACTTTTATTTCTGTATTTTTGAAGTGCTGTATTGATGACAATTCTTTTCATCCAACCTTCAAACGAACCTTTATTTTTAAATTGATTGACTTTATTAAAAATTGTTATAAAACCATCTTGTAAATTATCTTCTGCCTCTTGTCTATTTCTTGAGTATTTTAAACTCAACGCAAAAAGCTTACCAGCAAATAAACGGTAAATTTCTTCTTGTGCTTTTGGTTCATTATTAACACATTGATATATGAGTTTTTCTAAACTCATGGTTTGGTTTTATTGGTTTAGTTATTTAAACGGACTGTTGTCCTATAGTGTCTTTACTATCTACATAACTCTATTTATTATTATTTATTCTATTACAAGTTCAAACTCTTCATACTGATCATCTCCTTGAGTATTTTGTCCAGTCCAAAATTTAAAATAATAGGTTTGGGCAACTGTAGGAGTAAAATTAAAACTGTGAATTTGCTCGCTATATTCTTGTGTACAAATATCTGAATCGTCTACTTCAGCAAAAACAGTTGTTACTAATGTGTTTTCATTTAAAAAAATACTCTCAACTTCATATAAAGAATAACAGCCATTTACTAGTGCATATTTAAAGGAAATGGTTTTTTCTGTATTTACAGATAGACTATGTGGAATTTGCACATCAAATATTGGAATTTTCTCAAGTGATTTATTATCTGCTAAATCTAATTGGCAAGATGAAATTAATAAACTGATAAATAAAATCATATAAATTTTCATACCTAAACTACTAAAACTTCTGGTTTTGTAATCATTAGATAATAATAGTTGTTATTGGTTGCGTTTATTTATACTTTTAAGATAAATTAAGGAAATAAACCTAATTTTTTTATTTTATCTACTATGGTTTGGGCTAATTTTATAGTTGATTCTTCTGTCCATCCTGCTATATGGGGAGTTAAAATAACTTGGGTAGAATTAATTAGGTATTCAAAAGACTTGGGTAATGATTTGTTTTCAAAAAGATTTTCGAAACTTGTTTTTTCATATTCGAGTACATCAAGACCAGCACCTGCTATTTTTCCTGTTTTTAAACTCGCAACCAAATCTTTAGTTACAACAGCTGTACCTCTTGCTGTATTTAATAGATAAAAAGACTTAGAAAAAGCTTGTATAAATGAGCTGTTTACCATTTTGTAAGACTCTTTATTATGTGGTGTATGTAAACTTACTACATCTGCTTCTTTTTGTAATTGTTGAAGGGAAACTTGTTGGCAGTTTTGATCACCTACTCCTTTTTTAATGTCATAACAAATCACTTTTACATCAAAACCACGTAATTTTTTGGCAAATGATTTTCCCATATTACCATAGCCAATAATACCAACTGTTTTACCATCTAATTCTATTCCTCTATTAGCTTCTCTTAACCATTTACCCTTTTTTATTTCAGTATTAGCTTTATTTATTTTGTTAAAAAGGGAAAGTAATAAAGCTAAAGTATGTTCTCCAACTGCATTTCTATTGCCTTCTGGAGCTGAGATAAGATGTATGTTGTTTTTTGAAGCATAAACCACATCTATACTTTCGAGACCTGCTCCTACACGAGCAATGAATTTTAAACTTGTGGCTGCATCAATAAATTGACTGTCTATTTTAAAACGACTACGAATAATTATTCCTAAATAGTGTTTAATCTTTTTTTCAATACTTTCTTTAGAACTTGTATAATCTGTATCACATTGAAAACCCAATGTCTCCAGACTCTTTTTTAAAAGAGGATGATTCTTATCAAGAATTAGTATTTTTTTTATCAATTTGGTTATTCCTTAATAAATTTAAAACTTCTTTGGTAGGTTTCTGTGCTAACTGTGAGTATATAGAGTCCACTTGCAAAAGTGTGTAAGGATAATGGTAAACTATGTACACCTTCTTTAGGGGTGAAAGATTGTTTGCTAAGAACTTTTCCTTGTAAATTGGTGATTCTTATTTCGAAATTTTCGTGAATATTTTGTGCTGTATAATCAAAATTTAAGATCTCCTTTGCTGGGTTTGGGTAGGCTTTATATAAAAATTTCTGAACTAAATTATCGGAAACACCTGAGGTGTTATTAATATCCCAAGTGACACTAAACAAATAGCCATTAGCAAATGTATAAGTACGTGATAAACTTGTAGTGTCTTCTACCTGTACTTTTATGGTTTGAGTTGCTTCTGTTAATTCGGTAGTTGTTAAAACGATTTCATTTATATTGGTTGCTATAGAATTAGTGTCTAAAAACCATTCTACTTCAAGTGTATTAGGATTAGGAAGTATTAAATCGATAGAAAAAGTAAGATCACTTCCATCAAAATCAATAGAATTAGAAGTAGGAATAAAAGATTCAATAGGACTTATTAAAGTATAGATTCTATCAATTGTGGCTTCTTTGCAAACAGCACAAAAAGGACTGTTTAAATAACGCATCATACAACTTTGGTGCGGCCTAAACCAATCACTTTCGGGTGAACTTGTACCATAAGGATAAATACCAATAGCTTCACTTCCTAACCAATTTTTCCATTTAACTTGAGCTGTGTTCGATTCTTGCGTCATATTGGCTAATTCCTCTGCATAAGATTCACCTGCCCAATACTCATCTGCTAAATCGACAAAGGAATGTCCTATTTCATGTATCATAATCAAACTAGCATCAGTATGTGTTGATGCCGTTGCATAAGCACCGCCTGAGCCTCCATAATAAGGAGTGTTCACTAACATATTTGCTTGGTCATAAAAAGGAGTATTATCTGCCAAAACACTCGCTATTTTAGCATAGGCTGTCGGCACTAATAATCTATGAATATCAAAATAGTCAAAGGTAGAATCAAAAAAAGTTTTCTTATCCATCTGAGGTACAGGGTTACAATTTGAATTACCTGAGATTACAGGATGATCAACTCCTGATTCAGTAGATTTGACTTTAACAGCATACGCATTAAAAAAGTTTTTATATTCTTTATAGGGTGAGAAATTAAATTGTGAAATGATAACTTCTTGGCTGTCAGAAATAAACTTTGTTAATTCTGCTGATGTGTATCCATCACCCAAATAGACAAAATTAATTCTGCTTTCTGAAGTGCCATTATCTAATAACTTTTCAACATCAAATACTTGCCCTAATAAGCTTTGATGTAAACTAGCTATAAACAGCATTAAAAATAATATTTTTTTCATGCTCATTTATTATAAATCAATTTGATCAATGGGTTTTATTACAAACTTCTGATTTTCTTTGATTAACGATTCAAATGTAATACTATTTATTGAATTATCATAGGGAACACGTATTACAAACTCCTTCTCTTTGTGATGTATTACTCTTTTTTCTAAATTATTTTCATCATTTACAAACTCTACTTGTTCGATTAAAGGGTTTTTTATTTGTAATTGAATACGATTATTTTTGGAAGAATTTTGAAAATTTACTAACCAATATTTATCTTTCAAATTGGTTGAGCAAATATAAGGAGTAAAAATACCTTTTAGCTTTCCTTTAACTTTTTTAATTTGAGAAATATCTATCAATATTTCATTTTCTTTCTGTTTAGCTTTTAGTATATAAAACATAATATGAGATTCCTCTGATAACTCAGTATCTATAGAATCTTTACTAACCTCTTTTGGTTGATATGATTTGCATGAGAGAAAAGCTAGCAAAATAATATAAACTGTGTATTTTTTCATTTTTTTACTAAAAGGTAATTGTAAGGCCTATCTGTTAAACAATTGTTACTATACAAACCCTAAGCTATTAGTCTAATAAAGCTGTTAATAGTTCAAACTCCTTTTTGGGACTTTTATTATCATATAAAATACGATATACAGTATTAATAATTGGAGTTGATGCTTTGTTTTTTTGATTGATTTCAAAAGCACTTTTGGTCGCATAATAGCCTTCGGCAACCATCTGCATTTCCATCATAGCAGATTTCACTGTATAACCTTTACCTATCATATTACCAAAGGTTCTATTTCTACTAAAAACAGAATAACCCGTAACTAATAAATCACCTAGGTAGGCTGAGTTATTTATATTCCGTTTGGCATTCCATACTTTTTTAGTAAAACGTTTCATTTCTCTAATTGAATTACTCATAAGTACGGCCTGAAAATTATCACCATAGCCTAAAGCATGTGCTATACC
>DQTL01000008.1 GCA_015662775.1 Lutibacter sp.
ATACTTTGAGCAACAGTTACATTACCAACAAGCATTAAAAATAATAATAAGAGAGTCTTAAAAAATTTCATTTTAAAAAATTTACATAACTAGTTAGTAGTTATTTGGGGGTCGCAATTTACAAACTTATTTTTAATAATATTAAAACTACCTAATATTTTATTTTTATTTGATTAATAAAAAAACTTTTACCTGAAAAAAAACTAATTTCATTGATTATAACATCAAAAACTAGAATATTAATGAGTTAGATTTACGTCTTTAGAAAGACAACAAAATCAGGAATCGTTCGTTTTAAATATTTATGTATTTTTGGTACTACTTTTGTAGCGTAAGAATATGCTAGTTAATTAAAACATGACAAACAAAAGATTTCTTAGCACTTAGATGAAAAACAGCTTCACTATTGTAAAAAGAATTATTTTTTAAAATTAATACTATATGAAAATCACAATTTATATTCTTTTATTTTTTTTCGCAACTAACCTTTTTGCACAAGAAATAATATTACCCCCAGATACTATAAAAACCATTCAACTTAATTCTTCAATAAAAGGTGTTTTTACACCAATTATCCCATTAAATGGGAGTTTACATCTTTCCTTTGATGATCTAGAAGCTGATGAAAAAGACTACTACTACCAAATAGAACATTGCGATATGAATTGGGAAACCTCTGATTTAGTAACAACCGAATTTGTTAATGGTTATGCCGAAGAAAGAATAAAAGATTATGAAAATTCTTTTAACACCCTACAAGATTACACGCATTACGAACTACGAATTCCTAATAAAAATACGCGTTTGTTGATAAGTGGAAACTACCGAATTAGTATTTTAAATGATGATTATGAGACTGTTTTTACGCGATATTTTGTAGTCTATGAATCTCTAGCGACTGTAGGTGTATCAGTCCATAGAAGTAGAGATGTTAGCTATATTGACAGTCAACAATCAATTCAGTTTAGCATTAATCATCCGGGTTTACACATTAATAACCCAAGGGATGAGATAAAACCTGTTATACTACAAAACAATGATTTTTCTACTCAAATCGTTGGTTTAAAACCACAATTTATTCGAGGAAATCAACTTTTATATAAATATGATAAAGAAACTGCATTTTGGGGAGGTAATGAATTTTTACATTTTGACACAAAAGAAATACGTACTACCAATTTAAATATTGCAAAAATCATTTCAGGAGAGAATCTCTATCATACTCTTTTATATACAAACATTGTTCGCAAACACGATCCATACACCTATTATCCAGATATAAATGGTGGTTTTGTTATTAGAAATTTAAACGCTGAAACGCAAGAAACAGAATCAGACTACTCATGGGTACATTTTTCACTAAAAGTATATGAACCTTTTCAGAAAAAAGAGGTTTACATCTATGGTACATTTAACAACTATCAACTTGCTGAAGAGAATAGAATGATTTATAATTCTAAAACTGGCACCTATGATGCTTCTATATTATGCAAACAAGGGTTTTATAATTACAAATATGTAACACTTGATGAGGACAATACTATTAATAGCACTACAGTCAGTGGTAGTTTTGATGAAACAGAAAATGATTATCTAGTACTTGTTTATTATTCAAAATTTGGAAGCTATTACGACAGAGTAATTGGTGTTGGCAGGGGGAATTCTAAAAATTTAAGTCAATAATTTTTTATTTGAAAAGGGTAATGTTGAAAGGTTATGGGATGTGGTATAGGTCATCGAGTGTAGTCGAGATGAGCGACAACCGATAATCAATTTCCAACTAATTCAAATTTCTTTTTTCAACAAAGAATCGTGTTAAAATTGCTGCACATTCTTTTTCTAAAATACCACCTATAACTTTTGTTTTAGGATGTAATGTAGTTTGAAAATGCTGAAATCCTCTTTTTGGGTCAGAAGTACCATAAACTATCTTTCCTATTTGTGTCCAATAAGATGCTCCGGCACACATCTGACAAGGTTCAAGTGTTACATATAGTGTGCATTCTTGTAGATATTTACCGCCTAAATAGTCAAATGCTGAAGTAAAAGCTTGCATCTCGGCATGAGCCGTAACATCTGTTAAAGTTTCAGTAAGATTATGAGCTCTTGCAATTATAGTATCTTTCATCACAATTATAGCACCAACAGGCACTTCATTCTTATCAAAAGCTTTTTGTGCTTCGATAAGTGCTTGTTTCATATAATAAGCCTCGTTATATTCCATAGTGTAAAGATATGTTTTTTTATGGTTTTTATAAACACTGGTGGTGAGATAGATTAGAAAAAAACCCGCAACAAAAAGTTGCGGGAATTTTAATAAATGTTTACAGATTTTTGAAAAGATTACTTCGTTCGCAATGACAGTTTCATTAATCGTTTGTAATAACTGTATTTATTTCAAAATTAGTTTTTTGACAGTATGTTGTCCATTTTGACTAATTTTAGCAAAGTAAAAACCTTGTTGGTAAGGCGTTAAATCAATTTTTCTTTCTGTTGTATTTAGCTTACTGATCAATAGCTTTCCTGTTAGATCATATACCTCAATATTGATGGTGTCTTCATTTTGTAAACCAATGTTAAAGATACTTGTCGATGGGTTGGGATAAATAGATACATTTTCAATAATTGTATCATTAATTCCAAGACCTACTTCTCTAAAGTGCAAAACAAATCTGTCATTGATTGCTGCTCCTACTACACTACCAAAAGTGTATTCTCCTTCTTGTAAGTTATGAAATGTATTTGTATATGTGTCTTCTAGATAAATAGCTTGACCTGTGCTAAAAACACCTTCTAATGCATCAATCGCTATATGGTATATACCAGTTTCTGTAATTTCTATTCCTAATCCTACAGTTTTAGTATCATTAAAGCTTGCTAAGTTTTGAATTGCAAAGCGTCTTGTATCGTTTGGCATAATGGAATAAAAATCTGGATTTACACCATTCATCATACGTACACCATCTTGTCCATTTGCAAAACCATCTGTAGCATTGGCATGAAAACCTATATAGATTTGGGAGTATAATCCTATATCATTTGTCATATTTAACCAAAATCTATCGATTGTTTGTTGATTTGCATCTCTGAAATGTGTGTTTTCTCCTGTTACCCGAATAGCATTGTTAAAGCTTAGTGTACTTGGATTAGAAACACCCTCTTTTACATTAACAATAAAACCTTGCCCTGATGCTATAAACTGAGGGGCTGTTGTTCCTGCCGATCCTCCGCTTACTTGGCTAAATGTTGAACCATCAGAAGTTGCCGTTGCGTAATCATTATTTGTAAAGTTATACGCCCAAGGTCCTGGATTTCCACTTGAAATTCCAGAATCATGAGTCCAGAAATAGAACGTACCTTCTAAAACGGCTGCATTATCTGTATAGAATTTATTAGTATCAATAGCCGAAGGATACGGATTTCCAATTAAGTTTTGATTGGTAAAAGCATCCAAACCATTAGTATGATCATCTTGAAAAACATCAATGCTAACAACTCCATTATTTACTCTTGTTGCATCAAAGTGTGTACTTTGTTGTAAACCTGATGCAAAAGTTGTATTAAATGGAAAATCAGAACCTGCTCCCATAGCTATATAGCCTTTCCCTGGTGACATAACACCGGTAGCTACTTCCCAATCATCTCCATTATCATCATACTCATCAGCATCTGCACCATCATAGAAGTTTGCTGTATTTAATGAAAATATATAGCCTG
>DQTL01000034.1 GCA_015662775.1 Lutibacter sp.
TCAATAACAATCATATATCGATGTTCTAGTTTTTCATCCTTATTTAAGTTTTGTATATAATAGTCAAGATTATTTGTAGAAAACTTATAAGACTGTCCAGTCTCTATACCATTGAACCACCATCTTCTTCTGTCGTCTATAATGTTACTGCTAAATTTTTTAGGAAACTCTTGATTTTTTATTTTTTTCCAAGCAATAGATTCTAGTTTGCCCGTTTGAAAAGGGTTTGCTTTACCGATATACACGAAATTATCCGAATCCTTAATTTTTTCGCCTAAATCAAATCCAAACTCATAGGCATCTTCTAGATTACCATAATTACCTGAATCATAAATATTCAGACAGGCAATTGCTGGTAAATCTTTAATGTTAAAACTTAAGATACTATCATTTTTCATTAGGTAAATAAACACTTTATCTGATTCAGATATTTTAAGTTCAGTTATAAGTTTTTTTTTCTGATTTTGATTTAGTCTTATAGTGTCTTTTGTTAAATCACTTTCCGTAAGTATTGAAGTTTTGTTTCTATTTCCATTCTTATTGTAAAAGTAGGTTTCTGACAGATTTAGAAAGGCAGTTCTTGTTTTTCCATCGTTCTCTTTGTAAGAGGAAGAAGCATAATATAATTTTATGTCAGATTGAACATAAGAATATGATAAGAAACCATTGAATACATAGACTGTATCTGAATTTTTCTCAACACCTACCCATTCTCCTTTGATTGTCTTTTCTCCGTCTTTTATCTGGTCTGCAATTTTTGTGTATTCAATTATTTTTAGTTGTAAGTTCAATGGAAATTTACCCAAAATATTTCCATTAGGTAAATCCCTGTAATTTAATCCAGACCGAGAAATTACGTACTTATGCTCGTAATGTTTAGGTAATTCTTTCTTCTTTTTCTTTGCAACCGAATCTTTAGGTGGTTCTATTGATTTTTTTTGCTCAACTTGCTTTTCAGTTCTGTTTGTATTTTGTTCGGTTATTTTTTCTTTACAACCAAAAGCCAGAAATAATATCGATAGAAGTATTAGTTGTAAATAAATTTTCATTTTTTCTATTTCGTTCGGTTTTTTCAAAATGACGCACAACGGTTGGGCTATGCTTAGTTGCAACAATTTAACACTTAACATTCTAAGTACAAAACTAACTTGGAAAAATCGGAGATTTTTACAAAGTAGTACAGAACTAAGCAATTAAGTATAGCCGTTGTTGGCTGTTCGTTATTTCAACCAATAATTAATTTGATTGTTTATTTTTTGTTTAATTGAATCGGGTAAATTAAAACTTTTTATTTCATTAATTTCTTGTAAATATTCTCTGTTTTCATTTTTAGATTGTTCATAAGTAATTCCATCAACCAAAGTCCATCTTTCATAAAACTGTTTTTCATATCCTTCTGGATATACATTAGGAATTCCTACAACTAAATTCATCTCAGAAATGGGTTTGTAAAAAATCATTCCATCAAAAATATAATCAAAGTTAACTTTTTCGTAATCAGTTCCTCCAAAATTATATAAGTCAAATTTCGAATTTCCAAAAGGAGTTTTTTTTAAATCAAATCCAATATTGTCAATTTTAGTATAATCGAATGCTGCGTCAAAAAGTCCATTGTTTGTTAAACCTTTGAAAAACCCTTGAGTATAATAATTCACATAAATATTTGTTGTAATTTCAGGATACGTTTTGTATATATACTCTCCTGTACTATAGATTTCAGGACGAGTAGGTAATGGAATGTATTTTGGAATTCTCACATAGCCGTGATATGTATTTTCTATGACCAATGCCATTTTCCTATTTTGATTTCTTTTTTTTGCATATTCAAAAAAACGAACAAAATGTTTCCCCATTATCACATTTCTGTCTATTGTTCCATATTCTGAATAATCATCAAATAGTTTATATTGGGAATGGCAATCAAATTCCTTCCAGTCAAATTCTAAATCAAGGGGAAATAAAAGAATTTTATCATTACTTTCTCTCATTTTGTTGATTTGATAAACTGTTTTAAGCAAAGCATAATAATTATATTTTTCCCAAATTACATCGAAAGATAAATCTCGATAAATTGACAATAATTCTTTTTCCTTTTCTTTTTCTGAAAGGTTGGAATTTTGTAAAAATTTATTAATTCTTTTATAGTTATTAAAACTTCCTATTTCGGTATATACATTTCCCTTAAATCTTGGGTCTTTTAGAACTTCAAAATACACATCATACTGTGATAAATCTCTATGGTCTCTTTCGGAAATAATTACAATATCCTTTGTCTCAAACTTGCTTAGAATATAATTTTTTGCCGATTTAAATTTATTCTTTTCTAAGAAGTTCACATATGGTTCCAATTTAGGTTTATAACCTTTTTCTTGTGAAAAAATATTAGAAGAAAATAGTATCAATATTAGTATAAATCTTAACTTCATATCTTTCGTTTTTAATGACAGCCAACGTTTAATGTAAACACTTTTTTTATAAAAAGCTTTTACATTTGATTGTAAAAGTAGCAAAATATAATTGTTTTACCAAA
>DQTL01000016.1 GCA_015662775.1 Lutibacter sp.
AAATTAACTAGTTAGTCCTTCAAAAATATAACTTCGAATTGATTAAAAATTCGTTCAAACTGTAAACAAAGCTTAGGTCGAACTCAGGTTAATAAGAATAGTTTGTTTTGCAATAGTAAAAATGTAATTAAAAGAAATAAGCTATTGAAAAGTAATACCAATCAAAAAAAACATAAATTTGTAAAATCTTATTTCACACAATTTAAATAAATAAATATATTAAAAGTTTAATCTAATTTAAGAAAACTATGAAAGCAAAAATAGTATTAATCGTTTTAATTAGCCTTTTGTTTGTGACTGCCTGTAACAAAAAAGACGCGAATTACAAAAAGAATTTAGCAACTGCTGACTCACTTTTTAAAGCTGAAAAGTACGAGGAAGCTAAAACCTATTATACCAGTATTCTTAAAAAAAATCCAAAGGATAAGTTAATTAAAAAGAAAATGGCAGAGGTTACAGCTATTCTAAATACAAAAAAGAAAGAATCTGATTTTCAGGATGTAAAACTAGAAGCTGACAATTTATTTGATGCTGAAAATTACGAAGAAGCAAAATTATCCTATGAAAAAGCCTTAGTAATTATGCCTGATAATGAAGAAGCTAAGAACAGATTAAAAGATATTGAGTTTCTCTTAGCTAACAATAAAGATGAAGATACTAGAACTGGTACAGAATCTAATAAAGCATATCATGTTATTGTTGGTTGCTTTAAGTATGAAAATAATGCAGTAAGGTTAAATGAATCCTTAAAATCTAGAGGTTTAGATTCTTATTTAATTCCAAGAGGGAATCTAACAGCTGTGACTTATTCTTCACATAATACGATTCATGAAGCTTATAATAATTTAGAACATGTTGTAGAAGATTCTTTACAAGATGCTGCTTGGGTGTTTAAACAAAATAACTAAAACTAGATTCTTGATGATTTTAACTGGCATTGTTGTACTATTCTAAAATAATTTGTGAATTATATTGATGTCATATTACCTTTGCCACTTCAAAAACTATTTACGTATAAAATAAATAGTGCCGAAGTATCCTTCCTACAAAAAGGAATGCGAGTTGTTGTTCCATTCGGAAAAACCAAAGTCTATACTGGTATTGTCTATGCCGTGCACCAAAAAGCACCAATTGCTTATGAGGCTAAAGAGATACATCAAATTTTAGATAAAGAACCAATTATAACCAAAGAACAACTAGTTCATTGGCAATGGATTTCGCAATATTACATGTGTTCTTTAGGTGAAGTCTTACGTGCCGCTTTGCCATCAGCTTTTCTATTACAAAGTGAAACAAAGTTGTCTTTAAATCCTGATTTTGCTGATGAAAAGCTATTGACAGATAATGAATTTTTGATTTTTGAAGCACTTCAACATCAACCCCTTTTAAGTATTGAAAAAGTAAGTGCAATTTTAGCTCGAAAAACGGTCTTACCTTTGATTAAATGTTTATTAGAAAAAGAGGCTATTTTTATTCATGAGGTTGTGTATGAGAAATATACACCCAAATTGGTGAAATACTTACGCCTTGCTAAAAAATGGGAAAATGAAGCCAAATTACAGATTTTATTAGATGAATTAAGCAGAGCTCCTAAACAAAGGGAAATAGTTTTACGATACTTTCAAACTAAAGCAACAACTAAAAAACCAATTGGTTTTACCAACTTTGTTAAAAAAAATCAATTTGGTTACGCAGTAATCAAATCACTAATCGATAAAGGAATATTTGAGTATTATACCTTACAGGAAGATCGTATTAAAACAGGGAAATCAACACATCAAATACCTAATCTTAATACATATCAAGACAAAGCATTACAAGAGATTATTGCTAATTTTAAAACAAATGATATTTGTCTCTTACACGGTGTAACAAGTAGTGGGAAAACGGAGATCTATGCCCATCTTATTGAAGACGAATTAAATAAAGGGAAACAAGTGCTTTATCTAGTTCCTGAAATAGCTTTAACTACTCAGCTAATCAACCGTTTGCAATTGTATTTTGGTGATAGAATAAGTGTTTTTCATTCAAGATATTCAATGAACGAACGTATTGAAGTTTGGAATAATATTTTGGCTAACCAATCTAAAGCACAACTAATCATAGGTGCAAGATCCTCTTTATTTATGCCTTTTCAAGATTTGGGTTTAATAATAGTTGATGAAGAACACGAAATATCTTATAAACAATTTGATCCAGCACCAAGATACCATACACGTGATACCGCTATTGTTTTAGCAAAGCAAGTACAAGCAAAATTATTGATGGGAACTGCTACACCAAGCATAGAAACCTACCAAAATATTAAAAGACAAAAGTATAGTCTAGTTGAATTAAAATATAGATTTGGAAAAGGGCAACTGCCAGAGGTAGAGTTAGTTAATCTTGTTGAAACCTATCGTAAAAAACAAATGAGAGGTCATTTTTCTGAACGTTTACTTACTTTAATACAAGAAGCATTACAGAATAATGAGCAAGTTATATTATTTCAAAATAGAAGAGGTTATGCACCCATTGTCGAGTGTACAAGTTGTGGAATTAGTCCACAATGTCCGAACTGTGATGTAAGCTTGACCTATCATAAATATAAAAATGATTTACGATGTCACTATTGTGGATTTGAAGCACCAATGCCTATTGCTTGTCCTGCATGTCACAACCCTACATTAACCACAAAAGGTTTTGGAACTCAACAATTAGAGACAGAAATTCAAGAACTATTTCCAGAACATAAAATTGGAAGAATGGATTTTGATACCACAAGGGGAAAGTATGATTACCATCGTATTATCAGCTCTTTTCAAGCACAAGAAATTGATATTTTAGTGGGAACACAAATGCTTTCCAAAGGATTGGACTTTTCTAATGTTTCTTTAGTAGGAGTCTTAAATGCAGATACCATGCTCAATTTTCCTGATTTTAGGGCACACGAACGAAGTTTTCAAATGTTAGTACAAGTTTCAGGTAGGGCAGGACGATCCGAAAAGAAAGGAAAAGTAATCATTCAAACTTTTAATCCGTATCATCAAATTTTGCAACAAGTAACTTTAAATGAGTATGACACTATGTTTAAGGAACAATTGCTAGAAAGATTGCAATTTAAATATCCACCATATTATCGTATTATAAAAATCACCTTAAAGCATAAAGATTTTAATAAAGTAGAAAAAGCATCAGAGTGGTTGGGACAATCGCTTAAAAACTATTTTAAAGAATGGGTTTTAGGACCTACTTCACCTGCTATAGCAAGAGTTCGTAATCAATATATAAAGGATATTATACTAAAGATGCCTTTAAACGAATCAATCCCAGCAACGAAAATACAATTACAAAAGGTTAAAAATCATTTTCAATCTATTTCAGAATATAGAAGCATTCGTTTTAATATTGATGTGGATGCTTATTAGAGTTGAAAAAGGAAAGTATGAAAGGTTTATAAAGTATTATTTTAAAATATAGAATAATAGAACAAAAATAAACAGACATTTCATACTTTCCACTTTCCACTTTTAACTCTTCTAAGGTCTCAAAAAATCAAAAACCTCATAAGGTAAGTTTCTAGCAATCCAATAAAAAACAACTATTGCTAGTGTAATTAATGGAGCATTAGGACGGTCGAGAATACTTGAATAAGTAGTGCCAATAAAATGATTCATTGTTTTCAAAACATAATGGTAGCCTACTAATAAAAGAGCAGGTAAAAACAGGATATTACTTTTAAAAACACCAATAATATCAAAATGCAACAAAGCATGAGTTGCTCGTTGACTGCCACAACCTGGACAATAAATACCCGTTGTAGCGTGCAACGGGCATTTGGGAAATAATAAATTATTTATAGGGTCATACTTAAAATATAAGTATGTCAAAAGGCTTAAAGCTAAAAAAGCTAAAAACAATTTTAGATAGTTTTTTTGCAAATCGTTAGAATCTTATTGTTGAGCAGCTAAAGCAAAAATAGTAGTTCCCATAATAGCAAGATAACTAACCAATACAACAACACCAGCTATAAGACCCCACATCATAAACTTTTTGGCTTGTTTAGAAGAATCTTCGGCTCCAGCATAATCACCTGCTACATATTTAGTGCTTACTTGAGAAGCAAATACAATCCCCACAATGCCTAGCGGTAGGCAACAAAAAATAGTAACAAGAATAGATTCTACTAAATAATTTTTGGGTTGCATACCTTGGTTAAATGTTTGGTTTACTTCAGGATTTAATTGGTCAGACATTTTTAATAGTATTATAATTAGTATGTGTCAAATATAGCGTTTGTTCGTGTTTTATCTTATTTTAAACCAAACACTTTATTAAAAAGTTTTCAACGAAATCGTTATAACTACAATAATTAGACATATTTGTTGTAGAAATGTAGATTTTTTTGATAAAAACACAATTTCATTTCATTAAAAAATGTAATTTTGTAAGCTTTTTAAAAGCTAAGTATTTATTAGAAAACAAACGTTAATTTTTATTATATGAAGAAATTTCCAAAATTGATTTTAGACGGTAACGAAGCAGTAGCTCGTATCGCTCATAAAACCAACGAAGTATGTGCTATTTATCCTATTACGCCTTCTTCACCTATGGGTGAACACGCAGAGGCTTATAGTGCTAAAAATATGACCAATATCTATGGTGATATTCCTAATGTTGTAGAGATGCAAAGTGAAGGTGGTGCAGCAGGTGCTGTACACGGTGGTTTACAAGGTGGTGCTTTAACAACAACTTTTACAGCTTCTCAAGGGCTTTTATTAATGATACCAAATATGTATAAAATTGCAGGTGAATTATTACCTACAGTTTTTCATATTGCAGCTCGTACACTAGCGACACATGCGTTATCAATTTTTGGTGACCATTCTGATGTTATGGCTACCAGACAAACTGGTTTCTCAATGCTATTTGGAGGTTCTGTCCAAGAAGCTCATGATTTTGCTTTAATTTCACAAGTAGCTACTTTAAAATCAAGAGTGCCTTTTTTAAATATTTTTGATGGATTCCGTACGTCTCACGAAATTCAAAAAATTGATGGTATTACAGATGATATTATTACAGATATGATGCCTTTTGATAAGGTGCAAGAGCACAGAGAACGTGCTTTAAATCCTAAAAACCCTGTATTACGTGGTTCTTCTCAAAACCCTGACATGTTTTTCCAAGCACGTGAAGCAGCTAATTTATATTATGATAGAACACCAGCTATTGTTCAAGAAACAATGGATGAGTTTTACAAACACACGGGTCGTAAATACGAATTGTTTGATTATGTAGGTCACCCAGAAGCAGAAAGAGTGATTATATTAATGGGTTCAGGAACAGGTCCTGTTTTAGAGACTATTGATACAATGGTTGAAAATGGTGAAAAAGTAGGTGCATTAATCATTCGCCTATATCGTCCTTTTGATATGGATTACTTCATTAATAAATTACCAAGTACTGTTACGAATATTGCCGTAATGGATCGTACTAAAGAATCTGGTGCAATCGGTGACCCTGTTTACTTAGATGTAGTTACTGCTTTTGTAGAAAGTGGTAAAGCTATGCCAAATATTGTTGGTGGTCGTTATGGATTATCATCTAAAGAGTTTACACCAGCTATGGTAAAAGCTATTTATGATAACTTAGCAAAAGAAACTCCTAAAAACCACTTTACAGTAGGGATTATTGATGATGTTACTAAAACACATCTTGAAGTTGGAGACACTTTCCAAACTAAAAAATCTACCTTTAATTCTATGTTTTATGGTTTAGGTTCTGATGGTACGGTAAGTGCAAATAAAAACTCAATTAAAATTATTGGAGATACAACTGATGGTTATGCACAAGGTTATTTTGTATATGATTCCAATAAAGCAGGTTCGCAAACGATCTCACATTTACGTTTTGGTCCTGACCCAATTTACTCTACTTATTTAATCAATTCTGCTGATTTTATTGCTTGTCATCAATACAATTATATCGAAAAGTATGATATGATTGCAAAAATCAAAAAAGGAGGTACTTTCTTATTAAACTCTCCTTATTCTAAAGATGATGTTTGGGCAAAATTACCAAAGAAAGCACAAGAACAAATTATTGAAAAAGAGCTAAAATTTTATGTAATTGATGCGACTAAAGTTGCTCAAGATGCTAAATTAGGAAGACGTACCAACACTATTTTACAAACGTGTTTCTTTGCTATTTCTGGAATCCTTCCAAAAGAAGATGCCATAAAACGTATTAAGGATGCTATTGTAAAATCTTACTCTCATAAAGGAGATGCGGTAGTTCAAATGAACTTTAATGGAGTAGATAAAGCCATTGAAAACTTACATCAAGTTGATTATCCAAAAACAGCGACTAGTACAATTGCTTTAAAAGGATTTGTAACTGAAGCGGCTACTGATTATGTAAAAGAAGTTTTAGCCATGAGTATGGCAGGGAAAGGTGATTTATTACCAGTTGGTGTTTTCTTACCTGATGGTACCTTCCCAACAGGAACAACACAATTCCAAAAACGTGACATTGCGGACTTTATTCCAACTTGGGATGATAATGAATTATGTACACAATGTAATAAATGTGTAATGGTTTGTCCACATAGTGCGATTAGAGCGAAAGTGGTAACTAATGAAATAACAGATTCTTTCCCAACTACTTTAACGAGTGTTGCAGCAAAAGGTCGTCCATTTGATAAAGAAACTGAAAGTTATGTATTACAAGTTTCTCCATATGACTGTACAGGTTGTAATCTTTGTGTGGCAGTTTGTCCTGCAATAAGCAAAGAGAAAGAGAACTTTAAAGCGATTAATTTACATGATAAAGCTGATGTAGCTGCTACCGAAGCTTTAAACTGGGATCACTTTATTGAATTACCTGATTATGATCGTAAAAAATTAGCAACTAACAATGTTAAAGGAGCACAATTCCTAGAACCATTATTTGAGTTCTCTGGAGCATGTCCAGGTTGTGGTGAAACCCCTTATATTAAGCTAGTTACCCAATTATGGGGTGATAATTTGGTTGTTGCTAATGCTACAGGTTGTTCTTCTATTTATGGAGGAAATATGCCAACAACACCTTATACAAAGAATGCAGAAGGTCGTGGTCCAGCTTGGGCTAACTCATTATTTGAAGACAATGCAGAGTTTGGTTTAGGTATTCGTTTAGCTTTAAATACAAAACAAGCAAGAGCTCAGAAATTGTTAACTTCAATGAAATCTGAAGTTGGTGCTGAATTAGTTACTTCAATCTTAGAAAATGAAGAAAGAGACGAAATAACTAAAGCAGAACAATTTGCTAATATTGAAAAACTAAATGCAATTCTTGATAAATCATCAAATAAAAATGCTGCTGAGTTATTGTCATTATCAGATAACCTAAGTAGAAAACACATGTGGATATTTGGTGGAGACGGTTGGGCTTATGATATTGGTTACGGTGGTTTAGACCACATCTTATCTTCTGGTGAGAATATCAATATCTTAGTAATGGATACTGAGGTTTATTCTAATACAGGTGGTCAAGCTTCTAAAGCGACTCCAATTGGTGCCAGTGCAAAATTTGCATTAAAAGGCAAAAAAGTTGGTAAAAAAGACTTGGCTTTACAAGCAGTATCTTACGGTAATGTTTATGTTGCACAAGTTGCTTCAGGAGCTAAAGATGCACAAACTGTTAAAGCATTCCAAGAAGCAGTTGCCTATGATGGTCCTTCTTTAATTATTGCTTATTCACACTGTATAGAGCATGGTTATGATATGGGAATGGGAGCAGAACACCAAAAAGTAGCCGTTGAAACTGGTTACTGGCCATTGTTCCGTTTTAACCCAGAGAATGCTAAAGGTAAGAAGTTTAAGATAGATTCCAAAGCACCTAAAGGTAAAGTGGAAGATTTCATGTATAAAGAAGCACGATTTGTTCGTGTAAAGAAATTGGATGAAAAGTTTGCAGCTCAGTTATTGTCTAAAGCACAAGATGGTGTGGATGATAAATGGGAACGTTTGCAAATATTTAGTAACTTATAAAATTAGTTTTTTCTAATTTGTAATTATAAAGAGGTTCTTAATTGAGCCTCTTTTTTTGTATATAGAATTATGATTTAGAGATTAAGTTGTAAAAAATTAAGGTAAAAATTTTGATTTACGCCCACATTTAAGTATCTTTGATCACACAACTGTAATTAAAAACAACATTAATCATGAAACGAGCAACCCAGATTTTAACACACAAGGAAATCCCTAATAGCGAACACCATGTGTCACACCTAAAAATAAAAGATAATAGACACATGAAAAAAAATTACACTTTTTATTCCAAACTTTTATTTATTCCTTTATTTGCATTTGTCTTTTTAAGCCTTTCAGGAGGTAGAGATGGTCAGTATAGTGGGTCGCCAGGAGATAGTGGAGCTACTTGTACAACTTGCCATTCTGGAGGTTCTTTTGGTGCGGATGCAACCGTTACAACAAACATACCTGCAACTGGGTTTATATATGGTGACACCTATCAAGTTACTGTTTCTGTAGCCTCTGGTGCAACTAAACATGGGTTTCAGTTAACAACAGAAGATGCAAGTAATACTAAAGTTGGTACGTATGCAGCAGGTACAGGTAGTCAAATTGTAAACGGAGGCACTCATATGACACATACTGCAAGTGGAAACACACAAAATGCATGGGTCTTTGATTGGACAGCACCTGCTTTTGCTGAAGGTGGAGAAGTTACTTTTTATGCAGCAGTAAATGCTACGAATGCACAAAACAATACATCAGGTGATGAAGTGGTAACTGCCTCTAGAAGTTTCTCTCATTCTTCTATTGGTATTGAAGAATTTGAAAATATTTCTTTACGTATTTATCCTAATCCAACAACTGAATTTGTTACAATAGATTCTGATAATGACTTACAAAAAGATGTTGCTATTACCGTAAGCAACACAATCGGACAAACAGTATTGACAAGTAATACGACAGAAAGAATAGATGTTAAAAACTTAAAATCTGGTGTGTATTTCTTACAATTAAAATCAGCTAACCAAATAGGAACAAGTAGATTTATCAAGAAATAAATAATTGTTTGATAACTTAAAAAGAAGGGATTGTAAAATTAGTTACAATCCCTTTTTTAGTTTCTATTTTATAATTTTTTTCTACCAATCATCTGATAGATAACATCTTTATCCATATTCCATCCACGTGCTGGGGAATGTTCTCGACCATAAAAGATTATTTGTAAGTGTAATTTATTCCAAAGTTCTTTAGGAAAAAGTCTTTTCGCATCCTTTTCTGTTTGTACTACATTTTTTCCATTTGTTAAATTCCAACGATACATTAATCTATGTATATGTGTATCCACAGGAAAAGCAGGAATCCCAAAAGCCTGACTCATCACTACACTTGCCGTTTTATGACCTACCGATGGTAAAGCTTCCAAATCAGTGAAATTATCGGGTACTTCTCCTTTGTGTTTGTCAATTAAAATATGTGATAAACCATAGATTCCTTTTGATTTCATGGGAGACAAGCCGACAGGTTTAATAATTGCTCGTATTTCATCAACGCTCAACTTTATCATATCATAAGGATTGTCCGCTATTGAAAATAAATTTGGCGTTACTGTATTGACTCGTTTATCTTGACTTTGAGCGGATAATAATACCGCAATTAGTAATGTATAAGCATCTTTATGTTGCAGGGGAATAGGAACTTCTGGGTAGAGTTCTTCTAATTTAGCAATAAGGTATTGTACTCTTTGTTGTTTGGTCATTTGCGAATGTAAAAATCAAAATTACAATAATCAAGTATTTTAAAGGTTTTTTTTATAAAATTGTTACTTTTGGAAAATAGAAAAGGATTCATTTATAAATAAGCTAGGATGAAATATATTGTGTTTTTTATAGTAGTATTACTCAGCAATTCAATATTTGGTCAAGATATTGAAATAATTGCTGAAGTAGGAAAGTATATAAAAGATGATGACTTAAGTTTGATTGTTTGTAATGTTGACATCACAGCGTTTGAAGATTTAACGGGTGCAGCATCTATAGCTGTAATTATTGAAGGAAAATCCTATGATTTTACAACAATTCCTTCGGGATTAACTATTGGTGTAGCCTATGAGGTAAACTATCTTACAACTAATTATCAATTGTATTTTTCAATATTACCTTTGATTACTATTCATTCTGATTTTGAAATTGTTGATGAACCCAAAGTTTTAGCAGAAATTAGCATAACTGATATAACAAATGAGCCAGCAATAACTTCTTATTGTGGTATAGAATTACGTGGTGCTTATGCAATAACTTTTCCAAAAAAAATGTATGATTTAGAATTATGGGAAGATGAAACAGGAGAAACAATAATAAAGTAGCCTTGTTAAATATGCGAGAAGATGATGATTGGATTTTATTTGGAATGTACGGAGAACCCTTGCGTTTACGAAATGTAAATAACCATGCTCTTTGGCAAGAAATACATACTCCTTACTATATTGATCAAGAAACAGAAGCTACAACAGGGATTAAAACACAATACGCAGAATTAGCCATAAATGATGAATATTTAGGCATATATGCTTTAGGAGAGCAAGTTGACAGAAAACAATTAAAACTTAAAAAATTCACAACAAATATTAGAGGTGAATTATATAAAGGAATAGGTTGGGGTAACTCTACATTTTTAGAAATATTTGCCTACGATAATCTCGATAGAGTTTGGGGTGGATTTGAAATGAAATACCCTAAAGATGATGAAATTACTGATTGGGAGAATTTATACAATTTAGTTGATTTTGTAATAAATTCAACTAATGAAAGCTTTGAAGAAAATATTTCTAGTCGGTTTGTACTCAATAATGCAATAGACTATTTTATTTTTATAAATACAATCAGAGCGGCTGATAATATGGGGAGAAATCTTTATGTAGCTAAATATAAAGAAGATGAACCATATTTTTATGTGCCTTGGGATTTTGATTGGTCTTTTGGTATGTGGGATTTTGAGCAACAAAATATCACCAATGACATCATGTCTAATGGCTTGTATGATAGGTTACTAAGTGCAAACAGTAGTTTGTTTAGAGAAGCATTAGTTGCTAGGTGGTTTGAACTGCGTAATACAAGTACTTTAGAAACAACTAGTTTTATTACAAGCATTAATGAAAGGTATACTATGTTGCTAGCAAATGGAAATTATGAAAGAGAAATATTGAAATGGGGAACTGAAACAATAGATTTAGATAATCTTAATTATACAACAACTTGGATACAGGAAAGGTTTACATTTTTAGATGCATACTTCGGGAATCTATTAAAAATTGATAATCTAATACAAAGTGATTAGTATAAAATATCCCCAAACCCAACCAATAGATTTCTAAAAATACAGTTTAAAGACAACTCATTAAAAACGCTAGAAATAATCGATATAACGAATAAAACCTTAGTAAAAAAGCAATTTTATTCTAAAACAGAATTAATTGATTTAGTGAACTTTAAAAGAGGTTTGTATATCCTTAAAATTCAAGCGAATAATAATGTATATACTACTAAATTGATAAAAAAATAGTTGTTGTTCATTGAGTAGATTCAAAATAAACATATAAAAACTCGTAACATATGTTAGATATAAGTTTTTTTACAGCTTCAATCTCCCCTTACTTTGTGATATTTTTAACTCCTTAACGCATAGAAACCCCTATTTTCGCAATGGTTTTTTCTAAAAAAGCTTACTTTTGTGAATTCTATAAAAAAACAATAAAAAATGTCAATAAAAACTTCAATTGCCCTGATCCTTTTAGTTGTATTAAATACCTTTAATGCGACAGCTCAAAAAGACCGTGTCCTATTTACTTTAGATGGAAACAATGTTTACAATTCAGAATTTTCTAAAATATATGAAAAGAATTTGTCAATCGTACAAGACGAATCTCAAAAAGATATTGATAATTATTTAGATTTATATGTCAATTATAGACTAAAACTACAACAAGCCTATGAACTTAAGATGGATACCATACCTTCTTATATAAAGGAATATACTAAGTATAAAAATCAGTTGATAGAACCTTTTATGAATGATGATAATAAGGAAAAAGACCTTATTAAAGAAGGCTATCAGCGTATGAAAAAGGAAGTAAACGCTAATCATATATTGGTTCGTGTGACAAAAGAAGCAAATCCGATTGATACGTTAAAGGCATACAACAAAGTCTTAGCAGCACGTAAACAAATACTAGCTGGCAAAACATTTGAGGAAGTTGCTAGAAAAGTATCAGAAGATCCTTCGGCAAAGACTAATGGAGGTAATCTAGGCTATTTTACTGTTTTTCAGATGGTTTATCCTTTTGAAACAGTTGCATATAACACACCAGTTGGAGAAATATCTATGCCGTTTAAAACGAAATTTGGATACCATATCATTAAAGTAAATGATGTAAGAGAAGCACAAGGTGAAGTACAGGTGGCTCATATCATGTTAAAAGGTGATACAAAAGAAAATATTGAAAAAATCAATTCAATCAAAACTCAATTAGATGAAGGTGGTGATTTTGCAGCATTAGCAAAAAGCTATTCTACTGATTTAGCAACCTCTATGAAAGGTGGTGTTTTGCCAAAATTCACTTCTAATAAAATGGTTAAAGAGTTTTCTGATGCTGCTTTTTCATTAAATGAAATAGGAGCAATATCCGAACCCTTTAAAACTAGATACGGATGGCATATCGTAAAGCTTATTGAAAAATTCCCTGTTGGAAGCTTTGATGCTATGAAGGAAGAAATAGAAAAGAAAGTAAAAAGAGGACAACGTGCTAAAATAATAGGTAGATCAGTAATAGATAGATTACTTAAAGAATACAAAATTACTACTGATGAAGCTGTTTTAAAACTTTTTGCAAATCCTGTTTGGAGAGATTCAAAAAACACTACAGAACTAAATAAAACACTTTTAACTATCGAAGGGAAAGAGATAAAAGCTGAGGATTTTTTAACTTCTATGGGTAACAAATTTGATAATAAAAGAAAATTAAAAGACGTTTATAAAGAGTTTAAAGAAGCAGAAGTTTTAAATTATTACAAAGAAGAACTACCTAAAAACAACCCAGAGCTTGACCAAACCTTACGTGAATACCGAGAAGGTTTATTACTTTTTGATTTAATGAAAGTAAAAATATGGGACGAAGCAGAAAAAGATAGTTTAGGATTAGTTAATTTTTTCAACAATAACAGAGCAAAATATCAATGGAATGAACGTGCAGATGTAACTATCGTTACCTGTGATAAAAAGGAAAATGCTAAAAAAGCAAAAAAATACCTTAAGAAAAATATAGAAACTTCAAAAATTAAGGAAAAACTTTCAAAAGATGGAATTGTAGATATTAAAGAAGGTACTTTTGAAAAAACGAAAGCTGTTTTCCCAAAAGGATTTGTATTTAATAAAGGAGTTTCTGATATCTTAACTATTGATAAACAATTTGTTGTTATTCACGTAAAGGAATTATTGCCTGCTCAAGAAAAAGAACTAAAAGACACAAGAGGAAGAGTTATTAGTGATTTTCAAGATTATATTGAAAAACAATGGATTAGCACACTAAAAAGCCAATATCCTGTTGAGATTAATCAAAAATCATTAAAAAAACTAAAAAAGAAATATAAATAATTGTCTTATTTTAAATACATAATAATTGTCATTTTTTTGACTAGTGTCTTATCTTGTAAATATTTTAATATTAAAGAGCAAGTAAATAATGATGCTATTGTTGCTAGTGTTGGAAATGTATATTTGTATAAGAGCGATTTGTCAAGTGTATTTACCTCAAATTCAGACAGTAAAGACAGTCTTTTGCGTGTAAATAATTTCATTGAAAACTGGGCAAGGAAACAAATAATAATTCAAAAAGCGACCTTAAATCTTTCGGAAGAAAAGCAAGATGAATTAAAAAAAATGATTACAAATTATAGGGAAGATTTATATATGAATTCCTATAAAGATGCTCTTGTTTCACAAAATTTAGATTCGATTATTTCTGAAACAAGTATTCAAGATTTTTATACTAATAATAAAAGTATTTTTAGATTAAAAGAAGATATCGCTCAGATTAAACATTACAGATTTAAGACTAAAGGAAAAAAAATTTCAAAAATTAGGAGTCATTTTAACAAGTATACACTTAGTGAATTAGATTCAATATATGAAGATGATTTAAATTTTAATGAAACACAACTAAGTGACACCTTATGGGTAACTTTAAATGATTTTAAAGAGACTAACACAGTAATTAAAAAAGATTTAAAAAATAAATCATTAAAAAAAGGTTACTATAAAGAATTGAAAGAAAAAGATTATACACATTTTGTAAAAATTATAAAGGTTAAGAAACGAGGTGAGATTGCTCCACAAGAACATGTAACACCAATAATTAAACAAATGATAATGTATCAAAAGAAATTAGAATACATAAACAAATTAGATAATCGATTAATTGAAGATGCTATTCAAAATAAAACATTTAAAAGGTATTAATAGGAACCTTTGCAATTTCGTTTCATTACGAATTAGCATAACTCATCGCATAGCGGTAAATATTTTTAAAAGATGAACGAAACACAACAAGATACTTTAACAAATACAAACATGATTTACACTAGTTTAAACCCAATTAAAAGAATAACTTTCTTTATTTTTTTAGTATTAATTACGGCTACTATTTCAGCACAAAAAAGAATAAAACTCGATGGTGTTGTTGCAGTTGTTGGAAAAAATGTAGTATTACATTCCGATATTGATAAGTATAAACTAGAATTAGAACAATCAGGCGAATCGGTTGCTTCATTATCTTCTTGCCAAATATTAGAGCAAATGATGGAACAAAAACTACTAGCACATCATGCAGTGGTTGACAGTTTAGTTGCAAATGAAAAAAGTGTATTGCCAAATGTAGATCGTAAAATTGATTATTTCAAACAACAATTAGGAAGCGAAGAAAAAGTAGTGGCTCTTTATGGTTTTGATAATATTGATGATTTAAAGAAAGAATTGACAAGAATTGAAATAGAATCGTCATTAATTGGGCAAATGAGACAAAGTATTACTTCAAAAGTAGAAGTAACACCAGAAGAAGTAAGAAATTACTTTAACAGTCTTGAGACTCAAAATGAATTACCTGAATTTACAACTGAAGTAAAATTAGCTCAAATTGTACGTAATGTTGAGGCTTCTGAAGAAGAAGTTGAAAAAGTACTTACTAAACTAAACAAAATCAAGGATGAAGTAGAGGAAGGAGCCAATATGAAAATGAAAGCTTTATTGTATTCCGATGATCCTGGTGTAACGCAAAATGGGGGTTTATACTCAATTACAAGAGACAGCCCTTTTGTTAAAGAATTTAAAGATGCCGCTTTTTCAATTGATGAAGGACAGGTTTCTGAACCATTTAAATCTGATTTTGGGTATCATATTGTCAAAGTAGAAAAAGTAAAAGGACAAACAATTGATGTACGCCATGTATTGATTCAACCTAAAATTAGTGATAATGAAAAATTAATGGTAAAAAACAAATTGGATAGTATTAGTAGTGAAATTAAAAAGGGAACACTAACTTTTGAGGAAGCTGTAATCAAGTACTCGCACGATAAAAAATCAAGCAAAAACAGAGGAGTTATTTTAAATCCTTTTTCAAATGAGAGTACGTTTAGGTTAAGTGGTGAGCAGTTTATGCGTGCATTTCCTTCCTTACATGGAAAGATTTTTAATTTAAATGAAGGTGAAATGACCGAAGTATTCTACGATGAAACTAGAGAAGGTGAAAAAATGTTTAAACTTGTTTTAGTCAAAGAAAAAATGGAAGGTCATAAAGCAGAATTTGCTAAGGATTACGTAAAAATTCAAAATCTAGCTTTATCTAAAAAACGACAAGAAGTTGTAGAAGAATGGGTTGAAGAAAAGATAGTTGATACGTATATAAAAATAAGTGAAGATTACAAAAATTGTGAGTTTAAAACGAATTTCAAAAAAAACAAATAAACATGTCTGATGTAGCTGCTGCTAAGGAATTAGTAACTAAATACAAACAATTAAAGAAAGAGATAGGTAAAATTATTATCGGTCAAGACAAAGCGGTTGACCATGTATTATTATCAATTTTTATCGGAGGACACTCTTTGTTAATCGGTGTTCCAGGTTTGGCAAAAACGCTCTTAGTTTCTACTGTTGCTAGGACTTTAGGTCTTGATTTTAAACGCATTCAATTTACGCCAGATCTTATGCCATCTGATATAATTGGAAGTGAAATATTAGATGAAAATAGAAAATTTCAATTTCTTAAAGGACCTATTTTTTCAAATATAATACTAGCAGATGAAATTAATAGAACACCACCTAAAACACAAGCAGCTCTTTTAGAGGCCATGCAAGAACGTTCAGTAACTGTAGCGGGTCATGAACATAAATTAGCAAAACCATTTTTTGTTTTAGCAACACAAAACCCAATAGAGCAGGAAGGAACCTATCCTTTACCAGAAGCTCAATTAGACCGTTTTCTTTTTTCAATTAATTTAGATTATCCTAGTTTTAATGAAGAAGTAACTATTGTCAAAACTACAACTGATGATCATACAGAAAAGATAGATATGGTTTTTAGTGCTGAAGAAATTCTTGAATTTCAACATCTAGTGCGTAGAATACCTGTCGCTGATAATGTCATTGAGTATGCAGTTAATCTGGTGTCAAAAACAAGACCTAATACTGACAATGCAACGGATATAGTTAATCAATATATTAGTTGGGGTGCTGGCCCAAGAGCCTCACAAAATCTTATTTTAGCAGGAAAAGCACATGCTGTTATCAGAGGGAAACTTTCTCCTGATAAAGAAGATATTCAAGCAATTGCTTATGCCGTTTTACACCATCGTATTGTAAGGAATTACAAAGCAGAAGCAGAAGGTGTTTCAGAAAAGGATATTATTGATTCTTTGTTGTAATTTGAGATAAGCTTAAAACTTAATTTACGGAATTAAAAGAATAGGGAAAGTTTGAAGCATAAAATTAGGATTGGGGTAAAATTATTAATGTACATAACTTTCCCGTATTGGTGAGTATTTTGATTTAACGGTTAGTGTATGAAGCCTTTACTTTGTATTCGATTAAATATAGTACTTTTAAAAAGAGAAACTGAGGTGAACTTTGTTTGTAGCCAGTACTACCTTCTTTCACTCTGACTGTCAGCGGGTTGGGGCAGGCATACTCTTTGACAAGTTTAGCATTGCTGATTTTTGCTTCGTTCGGCATAATCGAATAAATTCTCTTCTGCTCTCTCTTATCGCAAAAATTTGGTGGTGCGATGGCTTTCCCGAGCAACTTGGCAAACCGCCTTAGCGGTTCACGAACACCTAAAAAAAATATAAACTCGTGAGTAATTGTATGACTGCGAAGCGTGGGCTATTCATTGCTATTTATTTTATGTTCAACTTTCCATTCTTTTTCTTTTATTTCTGTCATATTCCCACAATCTGTATCAATGAGAAATATCTCTTTCAAATTGCCTAAATCAGCTTTGCATATTTTTCGATGGATCAAAATTGGTTTTGGTGTTTTATTCTTTTTTTGTTCCAATGAAAGGATTATCAATTGAATAGATTTATCTTGAGTTTGACAGTTACAGCCCCATTTTAGCGATTATTAGAAAACAAACCCTTTGTTTACGGGGTTTTTAATTTTTTTTCAAAAAA
>DQTL01000010.1 GCA_015662775.1 Lutibacter sp.
ATGGCAGAGTGGTCGAATGCACCAGTCTTGAAAACTGGCGAGGGTCATACCTCCGGGGGTTCGAATCCCTCTTTCTCCGCAAAAACCCTCATAATAATTTGATTTTGAGGGTTTTGTTTTTTAAGGTGTTGTATTGGGTGTTGTTTATATTGTTTTAAATGATATAGAATATTAAATATTGACTAGATATTTTAATTTATATTTTAACAATTATCACTTCTTTTAGGTTTGTGGTATATCTAGGAGATAATTTTTCTTGTTTCATTTTCCACTTTCTACCTAAATCTTGGGATGCTAACTTAAGTTTATTGCTACCAATTGATTTATTAAGTTTATCAATTGTTTGCATTAAAGCAATATGTTTTGGGTTTTCTTCAGAAAATAAATTAAACTGTTTTTCTCCTTCAGGTGTAAACTTACTAATTATAACTCCTGCTTTTTTATAATTATATCCATTTCTAAAAATAACAGACAAACCTCTAGCAGCATGTTTACTTAAAATAATGCTCGAACTAGTAGGTTCTATTTTTAGTTTTATTGATTTATAATACTGTTTCAACTCTTTTCTGTGTCTGTTGGTCAAAATAAAAATAGTTATTTCGGCGCAATGTGAATTTTGTTTACGTAATTTTTCAGCACAATGAACAGCAAAAGTTGTAATTCGTTCTTTTATATCTTCATAGTTTTTTAACATGCCTTCGAAAGTACGTGTAGTAGCAATGTTTTTTTTAGGCTGTATTTTTTCAAAATCAAGTGTTGGTTTTCCTTCTAAATCTTTTTTTAATCGTAATCCAACTATTGACATGTTAGATTTAACCCATTCATCAGATAAATTAATAAAATCAAACGCTGTATTTACTTTCTTTGCTTTTAAACGCTTAGCATGTTTTCTTCCTATTCCCCAAACATCTTCTATTTTCAACCATTTTAAAGCTTTAATTCTCTGCTCATCATTTTTAATCATATAAACGCCACCTGTTTCTTTTGGAAATTTCTTAGCGATTCTGTTGGCTACTTTAGAGAGTGCTTTTGTTGGAGCTATTCCAATGCTTATTGGAATGCCTGTACCTTTATCTATTTTTTTTTTAATTGTTCTTCCGTAATCTAATAAATCAAGATGATTAAAACCTTCTAATTTTAAAAAAGATTCGTCTATGCTGTATATTTCAATATCAGGAGTATATTCAGAAAGCATTGACATCACACGATGGCTCATATCTCCATATAAAGCAAAATTTGAGGAAAATACATGTACCTTGTTTTTGTCAAATAAAGGTTTGTATTTAAAAGCGGGTGCTCCCATGGGTATGCCTAATGCTTTAGATTCATTTGAGCGTGCAATTACGCATCCATCATTGTTTGATAAGACAACAATAGGCTTGTTGTTTAGATCTGGTCTAAAGACTCTCTCACAAGAAGCGAAAAAATTATTACAATCTACTAAAGCAAACATTATACGGATTTAATTACAGTGGTTACAATACCCCAAATTATAAAATCATTATCTTTAGTTACTTTTATTGGTTTGTAGTTTTTGTTTTCAGCAACTAACCAAATACATTCTTTTTCTATTTGAATTCGCTTGACTGTAAACTCTCCATCAATAAAACAAACAGCTATTTTGTCGTTTATTGGTTCTAGGCTTTTATCTATAATTAATAAATCACCATTATTTAAACCAGCATCAATCATACTATCTCCTTTTACTCTACCATAAAAGGTAGAGCTTGGGTTTTTGATAAACTCTTTATTTAAATCGATACTTAAATCTAAAAAATCATCAGCAGGCGAGGGAAAACCAGCGCTAATTCCTCCATCAACTATAGGTAATTGTATAGTTGTTTCTATATTTGCTGAATATATTTCTAGTGTATTTGTAATATGTAAATTTTTGAGTTTCATTTAGAGTAGAGTATCCATTCATAACTATTATTTTCGAATCTTTAAATTGTTTTCAAACCCAACTCTTTCAAAAATTCATTATGCTCATTCAATGATTTAGTTGCTTTCTTTTCTATCTCAGCCAGTTTTACATTCACTTCTTGTAAATCAATTATTGGTTCTGGTTTGGCTGTACTTACATATCGAGAAATATTTAGGTTGTAATCGTTTTTCTCAATTTCTTCCATTGAAACTCTACGTGCATATCGTTCTTCTTCTTTTCTAAATTGATAGGTTTCTACAATTTTTTGAATATCTTCTTCTTGTAGATGGTTTTGACGTTTTTCTTTTTTATAATGCTCACTTGCATTTATAAAGAGTACATCATCCTCTTTTTTACATTTCTTTAATACTAAAATACAAACAGGTATTCCTGTTGAAAAGAATAAGTTAGATGGTAAACCAATAACGGTATCAATATTTCCGTCTTTAAGTAGTTTGGTTCTAATTCGTGATTCTGCTCCACCTCTAAATAAAACTCCGTGTGGTAAAATAATTGCCATTGTACCTTCATCACTTAAAAAATGAAAGCCGTGTAATAAAAAAGCAAAATCTGCTGCTGATTTAGGTGCTAATCCGTAATTTTTATAACGGAAATTTTCGCCCATTGCTTCTGATGCATCCCAACGCAAACTAAAGGGCGGATTTGCTACAATAGCATCAAAGGTTACTTTTTTAGCAGGATTCATTTCGTTTAAAATATCCCATTCGTTTTTTAAAGTATCTCCGTGAAAAATTTCAAACTCTGAATCTTTTACTCCGTGCAACAACATATTCATACGTGCTAAATTGTATGTTGTTATGTTTTTTTCTTGTCCGTATATTCGGCTAAGTGTACCGCCTTCTTTCTCTATTTTATTTTTTACATTTAATAGTAAAGAACCCGAACCACAAGCAAAATCTAAAACTTTATTTATTTTTTTCTTTTTACCTGCTTTTGGGTTTTGACTATCTAAGGTTACAATTTCTGACAGAATACTAGACAGTTGTTGTGGTGTATAAAACTCACCTGCTTTTTTACCTGAACCTGC
>DQTL01000125.1 GCA_015662775.1 Lutibacter sp.
CGAGCATTTTTTTTACACTTTAGACACAGCTTGGCGACTTAGCGTCTTTGCGAGAGATAAAAAGCTGCTCTAGCACTTAATGGCTGAATAGACACGTTAGTATTCTATATTTTCTTACTTTTATATTTTAATTTATAAATTAGATTTCATGTTATATACTATATTGATAGGTGCTTTAGCCGGTTTTTTAGCTGGAAAAATAATGAAAGGTGGTGGTTTTGGTGCCTTTAAAAATATTGTTTTAGGAATTATTGGTGGTTTTGTAGGTGGTTGGATTTTTGACAAATTCGGCTTACCTCTTTTTGAAGGAATTGTTGGTGATATCGCTCAAGGTCTTATTGGAGCTTTAATAATTTTGTTTACTTTTAGTTTGTTTAAAAAGAAATAGCCCTTTTTTCTATTCAAAACCGTATTTTTGCCTTTCAAAAGTTAAACTTTATACTTTCAACCTTTAACTTTCAACTCATTTATGGCAAGAATACTTACAGGCGTACAAAGCACAGGAACACCACATTTAGGAAATCTTTTAGGAGCAATTTTACCTGCGGTAGCATTAGCAAATAATCCAGCTAATGATTCTTTTCTATTTATTGCAGATATGCACTCTTTAACTCAAATTAAAGATGGTACCGAATTAAGAGAAAACACCTATAGTACCGCAGCTACATGGTTGGCTTGTGGGTTAGACATTTCTAAATCAGTATTTTATCGACAAAGTGATATTCCTGAAGTAACTGAACTTTCATGGTATTTAAGCTGTTTTTTTCCGTATCAACGCCTTACTTTAGCCCATTCTTTTAAAGACAAAGCAGATAGATTAAGTGATGTAAATGCAGGTTTGTTTGTTTACCCAATGCTAATGGCAGCTGATATTTTATTGTATGATGCTGAGATAGTTCCTGTAGGAAAAGATCAATTACAACATCTTGAAATGGCACGAGATGTCGCCAATAGAATCAATAGTAAAGTAGGAAAAATTCTCGTTCCACCTAATGCCAAAGTACAAGATGAGACCATGTATGTTCCAGGCACAGATGGTGAAAAAATGAGCAAGTCTAAAGGGAATATCATTAATATATTTCTTTCTGACAAACAATTACGAAAGCAAATTATGAAAATAAAAACGGATAGCACTCCGTTAGAAGATCCTAAAAATCCTGATACTTGTAATCTATTTGCTTTGTATAAACTTATTGCAAGTCCTGATCAAATTGCTGAAATGCGAAATAAGTACGAAGCTGGTAATTATGGATACGGACATGCAAAACAAGCTTTTTATGAGTTAATTCTCAATGAATTTGCTGAAGTTCGCGAACGTTACAACTACTTTATGGAAAATAAAGGAGAACTAGATAAAGCTTTAGAACAAGGAGCAAAAAAAGCCAAAGAAGTAGCAAGTGAAGTGCTTAAAAGAGTTCGTGAAAAGTTAGGCTATTAATTGGATGATTTGAAAATGTGCTAATTAGAAAATGTATTGATTAGAGCAGTCTTTTATCTTTATAAGACAACCAATAATTAATAAGAATCAATTTAATGTTAAGTTGTATTATGCCAATGAATAGACTATTTTTAGGTTTTCTACGTTTAAATTGATGGTGAAAAAACTAGTCGGACTCATAGCATTTTTTAGTATTCTTGTCGCACAGGCACAGGTAGATAGTTTACGATATAAAAAAAAGACTTTAGCTGTTTCTGATTCAATAGCATTTCATACAACTAGCACAAATCCTTATTTTTTTAGATTAACTTTTAAAAATGGGCAACAAATAGATTCCTTAGATTACAAAGTTGATTATCAAAATTCTAAACTTTTTTTAAATGCTACTTTTTTTAAGAAATTTTCAAAAGTAGATTCCATACAAGTCCACTACTATACTTATCCCAACTTTTTAACACAGAATTATAGCGGTTTAGATACTTTGTTGATACGTGCTAATGCAAGTACATCTAGTCCCATACCTATACATACTGTCAAAAAACCTTTAAGAGGAAAACCTTTAGAAGGACTTGATACACAGGGAAATATAACAAGAGGAATAACAATAGGAAACAATCATGATGCAGTACTAAACTCTGTTTTAGATTTAAAAATTGAAGGAAAATTATCTTCAAAAGTTACCTTAAGAGCCCGAATTAGCGATACCAATATACCCATTCAAGAAAATGGATATTCCCAAGATTTGAAAGATTTAGATCGTGTCTATATCGAAATGCAAGCACCTAATTGGTCGGTACGTGCTGGTGATGTGTTTCTAAAGGATACTACTAGTTATTTTATGCGATTTAACAAAAAAGTAGCTGGAGTAGCTATAGCATCTCATTCAGATAATTTAAAATTTACAGCAGCGGGAGCTTTAGTACGTGGACGTTATACAGAGCATCATTTTCAAGGTAAAGAAGCCAATCAGGGACCTTACAAACTCAATGGAAATAATGGAGAAGCCTATATCTTTATTATCAGTGGTAGTGAAAAAGTTTTTATCAATGGTTTGCCTCAAAAACGTGGTGAAGATAATGATTATATCATCGATTACAACACAGCCGAGATTACTTTTACAGCTACAAAACCCATTACATCTGATATGCGAATTCAAGTAGAATTTCAATATTCCGATCGTAATTATTCGCGTTTTGTTACCCATGAAACTGCAAATTATACGTCAGATAAATGGCAAATTGGTGTTTCGTATTACAATGAAAGTGATTTAAAAAATCAACCCTTACAATTGAGTTTAACCGATAAACAAATAGAATTACTTGCTCAAATGGGCAATAGTACGGAACAACTTTTTGTTACTAATGCTGTAGAAACCTCCTATGACGAAAAGAAAATTCTTTATAAAAAGATAGTTGTTTCTGGAGTAGATGTGTACGAATACTCTATTGATCCCGATGATACACTCTATCATGTAGGTTTTACTTACGTTGGAACCAATCAAGGAGACTATCAAGTATTAGAATATTTAGCCATTGGTAAAAAAATGGAATATGTAGGAGCAAACAATGGAGATTATCAAGCTAAAACTCCTTTAGTTGCACCTTCCAAACAACAAATTATTTCACTACAAACAAAATACCAACCCAATAAAAAAACAGATGTTTCTATTGATTTAGCCTACGCAGATAATGATCGCAATTTATTCTCTACGCTAGATAATTCAGGCAATAAAGCACCTGCCATTAAAGCTTCTTGGAATCAAGTTTTATTAGATTCTACAAAAAGAGGTTGGAAACTAGAAAGCAAATTACAATTTGATTTTCTACACAAAGATTTTAAAAGTATTGAAAGATTATACACTATTGAATTTGATAGAGATTGGAATTTAGAAAAGTCTAAAGAAAATCAGCGACTTTTTAATGGGAGATTGCTTTTTTCAAATCCAAAAAAAGGGGAACTATTTTACAATTTTGAGAATTTGAATTTTAATAATTCTTACAATGGGAATAGACAAAGTTTAGGTGCAAATATGCATTTTAACAAATTTAATATCAATCATTTAAGTAGTTTGTTAATGAGTCAAGGAAGTTTGATAAATAGTGATTTTACTAGAAGTCATACTCAGGTTAAATATACGCAAAAAAAATGGTGGATTGGTAGTGTTTTCGATTTAGAAAATAACAAACAAAAAGAGGTAACAACTAGTATTTTAAACACCAATTCCTATAAATTTATTGATGCAAAAGCTCTTTTTGGTATTGGAGATAGTGCCAAAGTATTTGTAGAATTAGGAGGACAAATACATATAAATGATAGCTTGATAAGTAATCAATTGAAAACAGTAAATAGATCTAAAACAGTTTTTATTAATTCACAACTCATAAAAGATGAGCATGCACAATTAAAATTTTATGCCAACTATCGTCTTTTAGATAATTTAAAAGGAAAAAAAGTTGATGTGATAAATTCAAAATTAACTTATAACCAACAATTATTTAATCAATTTGTGGTTTGGAATACAAGCTACCAAAACACCTCTGGGAATAGTCCACAAAGAGATTACACTTATGTTGAAACCGAAGTAGGTCAAGGTTTTTATACTTGGATTGATTACAATGAAAATGGCTTACAAGAGTTAGATGAATTTGAAATAGCACTTTACAACGATCAAGCTAATTTTCTACGAATTGCCTTACCAAACATTACCTATTTACCTACACAAGAAGCTAAATTACAACAGAATTTACAAGTAAACTTTTCAAAATGGAGTAACCAAAAGGGTTTTAAAAAGCTACTATCACATTGGTATAATCAATTTACCATTTTAGCAAAGAATAATCAATTTAGACAAGGAAACTTGGTGAATATTAATCCGTTTGATAATACGAGCTCTCAAACGGTAAACAATCAATTTGTTTTGAGAAACTCTTTGGTTTTTAACAGAGGAAAAGCGCATTATACAACAACTTATAACTACAATAAATCGCAACAAAAAACAGCCCTTTCTTTTGGGAGTCAAGAAAACAATCTAGAGAATCATCAAATATTATTTCAACATAAAATTAAAGAAAATTGGCAAATTGGTTTGCTTGCCGAACAAATTATCAATACCATTGACAATGAAAATTTCACTAGTAGAAATTACCGAATAGTAGAACAATCCATTGCCCCAAATCTCAGTTATTTTTTTAATAAAAGCCATTGGATAAAAGCTTCTTATTCAAATGCTAAAAAGAATAATAGAATAGGTGATTTAGAATCTCTAGATCAGCAACAAATTGCATTAAATTATCAGTTTACCAGCAAAGACCAAAACAGTCTTTTTATGGAGATAAAAGCGATAAAGAACAACTTTATTGGTTCTAGTTTTTCATCTGTAGGTTATCAAATGCTAGAAGGTTTACAACCAGATAATAACATGACTTGGAATCTTCTATGGACTCATAAACTCAATAGTTTTTTATATGTAAATTTAAATTACAATGGTAGAACCAATGCTTTTTCTAAAACTATTCACAATGGAAATGTTCAGTTACGGGCTAGTTTTTAACATCCAAAATTCAACTTGGCAACATATTTGTATCTATAGAAAGTAACTTAAAAACATACAAATGAAAAAATTACTTTTTGTACTCGCTTTACTACTTTCAATTTCTAGTTATTCTCAAAAAAGATATGTGCATGTGCATAAAGAGAAACAGAATGAAATAACATTAAATGCTTTTAACTTAATTGCAGCTAAATGGTTAGATGTGTCTTTCGAAAGAATACTCAATGAAGAATCGTCAGTTGGAGTTTCGTTTTTAACCCGAATAGGGAATCATACCGATTTTAAAGAATGGGGCATAAAAAGCTATTCAGTAACGCCCTATTACCGTCAATATTTTTCCCCTTATTATGCTTCTGGTTTTTTTATGGAAGGATTTGCCATGTATAATGGAGGAGAACGAGATGATTTGATTTATAACGAAATTACAGATCAAACAGAAAAACAAAAATACCAAGATGTAGCTTTTGGAATAAGTTTAGGTCAAAAATTTGTAACAAGACGTGGTTTTGTAGGTGTTGTTTATGCAGGTCTAGGACGTAATATGTTTGATGTAAATGCACCTGAAGTTGTCGGTAGAGCAGGTGTGTCTTTTGGATTTAGGTTTTAAAATAACTTAAGAATTATTATTTTTCCAATCATTTTTATTTGAGTGTTGTTTTTTTTCCATTATTCTAAGTATATTTGCTATTCAAATACCTTAAATAATAAATATCTAAACAAATAGATTATGAGAAAATTTCTTTTTTTACTAGTTGTACTTACGGCTTTTCCAAGCTTTGCTCAAGACAAATCAAATGAAATACGCTTAAATGCCTTTAGTGTTATTGCATTTAAACAATTAGACCTTAGTTATGAATACATTATCAGCGAAGAATCATCAGTTGGTCTTTCACTCGCATTAGATTTAGATAAAAAAAATAGAAATGGTTTTTTTGGAGGAAATACAGATTATATCATTACACCATATTATCGTTATCAATTACCTGAAGATATTATTGATGGTCTATTTTTAGAAGCTTTCTTAGCAGCAAATGGAGGTGTGAATAAAAATAAAATTGAGACTACTGATACAAAAGCATCAGAAGATGAAGAAGGATATGAATATTTAGAGTATAATGACTTTGCCTTTGGTTTAGGTGGTGGCTATAAATATATTTCTGATGGAGGTTTTATTGCTGAACTATACGGAGGAGCAGGGCGTAATTTAAAAGGAGGAGATGCACCAGACGTTTTAGTAAGAGTTGGCGTTTCATTTGGATTTAGATTCTAGTATTTATAATACTTTTTAGTCTAATTAATATTGAAAAATAGATAAAGAAGCTTATGCAATGCATAAGCTTTTTTTATTGTAAACAACCCAACTTTTAGCTTTAAACTTTCAACTTTCAGCTCCATTATCCTATATTTGTCCAAAATTTATAAACTTATGACAAATTTTGTAGCCGAACTCAGATGGAGAGGACTTGTACACGACAGTATTCCTGATACGGAAGAATATTTAAACAAAAATAAAACAACAGGTTATATTGGTTTTGATCCTACAGCTGATTCTTTGCATATTGGTAGCTTAGTGCCAATTTTAGTTTTAAAACACTTTCAAAATGCAGGGCATAAACCTATCGCATTAGTTGGTGGAGCAACTGGTATGGTCGGTGATCCTTCTGGAAAATCTGCAGAGAGAAATTTGTTAGATGAAGCTACTTTAAATAAAAATGTAGCTGGTGTTAAAGAACAACTAGATCGATTTTTAGATTTTAATTCTGAAAAAGAAAACAAAGCCATTTTAGTCAATAACTATGATTGGATGAAAGAAATTTCTATCATAGAATTTGTCCGTGATATCGGAAAACACCTAACCGTTAATTATATGATGGCAAAGGATTCTGTCAAAAAAAGATTGGGGTCTGAATCGCAAGAAGGAATGAGTTTTACCGAATTCACCTACCAACTTTTTCAAGGCTATGATTTTTTACATTTATATGAAAATTTCGATTGTAAAATACAAATGGGTGGTTCAGATCAATGGGGAAATATCACCACAGGTACCGAATTAATTAGGCGTAAAGCACAAGGAAAAGCCTATGCCTTGACCGTTCCTTTAATCACCAAAGCCGATGGAACTAAATTTGGAAAAACAGAAGGTGGCAATATTTGGTTAGATGCCAACAAAACTTCGCCTTACAAGTTTTACCAATATTGGTTAAATACCACCGATACAGATGCAGAAAAATACATAAAAATATTTACTTTTCTAAATCAAGAAACGATAGAAGCTTTGATTAAAGAACATCAAGAAACACCTCATTTAAGACTTTTACAAAAGAGAATAGGCGAAGAAGTAACCACGATGACACATGGAAAAGAAGCTTACGACAATGCTTTAAAAGCTTCTCAAATATTATTTGGAAAATCAACATCTGATGATTTAAAATCTTTAGATGAACAAACCTTTTTAGATGTTTTTGAAGGTGTTCCACAAGCAGAAATCACTCCATTAGATTTAGAAGCTGGATTAGATATTATCGCAGCACTCAATGAAAAATCAGGCTTTTTAAAATCAAATGGTGAAGTAAGACGTGCTTTAAAAGAAAATTCAATTTCTGTTAATAAAGTAAAAATACAAGAAGGCTATTCCATCACTGCAAATGATTTAATTGCCAATAAATATGTGTTATTACAACGCGGTAAAAAGAAGTATTTTTTCTTGAAAGTAGTGTAGGTTTTTTTCTTGAATATCTTAAGAATGCGTTGGTGATAAAGACTTGAGCTAATGTTGAAAATAGAGCATAGTTACTCTGTATAGTAAAGCTTAGGTCGAACTCAGGTTTATAGGTTCGTGATTCGCTATGCTTAATTGTGAGGCACGAGCAAACTTTAAATGTGCTTGAACTTGCGTTGGCTTATTCCACCATTCAAATTGTTTTCAGCCCTAATTCTTTCAAAAACGTATTATGTTCTTTCAATGATTTAGTTGCTTTCTTTTCTTGAGTTTGACAGTTACAGCCCCATTTTAGCGATTATTAGAAAACAAACCCTTTGTTTACGGGGTTTTTAATTTTTTTTCAAAAAACATGGTA
>DQTL01000095.1 GCA_015662775.1 Lutibacter sp.
GTCGAGTAGGTAAAGGGAATTTCACCCTAAACCTCTCACAGAACCGTGCTTGAAAGTCTCCCCTCACACGGCTCTTGTTATACAAATCTACGATATTAATCTAAAAATCCAAATTGCCAATGGTAAAATAATGTACTATATTGTTCTTGTACAGTTTTTAACCATTTGTATGCTCTTTTGATACTTGTTTTATATCGTTTATACCGTTGCCTTGCCCATCTTATTAATCGCTGGTTTAACAAACGAAAAACTCTGTGAAGTTCAGAAATTCTAAATTTACCATAATAGCGTATCCAACCTCTAATCAATGGATTAAGATGTTGTGCCACACCAACTATGCTTTTATAACTTAATTTCTTAACTTTTAGTGTTTCTAATTTGTCTGCAATTCGCTTTTTAGAACTAATACTTATAGCACAATCAAAACCTAAAAAGAGTTTATTATTTCTTTTTGATTTCGTTGTTCTTGGTTGAAAAGAATATCCTAAAAAATCAAATTTGATATTCGGATATTTTCCTTTTCTCCGATAATCTCTACAATAGACAATCTTGGTCTTTTGTGGATGTAATTCTAATCCTACAGAGTTTAATCGTAAACCAATTGCTTTAAGTATTCTCTTAGCGTGGACTTCGTTTTTACAGTGAACTATTACATCGTCAGCATATCGTGTAAAGTGTACTGTACTATCAAAGTTTTCTAACCATTTATCTAAAGCGTAATGTAGAAAAAGGTTTGCTAAAAGTGGACTTATTACTCCACCTTGTGGCGTACCTTTGCCTTGCTTTTTAATTAGTTTACCTGACTTTGTTAAAACTGGCATTGCCAACCATCGTTTTATGTAGAGTTGTACCCATTTTTCTGGTACGTGTTTCTCTACGGCTAACATTAATCTGTTATGTTTAATGTTATCAAAAAAACCTTTGATGTCTAAATCTATTACCCAATCTGTTTTCCAACAATTCTTTCGTACACTTTCTAATGCTTGATGTGCATTTTTCTGTGGTCGATAACCATAAGAATTCTTACTGAATATTTTCTCTAAACGTGGTTCAATGTACATCTTGACTACCATTTGCCCAACTCTATCGCTAATGGTAGGTATGCCCAATTTTCTAACGTTGCCGTCTTTCTTTGGTATCTCTACTTCTTTGACTGGTGGTGGAAAATAACTGCCTGATGCCATACGATTCCAAAGTTTGTAAAGAAGTTTTGAACGATTAGCATCGAATTGTTCCATACTAATCTGGTCAACTCCTCCACTACCTTTGTTGGCTTTTACCTTTTTATAAGCATTCGTTATCATTGAATGACTTATCGGTATTGATTTTGTTTCATTCCATAAATTCATCCTCTTTTATTTGAGTTGATTAATAAAACGCAACTGTATAACCTAACCCCTTCGCTCCTTTTCCATTACAGAAAATTCATCACTAATACGGATTAGTCCGTCTCTACATATAACATTGGTATTTTGCCTTTAGATTGTATCTATTGTACATTTCCCTTTGACTATAAGCGAATCCTATATCGGTAGCCTTAAAATAGCCTGACATTTATATGTAGTTTCCCAAGTTCCATAAATAAGCCCAAATAAAGGTCTTGCCACCTGAATGACGCCAGCCTTACAGAAAATAAATAGGTTATCTCTGTAATCAATGTCTTTTAAAAAAAAAACATCGCTTTTAACTCCGTATCATACTCCGTAGTTTTTGACTGAATGTAGCCCACTTCTCGACACCTCATCAGTGGTTCACTTGCGTTCAACTCCTTTATTAATACCTGTTATTCTCGTGGAATAACTTTTCCAAAACGCTCAATACCATAACTCTTAATTACAGCACCTTTTGGTGGTTTAAAGCCATCGCCTATACAACGACTTTGGTGGTTCGTCACGCTGAAGGCGTGATTCCACCATCTTAATTATAGCATACAACAGTTATCGTTGCTGACTGTTGCTTCTTGGCACACTAAGAATAGTAGCGGATTTAAAGGCACTGACCTTTCAATTTATTACTGAACTTTGTACAAATATACTACCTTTGAATTTAGCACTAAAACCGCTATTATTTTTATACATTGTTACCCACTGGCTACTTTATTTTCGGTCAGATTTTCAACAACAACTTGTATCTCCGCAACTTTTATTTTCTTGAATTGGCGGACAAGGAACTGTTCCAAAAGAACAATAAACACAACAATCTCCTTTATTTGGTTTTAAAACGACTTTACAATTTACGCATTCGTAGAAAAATTGACAAGCATCTGTTGGCATTTCTTCTTCTTTTTTATGTCCACATTTTGGGCAAGTAATTGTTGATTTTAATTCTATGTTCATTTTAGTTTTCTTTAGTGTTAATTACTGAATATCCTGTTGAATTAACGGCTTTTTCTATTTCTTCAATTGTTGTTTTTGAATTGTCAAATTCTATTTCTGTAGTTTCTTTTTCGTATGAAGATTTGACTTTTATTATTCCGTTTAATTGATTAACAGAATGATTAATATGTTCTTCACAAGATGCACAAGTCATTCCTTTAATTTTAAGGTTTATGGTTTGAATATTTGCTTTATCAACTACTATTATTTCCTTTTCTGATTTTGGATAAAATGCAGAAGAATAATAAGGAAATGCTGTCATTACAATTGCAAATATGGTTACAATTCCAAGAAATAATTTTGATTGTAAGAATGATGGTTTTTCCTCAGTTTCACAATCGCAATCAATTTCTTTTTGAGGTTTTAATTTCTGATACCAAGCAAAGACCAACACTAAAATTGTAAATCCAATTAGATAAGGTCTAAAAGGTTCTAACCAAGAGAAAGTTGATGCAATTCCCGAAGTTCCTGAAATCAATGCTAAAACTGGTGTTATACAACAAAGTGATGATGCAATTGCAGTCAATAA
>DQTL01000070.1 GCA_015662775.1 Lutibacter sp.
ACTAGTTAGTCCTTCAAAAATATAACTTCGAATTGATTAAAAATTCGTTCAAACTGTAAACAAAGCTTAGGTCGAACTCAGGTTGACAAAGTCAAGCATCAAGTTTAAAGAATTAAAAAAAACACTAAACTATTTAGTCTAAACATAAAACTAAAATTTCGTAATTTTTTAGCATAAAAAAACCTCTAAAAAAATAATTTTTAGAGGTTGAAATATTTTATAAATATCTTACAATAGGTTCGCTATTTTTTC
This sequence comes from Lutibacter sp., assembly GCA_015662775.1. Taxonomy (GTDB): domain Bacteria; phylum Bacteroidota; class Bacteroidia; order Flavobacteriales; family Flavobacteriaceae; genus DQTL01. The sequence continues at coordinate 253 of DQTL01000070.1, forward strand.
TTTTTCTTCTTCTGCTAGTTGTGCATCTACTAAAATACGTCCACTATGCTCGTCTGTAATTATTTTTTTACGAGCTGCAATTTCTAATTGTCTTTGTGGTGGTATGGTAAAGAAAGATCCTCCTGCTGCTCCTCTTTCAACCGTTACAACTGCTAATCCGTTTCTTACATTTGAGCGAATACGATTATAAGCTTTTAATAAATGATCATCTATTAATTGGCTATACTCTTTAGATTTTTTTAGTAATATTTTTTCTTCTTTTTCGGTATCCTTTACAATATCATCTAACTCGTCTTTTTTGTGCTTTAAATGTTCTTTTTTCTCAACTAATTTTTCTTTAGTTTCGGTTATAATCACATTTTTATGAACGATCTTAACTTTCGCTTCTTTAATACGTTTTTCATATAATTGAATTTCTAAATCTTGAAATTCAATTTCTTTAGTCAAAGAATTAAACTCTCTATTATTACGTACTTTTTCTTGTTGTTTGGTATATTTTGCCATCAAAACTTTTGACTCATCAATACCTATTTTTTTACTACTTATGTCGGCATTAAAAACTTCAATTTGTTTCTCAAATCTTTTGATTCTAGTTTCGTATGCAGCTATATCATCTTCTAGGTCTTCTACCTCTAAAGGTAATTCACCACGCATGAGTCGCATTGCATCAATTCTTGAATCAATTAACTGCAAATCATACAATGCACGTAATTTTTCTTCAACACTAACTTCTGTCTTTTTTGCCATAATTAATAATTATAAATAGGATTGGTTTTCGTTTCTGATAAAATGATTGCAAAATTAGTGAATTTTTTCGTAAGATAATCAACTAATAGATTTTTTGTGAATTGTTCGCTTTCATAATGTCCAATATCGGCAATGACAATCATTTTTTCTGCCCCAAAAAAGTCGTGGTACTTAAAATCTGCACTTACGTAAACATCAGCTTTAACTTGAATGGCTTGCTTTAATGCAAAACTACCTGAACCTCCTAAAACAGCAACTGTTTTGACAGGTTTATTAAGTAGTTTTGAATGTCTAATTGTAGTTAAATTGAAAGTGTCTTTTAGCGTATCTAAAAAATCTTTTTCTGAAGTTTCATTTGGCAATTCGCCATAAATCCCTAATCCAATATGCTGATTTGAATTTTCTAAAGTAGAAATCTCATAAGCAACCTCTTCATATGGATGGTTTTTAAACAAAGCCTTTAGTAAGCTTTGCTCTTGGTGTTTTTCAAAATAAACTGTTATGGCTGTTTCTGGTTCTTGTTGTAGCTTTCCTATACTCCCAACATTTGGATTTGCATTTTCACTTGGCAAATAAGTCCCAATTCCTTTGCTATTGTAACTACATTTTTCGTAATTACCTATATGACCTGCTCCTTCAGAAAACAAGGCATTTCTCAAAGATTCGGCTTGTGTATCTGGTACATAAGTGATGAGTTTTTTAATACTATTTTTTTTAGGCAACAATACTTTGGTATTCTTTAGTCCAAGCACTTCTGCCATTTTCCCACTGACACCTAACTTTACATTATCGAGAGCTGTATGCGTTGCATAAATTGCAATATCATTTTTTATGGCTTTTAGAACGACTCGCTCAACATAATTCTTACCTGTTATACTTTTTAAGCCACTAAATATTATTGGGTGAAAACTAATGATTAAATTACAATTTTTGGCAATGGCTTCGTCAATCGTGTTTTCTAATGTATCTAAAGTAACTAGTACATTGGTTATCTCATTTGAGGCATTCCCAACTAACAAGCCAACATTATCAAAATCTTCTGCATAGGAAAGAGGTGCTAGTTTTTCTATATGGTTAAGTACTTCTTTTATTTTCATGTGTTTGTGTTTTTCTTTTTGAAATTGAATCTTAATTGGCTAATTAACTCATTTGCTAATTAATACCGCTTTTTGCCTTCCGTTGACTAAATAGCTAGCTACAATTGGTATTTCCTCTTCGTCAATCTTTGTTCCGCCTGTTGAACTAACTGCTTTTGTTTTTGCGGATATTATTTCAAAAACTATTGCTTTTTCTTTATTCATAGTATAGGTTGCCAAAATAAATACTTCACTTACACTAAAGAAACTAGTGAAAATTTCATTCCTAAAGTAAGCATCAATTACAATACTATTCTTTTCGTCAATTTGATAATGACCTTTCTGTTTATCTACAACTATCAGTTCATACGAACGAATATCTTCTTTCCCTTTAAAATCATAAGTTATAACCCACTGAAAAACAGAGTCTTTTTCAGTTTTAATAATGTCTAAATTCATTTTTAGATTCATCGCTATTGAATCTACTGAGTATATCTCTAGATTTCCTTCATACTTGCCCAACCATGATTCTGGAAAACTTGATTGAGAAAAAACACTTACAGAAAGGAATAAAAAACTTATAAATAAAGTAATACGCATTTTAATTATTTTTTACAAAGTAACAAAAAAACTAAACACACTACTTCCGTATTTTCTTTGTTCCTTAAAATTTGGCAAATGTGATAAGTCCGTTTGACTTGAATGCTCAATAATTAGCAAACCATTTTCTAACAAGAGTTCTTTTTCAAAAACTAATTTAGAAATATTTTCAAATTTTATTAAATCCATCGCATAAGGAGGATCTGCGAATATGATGTCAAACTTTAATTTTGATCTCTTTAAATACTTAAAAACATCACTTTTTACGCAATCTATCGAAAAGTCAAGTTCGGTGCTAGTCTTAGTAATATACTTAATACATGCATAGTGCATATCAACTGCAACGACTTGTTCACAAGCTCTCGACGCAAATTCGTAAGCTATATTACCTGTTCCTGAAAACAAATCAAGAACACTTATTTCATGAAAAACAAATTGATTATTTAAGATATTAAATAGTGCTTCTTTCTGCATATCTGCAGTCGGACGAACGGGTAGGTTTTTTGGTGCTATTAATCTTTTTCCTTTGTGTTTTCCAGAGATTATTCGCATTTAGAATTGATTTAACAATTCGAAATAATGATGTTTTTCAATATGAGGATTCATTTCATAAAACTCTTCCGAAAGACTATGATTTTCAACATTTAAAAAATCAATATTTCTTACGTAAGTGTAAGTAATATCAAATAATGGTGATTTCTTATCAATAGCTCCTAAAAAAGTTATTTTTTGTTCATTAGGATTTAATTGTAATTGCTCTAATGAAAATAATATGTAATATAAAAAGTCTTCTTTTGTATAAAACAAAAAGCTGTTGTAAAGGTGTAGTTTATTGTTTGCTAAATAGACAACATCAATAATATTCTTTGAGACATTGACAAAGAAATATTTATTAAGACTGTGTTTTTGATATTTGAGTAAAGAGGTTACTAGCAAACTAGAGGCATGTGAATACTTAAAACCCTGATGCTTTTTCTCTAAGTAATCATTAATAAATTTAAATGGTATGTAAATATTTTTTGATTCACTTTCGCTCATGTTATCTACAGAAATAAAGTCACTTTTAAGGACTTTAACAGAATACTTTAAAAAATCGGAGTGATGATCCTTATCGTATAAAGATTCAGGAACTATTGTAGCAAGGCTATTTTTATGTGTGACATTAACAGATTCGTAATTTTGTGTTAATTCACTGTCAGATTCAAATATTTCTTTTACATATTCGAGAAGAAGTTCGGGAGTTTGAGCACGCTTTTCAAATTGATATTCTTTAAGTAATACAACATCAATTAATTCTTTATCAAATATACAATAAACCAATCCATTCAAACTTAATTGAATGGATAAGTGACATGTATCGTAAGTAATGTTATCTACTAAATTACTTTGTGCTTGATTCTTTACTTGTATCATAAGAAGGAGGCCAGTTACCGCTATCTTTTACATTTTCCAAGTTTCCAACTGAGATATACTCTCCTCTTACTTGGTCAACACTAAAGACCGCTTTTTCTTGCATAATAAGGTTCTTATTCATTCCTGCTAAAACTAGTTGCTTTTCTACTTTCGCTTCAAATACAGAAGTTTTAATTGCAGCAGCTCCTTTTTCAACAAATGCAGTAGCTAATTGAAATTTTTCATTTGTTCCTGGAACATTCATCATATCTTTATAGTTTACACCTTTATAGCCATCAATGACTCTTGTATAGCCTGTTGTGTCTACTACTTTGTATTCTACGTCAGTAGATACTCCTCTCACTACAACAGTTTTAAACTCTTCATGGACATAAATTTCAGGGAAACTATCATTTTCAATAAAATTGACTAAAGTTCCAAAATTATTTGTGTAATTCCCTTTAGCTTTTTTATAATCTAATTCTGCTTTACGAATAATCTTCAAATTCTTGATGACTTTAGCGTAACGTTTCTGTTTTTCTTCATGAAACTTAATGTTACCAACGACACCATCATATATTTTATAGCCTAAATAACTAGCAAATACTAAAAGTAGTAAAGAAATAATCCAATGAATTTTTCTAGGTACGTATTCAACAATTACTTTTGCTAATAAGAGAAATAAAAGTATAAGTCCAACAACGAGTAGGATGAATTTTATCATGATGTAAAAAATTATTTGTGTTTGTTACCACGCAAATTTAATAAAATATTTCACATAAAAAAGATTTTTATAGGCTTATCAAACAAAAAGTAATCAACTAATATCAGCTATAGATTACTTTCACACAAGCACTTTAGCACAAATAAATTCTAAAGTCTATGAATATCTGATAGTTCTGAGCGTAATTTTATTTTTTTTTCATCTATCTTTTAGAATAAATTCTTAACAAATAATACTAAAATAGAATTTTGTTTTATTAAAATATTCTTTTCTTTGTTTCCTCTTTTAAAAGGCAATGATAAAAACAGCACATACTTTCAACAAACATTTAAACGATGTTTATCCGCATGCACCTACTCTGTTACAAAGAGAATTATTGTTGCAGTTTTCGGGTTTTCTTTTTAACCCAGAAAATCATGGTTTATTCTTGCTTAAAGGTTATGCTGGAACTGGAAAGACAACTAGCATTAGTACAATTGTCAATAATCTATGGCATACTGGAAAAAAGGCAGTTTTATTAGCTCCAACAGGTAGAGCAGCTAAAGTAATAGCCAACTATTCTAAAAAAAATGCTTACACAATTCATAAAGAAATATACTATCCTAAAAAAGGAACTGGTGGTACGGTTGGGTTTGTAAGAAAGAAAAACAAACACTTTAACACTATTTTTTTTGTAGATGAAGCCTCTATGATTCCCGAAAAATCAGAAGGACAATTAAACTTTGGAAATCTTTCTCTTTTACAAGATTTAATTGATTATGTTTATGAAGGGAAACTATGCAAACTGGTTCTTATTGGAGATACAGCTCAGTTACCACCTGTAAAACTGACTATTAGTCCTGCTTTGAATTTTGACAAACTTACTTTAGATTACAATAAAGAAGTGGTTGAGTTAGAACTAACCGAAGTCATGCGACAGCAAGAACACTCAGGCATTTTACAAAATGCAACTAGCTTACGAAATAAAATAGCAGAATTTCAAGAAAACCCCTTCTCTTTTAATTGTGACCAACCCGATGTAGTTCGTTTAGTTGATGGCTATGAAATAGAAGATGCTATTAACCAAGCCTATGACATGGGAAGCGTAGAAGATACAGCAATCATCGTTAGATCAAACAAAAGAGCCAATCAATACAACCAACAGATACGACTTAATATACTCGGACAAGAAAGTGATATTTCTTCTGGTGATTATATTATGGTTGTGAAAAATAATTATTATTGGTTAGAAGAAACTTCGGAAGCAGGTTTTATAGCCAATGGAGATACTTGTGAAATATTAGAAATTTTCAGTAGAAAAGAACTCTATGGTTTTCATTTTGCAGAAACTAAGGTACGAATGATAGACTATCCGAATCAAAAACCGTTTGAAGTAGTCTTACTACTCGATACGCTTACAATTAATGCTCCTTCTCTTTCTTATGTAGAAAGTAATAAACTATACCACGAAGTAGCCAAAGATTATGCCCATTTAAAAACAAAATACAAGATTTTTCAAAGCATTAAAGAGAACAAATATTTTAATGCCTTACAAATTAAGTTTTCTTATGCTATGACTTGTCATAAATCGCAAGGTGGTCAGTGGAAAAACGTATTTATTGAAAAACCTTGGCTACCCGATGGTGAAAACATTGATTATTGGCGTTGGCTTTACACGGCAGTTACACGTGCTCAAGAAAAAGTGTACTTGATTGGGTATACTGAGGATGATTTTAGTTAGTGTTTGCTAGAAAACGTTGATTTTTTTAACCCTTCAAGGGTTTGAAACCTTTGAAGGGTTGAAAACTAAAATATAATCATTATTTTTTTTGAAACTATCTTAGCTGATTAGTTGTTTTCTTTAGCTATAAACTCTATTGAGTTTTGTATATTTGACCTTTCAATTTTAGTAAATTATAAATGAGAAAACTTACTTTACTTGTCGTGTTCCTCACTTTTTTAGTACAATCTTGTGCTGTTAAAAAAGAATTTCAACAAAGTATTAACACGTATCAACTTCAAAACTATTTTACAGGCTTGTTAGTTGTAAACACTCAATCAAAAGACACCTTGATTAATTATAACAGTCAAAAATATTTTACTCCTGCCAGTACAACTAAACTTTTTACACTCTACACTTCTTTAAAAAGCTTACCAGATAGTATTGCAACAATTTCTTATTTTGACCTAGGAGATAAAAGATATTTTAAGGCTTTAGCTGATCCAACTTTTTTGGTAGATTCACTTCCAAATAGCACCTATGGTTTTTTAAAGAATACCGATAAAGAACTCATTTTTGTTTCTGAAGAATTTTCTGATTTTATTTATGGTGACGGATGGCAATGGGATGATTTTCAATACTATTACATGCCTGAGAAAAGCCTTTTTCCAATATATAGTAATCTAGTGAGCCTAGAAAATAATAGGTTAACCCCTAAACACTTCCAACAATTCATTCAAAAAGATTTTAAAAAGAAATATTACCGTGATTTCTTACAGAATGATTTTTATATCGATAGTATTCCATCTGGAAAAAGACGTTTTATTCCATTTAAAACCTCATTAGAACTCAGCTTACAACTTTTAAGTGACACGCTTCATAAGCCTATTTATAAAGCTAATGAAATTGAAGAAGGTAATTTCAAACCTTATATAAGTACACCTATCAGACCTATTTATGATAGATTAATGCAACAAAGTGATAATTTTATTGCGGAGTATTTGTTTTTAATTATTTCAAAAAACAAAACAGACAGTTATCAAGTTAAGAATAGTATTCAGTATGCTTTAGACAGTTTATTACATGATATTCCCGATAAACCACGTTGGGTAGATGCCTCGGGTTTATCACGTTACAATCTATTTACACCTAGATCTATGGTTTATTTACTCCATAAATTATATAATGATTTTGGTGAAGAAAAAGTATTTGATCTATTACCTAAAAATGGTGAAGGAGAAACTTTACAAAACAATTATCCTTTCGACACCACCTATATTTATGCAAAAACAGGAACCGTCAGTAATAACCATAATTTATGTGGTTTTATAAAAACTCAAAAAGGAACTTTGCTGACCTTTAGCTTTATGAATAATCATTATTTGCAAAAAAATAGTGAAACTAGAAAAGAAATGAATCAACTTTTACAAAAACTATACTACAACTACTAATCAACTAAGAATGAAAAAAATAATAGGAAAAGCTGTACTAAATGTTTTAGGATGGAAAAGTAATTATCCCAAAGAATTTCAAGTAGAAAAATTTGTTATTATAGCAGCTCCACACACCTCAAATTGGGATCTAGTCTTTGCTTTAGCTGTTTTTTGGAAAATGGATAAACCAATGAAATATTTTATCAAAGATTCTTTTACCAAGCCGCCACATGGTTGGTTTTTTAAAATGATGGGTGCTATTGGTGTCGATAGAAAAAAAACAGGAAATTTAGTGCATCATGCTGCAGCTACAATCACAAAAGAGAAACATATTGCGTTAATGGTTCCAGCAGAAGGAACACGAACAAAAGTAAAAAAATGGAAAACAGGTTTTTACCATATTGCAAAAAAAGCAAATGTACCTGTTGCTTTGGGTTATTTAGATTATAAAAATAAGATTGCAGGTGTCGGTGGCTTAGTATATCTTACCGATAGTTTTGAAAATGACATGCAAATCATTGAAGATTTTTACAAAAACATTGATGGGAAACATCCTGAAAAATATAATAAAAAGATTTTTTAAATGTGAGAATTAAGAATCAAGAGACAAGACTAATAGAGACAAGAAACAAGACAAAGGCAAGAGTCAAGAAGCAATAGTCAAGAAATAAAATTCAATATTAAGAAACTAAGACTTAAGAAACAAAACTCAAGACCTATTATGAGGTAAGAATCAAGAGACAAGACGCAAGACAGATTTCACAATTGATAGTGGTTTTTTCAAAAATAATCAAATCAATCTTTACTTTTTCTTCTTTAAACAAAGTAGTCTGCCAATTTGGTAGAGCGGTCT
>DQTL01000050.1 GCA_015662775.1 Lutibacter sp.
CCAAGATTTATGAGAATTGTAGTTCGTGAAACTTCTAATATTGGTGATGTTAACCCTTGTGGCACCTATTCTTATGGTGAAACAGAAGATTATAAGATTTTTGTCTATGATCCATTAAGTATTAATGAAAGTGATTTAGCTAATATTAATGTGTATCCTAACCCTAATGAAGGTACATTTACAGTTGATTTAAGAAAGCTAAACACAACAAATGATGTGAATGTAGAATTGTATACTATTAGTGGACAATTAATTCATCAAAGCAAAGCTTTAAAACCTTTATTCGAAATTAACACAAACGAAAAATCAGGAGTTTATTTCTTAAGACTTACTTCAGGAACACAAGTAATGACTAAAAAAGTAATTATATCAAACTAAACTTTATAATGTAATTTGTAAATAATAAAGGTATTAAACCAATATCCCGCTGAAAAAGCGGGATTAGTTCGACTAGCTAAAAAATTGTAATAATTTTTTAGAGTCTTACAAATAAAAGAGGCAGCCCTTACGAGCTGCCTCTTTATTTTTAACAAATTACAAGTGCAATTTGTTAAAAAATCAACTAACCAAACTTTATTTTCTAGCCGGAGCTTTTGTTTTATTATCTTTTGTGTGTTCTCTTTTTGTAGTTTTACTATGAGCTTTACGTTGTATAGTTTTTCTTTCTACTTTAAAACGTTTTCTTCCTTGTTCTACATTTTTTGTACCGTTTTTATATTGAATAAACCCGTATCCATCAAACTCATAAGTTGTTCCTGATGCGTAGTGGTATAAGCTTATAGCTTTATCTTCACCACCTATAACGCTGAGTTCAAACTCTTCCGTATCTCCACTTTCATAATTTAATGTTAAGTCTTTGATACTATCTTCACCATATATATTTGAGATTTCATAGTTACCATCATAATCCCATTCTCTATCGATTACTGGAGTTCCTATAGCATCAATTGATGAATAAAAAGTAGTTATATTTTCAGGTGTAAATGCTAAGAAGTTTTCATTATCAAAAGCATTGAGTTCTCCTTCTATACTTGTAAAAGCTTTTTCCCACTCATCATATTCTTGTAAAAAATACTCTAGGTTATCATAGAATATTTGATCAAAATCAAAACTTGATTTGTTATAACCTTCTAAATAGTACGTTACATCTTGGTATTCATTGTATAGTCTTATGCTTTGAGCATTATCAACAATTACTTCAAATTCAAAGTTACCATCTAAAGTGTGATCTACATTTAATAGACCATTATAGGTATCATAATCTCCTATTCTTATACCATAACCATCACCTGTAAAACCTAAACCTACTATATTATTATTGGCATATAATCTACCATTTTGAAAAGTAAATGTAAAAGCTTTTGAAACAAAAGCCACATCACCATAACCAGAAGTGCGATTGAAATCTACATACCAAATATCATAATTAGTTATAATTTCTTCCAAAGAAACAGTTTCTGTAGGGTTGTCGTGATTATCTACATCTATAAAACAAGATGTGAAAAATAAGCTTACAATTGCTAGACTGAATATTAGTTTAAAAGTTTTCATAATTCTATGGTTTGATAGTAACAAATCAAAGTCTGTGCCAAAAGGAATTTTCTATTAAAATTAACAAAGTGTTTTTGGGATTTAAGGTTGAATAATTATTTAAAAAACAGGTTGATAAAGACAATGAAATAAACTAACTTTGTATACGAGAAGGTCTTAGTATTTTTTTAATTTACCAGCAAAAATGATAAAGAGCAAAAACATAAAAAAAAGCCTAGTTTTTATGTTAGTGTTTACTTCAATCTTTATCAATGCTCAAGAAATAAGTAAATGGCAACCGCTTGCTTCACCTCTTTTTTCTGATTTTAAGGAAATTCAATTTATTAGTTCAGATTCTGCTTTTATCTCAGGAAAACAATTACTTGTTTTAAAGGGAGATATATGTAAAAAATTTCCGCAACAACCTCCTTGTGAAATCTCTGCAATGTCCGCAGTATCTTCAGATTGTATTTTTGTTAGTAATAATACCTCTTATCAAAATTCTGATTTATATCATTGGAACGGAAAAAAATGGCAACAGATTTATAACCCAATGGCAAACAACATTTCTGATATGTTTTTTACCGACAGTAAAAATGGTTTATTGGTTAGTTACGGAGAAATTGCTCAAATGATTAATGGTAATTGGTATCCGATTAAACCACCGAATAATAGAGGAATACATAAAGTTACTCAAACCAAAGAAAAAGAATTAGTTGTATTAACTGCAGGAAAGGGAATCTATATAAAAAGGATGAATAAGTGGATAGCTATTAAACACTCTCAAAACACCCGTCATTTATCTAAAATTAAAGGAAAAATATTTACTACAGGATACAATTTTTTAGGTGTTATTCAATCCGATAGTCTTAAGATACTCTCAAAAGATTCAATTTGGTCTTCAATATTATCAATAAGTCAAACAGAAAAAGGAACTTTAATCGGTGTGGGTTTACAAGGAAAGATAGTTGAATTTTCAAAAGGTGAATTAAGTACTATTGAGAGTTCGACTAAGCAAGATTTAAAACAAATTATTAATCATAACAATCAGTTATGGTGTATAGGAAATGAAGGGACACTTTTAATAAATTCAGATAAAAAGAAAGTAGGAGAACCCATAACTTGGAAAGGATTTTAAACGATCACCTTTAACAAACAAGCCAAAATATTAGATGATGAGTATGGTGTCATAGCAGCTGATTTTAACAATGATGGATGGACAGATATTTTTACCTGTGGTTTATTTGAAGAAGAGCATTTATATAGCAATCAAAAAAACTTAAACTTCCTAAATCAAACTAAACAATATGGTTTAGGCAAGACCAACAACACAAAGACACAAGAATTAAATTTAGGAGCTTGTGCAGGTGATATTGATAATGATGGCTATATAGACTTATATTTAGGAGTATTAAATGGTGAAAATAAAATATATAAAAACATCAAAGGAAAGTATTTTGTAGATTATTCATACAATACAGGTGGTATTGGAGAAACTACTGATAGAACAAATGCCTGTATTATGGGTGATATTGACAATGATGGTGACCTAGATATTTTTATAACAAACGAGTATTCTACCAATCGATTATTTCTCAATAATGGAGTGGGTATTTTTAAAGAAATAACCAAAGAAGCTCAATTAGAGACAATTGAAGGTGGTAACTCAGCAACTTTTGGCGATATTGACAATGATGGCGATATTGATTTATACGTGACCAACTGGTCCTCACAAAATATTTTATACCAAAATCAATTTGTAGAAACTGGGAAAGTAGTATTTAAGAACTTTACTCAAAAATCACAAACAGGTGGAAAAGCATACACAAAAAGTAATGCGGTTGTTTTTTCTGACCTAGATAATGATGGTGATTTAGATCTTTTTGTAACCAATAGAAAGACATCAAATAGAATCTACATCAATAATGGTAAAGGAGTTTTTACTGATAATACAGAAGTTTTAATTGGCTTAGATACAGCTAGTTCTTACGGTGCAGTAATTGCCGATTTCGACGGTGACTCGTGTAAAGACATATATGTGTCAAATGTTGGAGAAAACATTTTCTATAAGAATAGTGATGGAAAATTCATTGAGCAAACTTCAAAATATGGAGGTTCTGTAAAAGGATATAGCACAGGTTCTGCCCTTGCAGATTTTGATAATGATGGTGATTTAGATATTTATATTGCCAATTATGTAGGTGCAAGTAGTGCGTTATTACGAAATAAAAAGAAGGACAAGCAACACATTACACTTACTATTGAAGGGATACAAAACACTAGAAATGCAATAGGTGCAAAAATATATGTCTATAATCATTCATCAAAACTCTTGTGGTTTGATGAAATAAGGGCAGGTTCGGGCTATGTTTCTGTCAATGATTTTAAAAAAGTAATACCTATTCAAAATCAGGACTCAGTTTATGTCAAAGTGATCTTTCCAAACGGAATAATAAAAAGTATCAAATCAGTACATACAGGAAGTGTTTTGCACATTTATGATACCGAAGGTTTTCAAAAAACACTATTAGAGTTTAAACATTCCCTAAAAAAATGGCTATTTGATCCGCATTATTTATTTGAATTAATCAAATGGATCTTTGTAATCTTACTAATTAGCATAACAGGTTTTGTGTTACAAAAAAAGCATTTTTGGAATCCATTGTTTCCTATAATAGGTGGTTTGTTATTTCTTACATTTTACTTAATACAGTATCTTAATTTTGAATACAGTCCGTTTTTATATGCGAC
>DQTL01000189.1 GCA_015662775.1 Lutibacter sp.
CAAATTAACTAGTTAGTCCTTCAAAAATATAACTTCGAATTGATTAAAAATTCGTTCAAACTGTAAACAAAGCTTAGGTCGAACTCAGGTTAGTAATAAAATAGATAAATATCTTTCTTATAGCCATTTCTTCCATAGAAATGGCTATTTTTACAGAATTAAAATATAGAAGATATGAGTTTAAAAAATGAAGTGATGGAGCAGATAAAATCTGCCATGAGAAGTAAAGATAAGTTAGCTTTAGAATCTTTACGTGCAGTAAAGTCAGAATTGTTGTTATTGGAAACTAGTGGAAAAGGCGATATTTCTGAAGAAGATGAGCTGAAGATTTTACAAAAATTGGTAAAACAACGTAAAGATAGTGCCACTACTTTTACAGAACAAGGAAGAACCGACTTAGCAGAACCTGAATTGGCACAAGCCAAAATTATTGCTCAATTTTTACCAAAACAAATGAGTGAAGACGAAGTAAAAGAAATAGTTGCTAAGGTTGTAGCACAAGTAGGTGCTAAGTCTATGGTAGATATGGGAAAGGTTATGGGAATGGTTTCAAAAGAGTTAGCAGGAAAATCAGATGGGAAAACAATCTCAGGAATTGTCCGTTCTTTTTTGATTGATAATTAGTTTTACTGGATAATACATAAGTATTTTTTTGGCCACGTACCTGCCTCGCCGGCAAGGCGGGGTTCAACTGGATAGAATATCAGACTTACCTGCCCTGAAGACAGGTTTCGAAAAAAGATAAATTATATGTATTTTGTTTATATTTTGCATAGTACAAGTTTTAAACACACTTATACAGGTATGACACAAGATGTTGATAAGCGATTGTTTCAACATAATTTAGGTCAAAATAAATCTACAAAGGCATACACACCGTGGGTTATAATACATGTGGAGGAATTTAACACAAGAGATCAAGCAAGAAAAAGAGAAAAATATTTAAAGAGTGGAGTTGGTAGAGAATTTATTAGTGATTTACTAACAAGCTTTAATAAGGCCACGTAGTTCAACTGGATAGAATATCAGATTTCGGCTCTGAGGGTTGAGGGTTCGAATCCTTCCGTGGTCGCAGATGAATTAATACATTTTTTGGAATTAAATTAGAATTCAAAATACAAAGTAAAGCTTGCTTTTAAGTTTTATTTTGAATTCTAATTTAAAATGCGATAGCATTAAAATGTATTAATTTTTAAAATGGAGCATTGTAAGGATCACGCAGTAATCCTTGACAGGTAAAGCTTGCTTTTAAGTTTTATTTTGAATTCTAATTTAAAATGCGATAGCATTAAAATGTATTAATTTTCAAAATGGAGCATTGTAAGGATCACGCAGTAATCCTTCAAGTCCCCAAACAAAAATACTCTCGATATTTCGAGAGTATTTTGTTATATGCTACAATACTTAAGAAAATTATCCAAGATAAGTCATTAGTATTTTACTTCTAGATGTATGTTTTAAACGTCTAATTGCTTTTTCTTTAATCTGGCGAACACGTTCACGAGTTAAATCAAAAGTTTCACCAATTTCTTCAAGTGTCATAGGTTGGTGTTCTCCTAAACCAAAGTAGAGTTTAACAACATCAGCTTCACGAGGAGTTAAAGTGTCAAGAGCACGTTCTATTTCAATACGTAAAGATTCGTGAATTAAACTTCTATCAGGGTTTGGTGATTCTCCAGAACGAAGCACATCGTATAAGTTAGAATTTTCACCTTCAATAAGAGGAGCATCCATAGATACATGTCTTCCAGAGTTTTTCATAGACTCTTCCACCTCATTGACAGTCATGTCTAATTTTTTGGCAATCTCTTCAGCAGATGGTTCACGTTCATTTTCTTGTTCTAAGAAAGCGTACATTTTATTAATTTTGTTAATCGAACCAATTTTATTTAAAGGAAGACGTACAATACGAGACTGTTCAGCCAAAGCTTGTAAAATAGATTGACGAATCCACCAAACGGCATAAGAGATAAATTTAAAACCACGTGTTTCATCAAAACGTTTAGCCGCTTTAATCAAACCTAAGTTTCCTTCATTAATTAAATCAGGAAGTGTTAATCCTTGATTTTGGTATTGTTTTGCAACAGAAACAACAAAACGTAAGTTTGCTTTTGTTAGTTTTTCAAGAGCAATTTGGTCTCCTGCTTTAATTCTTTGTGCTAATTCAACTTCCTCATCAGCAGTTATTAAATCAACTTTTCCAATTTCTTGTAGATACTTATCCAATGAAGCAGTTTCTCTATTAGTAACCTGCTTCGTAATTTTTAGTTGTCTCATTAAATTAAGTGTAGTTTAAAATGTGATATTCATTCCTTTGTATATAAGTATACGTGCATTTTAATAAAAAGTTACAAAATGATAAAAAAAACTTTTTCATAAGAAGATTGGTTTTTCTTCTTCATTTTTCATGACAAGAATAAGTTGTTTAATTTTTTCATATTTAGAATTAAAAAAAAGGGCATGTTCTTTGACACTTGTACTAGAAACATTGATAGAATGAGATTTCTGCTCATCAATATATGCTTCTTGTTCGAGACAAGCTTCTTGACTGTTAATTATGAAATATTTCAATAAAGCATAAGGATAAGTAAAACGAATTTTATTTTTATTTTTTAGAATCATGCTATTATTCATCATAAATAATTCATTAGAATAGAGTTTAAATGAATTTACTTTTGAATGTTCCCTTTTTTGAGTTTTAATTTCTACATTTTTAATTTCAAGAACAAGTGCATTGCATACCTCTGTTGCGTTTTCTAAACTAATTAGTTGCATCCTAAATAGAAAGAGTAGTTGTTGAAGTATGTTGTTTAAGGCTCCAAAGCTCCACATTTCTGTAACATTTATATTGTCGTAAGTTTTTCTTGCACTTCTAGCTCTTGCAATAATATCATCTGAAACAACAAAATCTTGAAAATGAATCCGCTTACTTATGGGTGTTTTTATAAGAATAAATAACCAAATATACATTTTAAAATGTATTAATATAGATTGTTCAAAAAAATAGAACATTGGTAATTCCCTTGTGCTAAAAGTGATTGAAGCATCTTCTTTTCCAACCAAAGGCAATAGGTCATCATTAACTTTAGTGAGATAAACTCCAAAATCATTGATGCTTTGAATAGGACTAGATGAATTAATCATATATGAATTGCTTTCGCCAACTTCATATAAGTTATTTAATGATATGTCATACTTTTTAGAAAGAATGACCGTTTCTTTTAGCTTAAAAGATACTTTGTTGTTTAGCCGTCTATAAGCTGCATCATAATTAATACCAAGTGCAGCAGCAATTACTTCTGTTGCGGAAATATTTTCAGGGATTTTTTGTTTTAATAAATCAATAAAAATTTGGTCAATTTTATTCATAATATAAGGAGGTGTAAATAACAAATGTACAACTTTTGCGTTAAATACAAAATATAATCTTAAAAAATTGCATTAATTGATATTGAAATTATAAATGTATATTTACTTTTACAACCAAGAAAAAGATAAAATTGATTATGAAAAAGGGTGAGTTACTTAGCTTATCCTAAGGGGATAAATAAGAAGGCACTTATTGCATTTGCAATAGGTGCTTTTCTTTTATGCTAATTTGAGTTTTATTTATTCCTTTAATAGGGAATCTAAAAGACTTCTTATTTTTTTTGTATTCCAATTTGCTCGACCCGTATCAATTATTATTTTTCCATCCTTACTCACTAAAAAGGTTTTAGGGATAGTTTTGGTGAAAAATTCATCTGGTGCATTACTTGCTTGATTGTAGATTGGCATATTAAAATTACGTTCCTTCATAAATGGGGCAACTTTTTTATTTGAATCAGAAGTTACTAAGAGAAACTCTACTTTGTCTCCATAATCATCGTATAGAGCTTGTAAGCTTGGCATCTCAGCTACACAAGGCACGCACCAAGTAGCCCAAAAATTTACAATTACTACTTTATTTTTGGCTTGATTAAAGTCATAGTCCTTAGTATTTAATCCTTTTAAAGACCAATTGTAAGATTTAAGTTGCACTTGGTCTACTTTATTTTCTATACTGGGAGAAAAGGAGATTTGACGTAATATCCATGCCTTCGATGTAGGATGTAATAGCAAACCTATGGCTATTACAAATAGAATATTTGATATTGATTTTTTTGTGATTTTCATAATAAAAAATTTTAAAAGACAAAAATAGAATTACTTGTTAAGCTAACTCCTAATTTTATAATAAAAAAAGAGACTGTTTAGAAAATAAGCAGTCTCTTTATAAATGTATTTTAATAATTGCTATTGATTCTGCTTTTTAATTAAGTTTAAGGCACTTCCTTCTTTAAACCAAACTATTTGCTCTTTGTTGTAGGTATGTGCTACTTCAAATGAATCTGAACTTCCATCTTTATGGTCTAGTTTCATAGTTAAATTTTGACCTGGAGTAAAGTTTGTCAAACCAATAATTGCAATTGTATCATCTTCTTGTACTTTGTCATAATCTGCTACATTAACAAAAGTTAAACCTAACATTCCTTGTTTTTTTAGATTGGTTTCGTGAATACGAGCAAAAGATTTAACTATAACTGCTTTTATTCCTAAATGTCTTGGTTCCATGGCTGCATGTTCTCTAGAAGAACCTTCACCATAGTTATCACCACCAACAACAACAGTACCTATGTTTGCAGCTTTGTAGGCTCTTTGGGTTGCAGGTACAGCACCATATTCACCAGTAATCTGACTCTTAACTGTGTCTGCTTCCATGTTGAAAGCATTGATAGCTCCTATTAAGCAATTGTTTGAAATATTGTCTAAATGACCTCTGTATTTTAACCAAGGTCCCGCCATAGAAATATGGTCTGTTGTGCATTTTCCATGTGCTTTTATCAAGAGTTTCATTCCAGTCATATCTTTTCCGTCCCAAGGGGCAAATGGTGTAAGTAGTTGTAAACGATCAGAATTTGGATTAACTGTTATCTCAATAGAGCTTCCATTTTCTGCAGGAGCTTGATAGCCATTGTCTTTCACATCAAAACCTTTTGGAGGTAATTCAAAACCAGTAGGTTCAGCTAACATAATTTGTTCGCCACTTTCTGTTGTTAAAGTATCTGTTAATGGATTGAAATCTAGCTTTCCTGACAAGGCAATAGCTGCGACCATTTCAGGAGAAGCTACAAAAGCATTAGTGTTGGGATTACCATCAGCTCTTTTTCTAAAGTTTCTGTTGAAAGAGTGAACTATTGAGTTCTTTTCTTCTTTAGCTGCTCCTGGTCTATCCCATTGACCGATACATGGACCACAGGCATTTGTAAATATTTTTGCTCCCGCTTGTTCGAATATAGCGATTAAGCCATCTCGTTCTGCCGTATAACGTACTTGTTCTGAACCTGGATTTATCCCTAAGGTAGCTTTTGGTTTTACACCTTTATCTAAGGCATCTTTAATAATAGAAGCGGCACGTGATAAATCTTCATAAGAGGAGTTTGTACAAGAACCGATCAACGCCCATTCAATATTTGTAGGCCAATCATTCTTTTTAGCAGCTTCTTTCATTTCAGAAACAGGAGTTGCTAAATCTGGAGTAAAAGGACCATTTAGGTAGAGACCTAATGTGTCTAAATTAATTTCAATTACTTGATCGAAATATTTATCAGGATTAGTATAAACTTCTGCATCACCTGTTAAGTGTTCTTTTACTTCATTGGCTAAATCAGCCACATCTGATCGATCTGTTGCACGTAAGTATCTTTCCATGCTTTCGTCATAACCAAAAGTAGAAGTTGTAGCACCTATTTCGGCACCCATATTGCAAATTGTTCCTTTACCTGTCCCAGATAAACTGATTGCTCCTTCTCCAAAATATTCTACAACAGCACCAGTTCCTCCTTTGGCAGTTAGAATTCCAGCAACTTTTAGGATGATGTCTTTTGGGGCTGTCCATCCATTTAATTTTCCTGTTAATTTTATTCCAATTAGTTTTGGCATTTTTAATTCCCAAGGCATATCAGCCATCACATCTACGGCATCAGCACCACCAACACCGATGGCAATCATTCCTAATCCACCTGCGTTTACAGTATGTGAGTCTGTACCAATCATCATTCCACCTGGAAAAGCATAATTCTCTAATACTACTTGATGAATTATACCTGCTCCTGGTTTCCAAAAGCCGATTCCATATTTTGAAGATACAGATTCAAGGAAATTATAAACTTCATTGTTTTTATTGATGGCTTCTTGTAAGTCTTTTGTTGCACCGATTCTCGCTTGAATTAAATGGTCAAGATGAGCAGTTGAAGGTACAGCTACTTTACTTTTTCCAGCTTGCATAAATTGCAATAACGCCATCTGTGCAGTGGCATCTTGCATGGCGACTCTATCTGGTGCAAAATCCACATAAGATGCTCCTCTTTTAAATTCTTCTAACTTTGTTGTTGTATGTAAATGAGAATACAAAATTTTCTCTGTTAATGTAAGAGGTCTGTTGATTACTTTACGAATATTTTCAATTTTTGAAGGTAATTCTTGGTATACCTTTTTGATCATGTCTATATCGAATGCCATAATTATGAAGTTAAATAGTTAAAAGTTTAAGGCTGAAAGTTGCCCCGATTCTAATTAAATTAGAAATTATATTCTATGCAAAAGTACTAAATGTATATGTAATTGCAAAATATATAGTAAAAAAGAGTTTTAATTGAAAAATGTTAATATATTAAGTGTAAAAAATAAGAATAATGAATAAAAATAGCAGAAATATACGTAATAATTACATTTAACATAATTAATATATAATGATAAGATGATTGTCTCTACTTACTAACTATTAAGAAGATATACCTATAAACTACTGTAATAAGAAAAAATTTGTTTTACATCTTTTTCTTTTTTATAAGACAATTTATTTTTTTTTACATACTTAGTAATTTCATCTTTTTTGTCGCTAAATATTGAAAGAATTCTTTTTTTCTTTAGTTTGAAATCACTTATTTTATCTTCTTTTTTTATATGATACCTCGTTTTAAGTACATATTTATCAATAGGATTCGTAATGACAGGATTGGCAATCCCTTTAACAAAATAGATTTCAAAACTTTTTAAGATTTCAATTTTTTTAGATAATGCTACAATCTCAAAGATCTTATTATGTGACCCTTCAAAGGAGTAGAATTTGTAATTTTTATAGTTTATAGTTATGTATTCAATGTTTTTTGGATCTATTATTAGAACTGATTTTTCAGAAATTTTAAATTCAAAATTATTATCCTTAACATTAATATTTATATTTTTTAGAATTTGATTACCTTCTTTGTAATGAATTACATTTTTGTTTTCCCAGGTTTTAAACAAGTAGTTACTTCCTTTAATTTCATTTGGAGTGGAATAAACTACAACATCTCCAGATCGGTTGTATTTTTTAGAAGCAACAGGGTCTACTTGAGAAAAAGTATAATTAGTTGTAAGTAAAAATAAAAAAAAAGATATAAATTTCATAGTTTGATTAAAAAATTAATTCAAATATACAAAAAAACTTGAGACAGTTTTCAAGCAATACCGTATAAATCTTGTGTAGGTTCTAGTCTTATAAATGTATCACTTCACCATAAGCATCAGCTACGGCTTCCATAACCGCCTCACTCATGGTTGGATGCG
This sequence comes from Lutibacter sp., assembly GCA_015662775.1. Classification (GTDB taxonomy): domain Bacteria; phylum Bacteroidota; class Bacteroidia; order Flavobacteriales; family Flavobacteriaceae; genus DQTL01. The sequence goes on from DQTL01000189.1 coordinate 7,630, forward strand.
GGTGAATTGTTTTCAAAATATCATGTCCTGTAGTTTCTAGTTTTCTAGCGACAACAGCTTCAGCAATCATATCGGTAACACCAGCACCAATCATGTGACAACCTAGCCATTCACCATATTTAGCATCGAAAATTACCTTGACAAAACCATCGGGAGTTCCTGCTGCTTTGGCTTTTCCAGAAGCGGTAAATGGAAATTTACCTACTTTGATTTCATACCCTTTTTCAAGTGCTTGTGCTTCTGTAAAACCAACGCTTGCAATTTCAGGTTGTGCATACGTACAGCCTGGAATGTTGCCATAATCGATTTTATCAGTTTGTAAACCTGCAATTTTTTCTATACATGTAATTCCTTCTGCAGAAGCAACATGGGCTAGGGCAGGACCGCTGACAATATCTCCAATGGCGTAATAACCTGCGGCGCTAGTTTGGTAGAAATCATTGGTAATAATTTTGTCTTTATCGGTTAGGATTCCTACTTCTTCTAATCCAATATTTTCAATATTTGTTTTAATCCCAACGGCTGACAATAAGATGTCGGCCTCTAAGATTTCTTCTCCTTTTTTGGTTTTAATAGTAGCTTTTACATTTTCACCAGAAGTATCAACAGCAATAACTTCTGAACTTGTCATCAGTTTTACTTTAGATTTTTTAAGAGACCTAGCAAATTGTCTGGATACATCTTTATCTTCTAAAGGAACAATATTAGGTAAATATTCCACAACTGTTACTTGCGTACCCATAGAATTATAAAAATAGGCAAACTCAACTCCAATAGCGCCAGAACCTACGATAATCATAGACTTAGGTTGTTTTGGTAAAGTTAAAGCTTCACGATAGCCAATTATTTTTTCCCCATCAATTGGCATACTTGGTAACTCTCTAGAGCGAGCTCCTGTAGCAATGATGATATGATCGGCTTCATAAACTGTCTTTTGTCCATCGTTGTCAGTAACTTCAATTTTCTTATTTATTTGAAGTTTTCCATTTCCTTCTATAACATCAACTTTGTTTTTTTTAAGCAAAAAAGCGACACCTTTGCTCATGGCATCGGCAACGCCTCTACTTCTTGCTATGACGGCTGTAAAATCTTTATCAATAGCTTCTGCTTTTAAGCCATATTCATCTACATGTTTTAGATATTCATAGACTTGTGCCGATTTTAACAAGGCTTTGGTTGGAATACAGCCCCAATTTAAACAAATACCACCTAGGTTTTCTCTTTCAATTATTCCTACTTTCATACCCAATTGTGAGGCTCTTATGGCAGCGACATAACCTCCTGGCCCACTTCCTAAAACTAATAAATCATATATCATTTTTTGTCTTTTATTTGATAGCTGGTAAAAGTAAACAAAATGCTAGTAAAAACAGAACAGTATTGGATTGCTTTTTGTTTAAAAACAAATATTAAGTACATGACAACAAATAGTTTTAATTTTATAAGCTTTTGACTTAACACTAGCTCTTCTTAAACGATTTATATTCTATAAGTTAATAAGTAGGTTGTATTTTCTGTTAAGCACTTAAAAACATTGACTTTGTCAATTTTTTTGTCGTACTTTGTGTTAACAAATGTTGCCAATAACCAAGAAAATAAATCCTGAATTATAGAACTTGACGCAACAATTCAACTTAAAGAATTTTTCCAAGCCGAACCTAGCCGATAATAACGGATAAACCTCAACCTTAAAAATGAATTTTAATATCTAAAACTGCATATTTAGACACATAAAAATTAGATTATTAAAACCAAATTTAGAATAGGAGGGAAATGACCTAGCGAAACTTTATCGTAAAATTTGAAGAGAGGATTCTTAAAAATTTCAGGTTGTTTGAGCTAACCGAAATGTAGAATGTATATTACTTCAATACGCCTTAATTATGTTTAATTATCAACACAATTTATCTAATAATAAATTGACAGGATTTAAGGTGATAGCATTAAGATGAAGTATTTGTATTTAATTGCTTTGAAAATTAAGTAATTAATTTTTATGCGATGTTCTATGATTTTCTTAAAAACCCAACGCTTAGAATGTCAATGCTTTACATTTTTTAGAATTTAAATATTTGTTTCCAAGATAAAGCTTACACTGCTTTTGGGTGTGTTAAATAAAATATGTAATTTTGAAGTAACTTATCAACATTAAAAAACAAGAATATATTTATGGGATTTGACCTAGAATACAACTCAGAAAGACCAAAAATGGCTATACCCGAATATGGGAGACACCTACAAAAATTAGTAGACCATTGTATTGCTTTACCTGAAAAAGAAGAACGGAATAAAATGGCAAAAGCTATTATTGATGTCATGGGAAATTTACAACCTCATTTACGTGATGTGCCTGATTTTAAGCACAAACTATGGGATCAGCTATTTATTATTGCTAATTTCAAGTTAGATGTTGATTCACCCTACCCAATTACTACAGAAGAGGAATTAAACGAGAAACCTAAAAAATTAGAGTATCCAAAATCAGCTTCTAAATATCGATATTACGGACATAATATGCAGACTATGATAGATGTAGCTGTGTCATGGGAAGATGGCGATATGAAAAACAAATTGTCAGTAGCTATTGCTAATCACATGAAAAAATGCTATTTGTTGTGGAATAAAGATACAGTTACAGATGCAATTATTAACAAACATCTTGTAGAGTTGTCAGACAATAGACTAAGCGTTGATTTTGAAAAACAGCCCTTAATCGCATCTTCAAAACTAATGCAAGGCAATAAAAGACATCAAAATAAGAACATACATAAAAATAATAAAACCAACAAGAATAGAAAGTATAAAAGAAGATAGAAATGGGAACTTTTAAAATAGAAGGAGGTCATCAATTAAATGGAGAGATAATACCACAAGGAGCTAAAAATGAAGCTTTACAAATCTTAAATGCTACATTATTGACACCTGAAAAAGTTCAGGTCAATAATATTCCTGATATTAAAGATGTTAATAAGCTTATTTTTATTTTAGGAGAATTAGGAGTCAAAATTGAAAAATTAACGGCAAACTCTTATACTTTTCAAGCTGATGAAATCAATCTCAATTATTTAGAATCTGAAGATTTTAAAAATGATGGTAGTCAGTTACGAGGTTCTATTATGTTAGTAGGCCCACTATTAGCTAGATTTGGAAAAGGTTTTATCCCAAAACCTGGTGGGGATAAAATTGGTCGTCGTCGTTTAGACACACATTTTGAAGGATTTATAAAACTAGGTGCTACATTTCGTTATGATGAAAAAGAATTCTTTTACGGTGTAGAAGCTGATGAGTTACACGGAACTGATATGCTTTTAGATGAAGCCTCAGTTACAGGAACTGCCAATATAATTATGGCCTCTGTTCTGGCTAAAGGAAAAACATCAATATATAATGCAGCCTGTGAACCCTATATTCAACAACTATCTAATATGTTGAATAGTATGGGAGCAAAAATAACTGGAGTAGGCTCTAATTTATTAAAGATTGAAGGTGTTAAATCTTTAAAAGGATGTGAACATACTATTTTACCAGATATGATTGAAATTGGAAGTTGGATAGGAATGGCAGCGATGACACAATCAGAATTGACAATAAAAAATGTTAGTTGGGAAAACCTAGGGCAAATTCCAAATGTTTTTAGAAAACTAGGAATAAAATTAGAAAAAAGAAATGATGATATATTTATCCCACAACAAGATAGTTATGAGGTGCAAAGTTATATGGATGGCTCAATCTTAACAGTAGCCGATGCTCCTTGGCCTGGTTTTACACCAGATCTTTTGAGTATCGTTTTAGTTGTAGCTACTCAAGCTAAAGGAAGTGTCTTGATTCACCAAAAAATGTTTGAAAGTCGTTTGTTCTTTGTAGATAAATTAATTGATATGGGAGCACAAGTAATTCTTTGTGACCCACATAGAGCGACTGTGATTGGAAACGATCATCAAACTGCATTACGTGCAACTACCATGACTTCACCAGATATTAGAGCTGGTATTTCGTTACTCATTGCTGCCTTATCTGCTGATGGAGTAAGCACAATTCATAATATTGAACAAATAGATCGTGGATATGAAAATATTGATCAAAGATTACGTGATATTGGAGCAAAAATAACACGTATTAATTAATATTTGCTAAAAAAATGTTGATACTCTGTTATAAAGATCATTAAATATTTTGTGATTTAACAAGCGTAAGATCTACTTAATATTTTTTTATAAAAATGGTCAACTTTTTTTACCCCTAAGAGCTAGTGTTTTTGACCAAAAGGTATCACCATTTTTCAAAATAGCTTATGCTAAAGATTTAAATTTCTCATATTTTTAAAATTAGAATGGGAGTAAAATTTGATAAAAACACATCCATATTCCTAGATTGGAATCATCAAACACGTGAGTTATCCCACTATCAATATCCTAATTAGCATTTCTACAAAAGTTATAATGCTTCAAGTATTAATCTTAGTTTAAATTATTCATTTTTTTAGTTTTAACGAATAATCAACTTTTTAGTTAGCACTTTATCATCACTTTGTAACGAATAGAAGTAAATTCCTTTTTTTAATCCATATTTTTTAACAGGTATTTCAATAATGTGTTTGCCATAGCCATAACTTTCCTCTTGTAGTATCGTAGCTACTTCTTTACCAGTTGTATCATATATTACAATAGAAATATCACTTGTTTTTTTGAGCTTAAAAGATATGTAAGCCTTGTCTGCACTTGGGTTGGGATATATGTTGAAATCAGTATTTAAATCAAATTTATTTACAGACAATAAGGTGCTAGCATCAATTAAGGCAGTCCAAACGCTGAGCTGACCAGATTCTAATCGAGTCCAGATAGGTCTTATCACACCATTATGAGCTGTAATATTATTATAATCACCAAAAAATGGACCAGCAGATGGGAAAAATGGTGTTTCACTTATTTTTAAATTTGTAAAAGATTCACCGCCATCAGTTGAATAAGCTAGATAAACATCTGTTAATGAATTGGAATAATTTCTTCTGTCATAAAATACGAAATACAAATAACCTGAAGTTTGATCAATCGCCATCCATGTAAAGAACTGATGTTTTCCCGCTGAATCATCATTCACTCGTATTAAATCACCCCAAGTATTTCCGCCATCTGTTGATTTTCTCAGCCAAATATCTGTATCATCAACTCCATTTCTTTGATCACTCCAATTTACATATATAGTTCCATCATGTTCGCCTCCACTAATATCACAAAGTGTAATTGGTAAACCGTTAGCACGATAAATGTCAGGAATACCATAATCCCAACCTGTCGGTTGTAAATCAACTAATATGGGATCAGTCAACCAAGTAGTGCCATAATCTGTAGAACGGTTAAAACGAATCCCAGAAGGACCACTCCAAGCTGTATAGATTTCTCCATTAGGTCCAACAGCTGGTACTGCACCTTCTACTGTATCATCTTCATCTATACAATTACCATCAATTTTATTAATTTTTATTGGGGTTGACCAATTGTTGCCAGAATCTGTAGATTTTGTAAATAGAATACGTGATTTATCAGAAGGATCAGTACTGCCATAAGCGTCAAACTCTGTCCAAGTGACATAAATATTTCCGTTGTTTCTATCAATCGCAGGCCATTCTTTGTCTTGATCTTTACTACCATTGAGTCCAAAAAAAGTACCATCATTCCAGCTACTACCAGTATCCGTAGATTTTTGACAAACTATTCTGTCAATCCAACTACCTGTTGGTGGGTTGGATAAATGGAAATAATACAAATTGCTATCATTATCAATCAACAAAGCAGGGTCTCCCCAAACGCCATAAGATGCCGAACTAAGAATATTTTCACTCCAAGTTTCACCACTATCAGTACTTATATAATAGTTGTTTGTATTTGTAGCAGCAAAGAGTAAATCAGTGTTATTTGGGTCTATTACAATAGAAGGCTCATTGGGCGTATTTATATCACTAATCATTACATTAGTAAATTGCGAATACAATTGGGTTATTGAAAAAGTGAACAGTAAAGTAAATAGAATGGATCTCATGTTGTTATGATTTATGTTTTATAAAACTACAAAAAAAATATAGTCTTAACTTATAATACAAACACAATTTAAAAAACCCTAACTAAACAGATTTAATTTAACTTTTCATCAATCCAATTTTTCATGTCTTCAAAGTTTTGTGGGACTATGCCATGACCTGCAAAATATTCTTTATAACTATATGAAATAGTTAAGTTTTGTAAAATAGTAGAAACTTTTCTTGCCCAATCAACTGGGATTACGGGATCAACACTTCCATGCGAACAAAAGAAATCTAAACTTTTATAGTCCTTTGTTTCTTCAGGTGGTGTTATTAGTTCTTCGTTTATATAACCGCTAAGGGCTAAGATGTTTTTTATTTTTTTGGGATAACTTAAAGCAACTGCATAACTCAAAATAGTACCTTGGCTAAACCCCATTAAAAAGCTCTTATCAGGGTCAAATTTATAAACTTCTTGCAATTCATCAATAAATTTAGCTATAGTATCTCTAGCTTCTATCGCTTCGGGGACATCAGAAAACTTTTTATCATCAGCTTCAAAATGAATGGTATACCAAGCATAACCACCAAAATCTATTGATAAAGGTGCTCTTGCACTTATGATTAGCAATTCATCAGGTAACTCATTAGCAAATGAAAATAAATCTTCTTCATTACTACCATAACCATGAAGCATTAAAAATAAAGGCGGATTGCTACTAGCAATCTTAGGTTTTCGTACTATATGTTTAAGTGAGAAACTCATGTAAAAAATGCTGTAGTTAATAAAATATCCCCAAAAAATGATTTACATTTTTTGGGGAAAATTGATGCTATTATTCTAGTATAGAATCATTTGACTATTTTCTGACTATTAGATTCCTTTGAACCAATCTTGGAACATATCACCTAATAAAGGTACTTTCTTTTCTTGTCCTTGAACGGCTCCAATGAATCCGATAATCCATAACACAAAAAGTAAAATTCCAATACCACCAGCTGCATAAGATGAAAATTTACCTATTACAAAGCTATTGATTAGAGATAAAATACTTAAACCAACCATTTGTCTAATATGAAAGGCAGCAAAAGAATTCTTTTTATCATTGTTCATGAAAAAAGCAATAATTGTTCCTATCATTGTAATATAACTGATAATTGCAGTTGTTTTACCAGCTTCTACACTGTTATTTGTAGTTATTGGTTTGTTCTTCTGACATGTTGTTTAATTTAGTTGATTAATAATTAAGTGCAAAGATACATTTTTTTTAGGAGCTAATCCTTGAAAAAATAATAGACCAAACTAACTATCTCCCAATATTAATTGATTGTTATTGAAAA
>DQTL01000052.1 GCA_015662775.1 Lutibacter sp.
CTAGTTAGTCCTTCAAAAATATAACTTCGAATTGATTAAAAATTCGTTCAAACTGTAAACAAAGCTTAGGTCGAACTCAGGTTATTAATTTTTAACAGATGTTGAACTATTTACTTGACATTGTTATTTATTTTACCGTATTTTGAACAACATTCGATAAAACCAATTAAAACGAGGTTTTATATTAACGTTCTACGCAATTAAGACAAATGAAAAACCTGATAAAAATAGTTTCTCTTCTTATTATTTTGGTTGGTTGTAAAAATCAAACCGAAAATATAACGGAACAACCGAAATCAAACTTCAATCTTGAAAAAGATTATGCGGAATTTCAAACAAAAATGACTGAATTGGACACTCTAAAAATTTGGATAGGCCATTCTGTTTGCAATTATCAAGGAAGTGAAAAAATAGAGATAACCAAAAAGAATGGAAATATAAAAATCAAAACGGAATATAAAGAAGAAACTTTTGAAAAAAATCCAAAATGGAAAGTTGTATATGAAAAGACTATTTCAGAAAATGACACAATATGGAATTTAGGGAAATTTCTCAAACGGAATGAGAAAAGATTAAAATCTGAAACTAAAGAGTTTGGAATACTACAAATTAAACATAGGAAAAATAAAATTCAATTTTATACACACGGTTTAGTTGACTCGAATAAGTTTATGTCGGAATATTTTGAAACGATGATTAAAATACATCCTGAAAATAAAGAAAAATATTTATGGATATGAACTCATAGAAATGATAGAAGGAGATGACAATATTATTTACAATGTCCGTTAATATTTTTAAAATTATGGACGTTAATAATTTCGGAATTTGAAAATAATTCCAAAAAAATTAACTATATTTACAATCTAATAGCGGTTTTGTAAAACCATTACTGCATTTATACCAACGTTGATTCAAAACACTAACCAATACAGGTTGTTTACGCCCAATTTTTAAAACAATTTTGCAATAGAGTGCTATTTTGGGTGGAATTACAAAGCTTGCAGGAATGTTGTTAGAATTGATACTCTATTGTTTGCAACGAATAGCTTACTTTAGTATAAAATTCCAGTATAAAATAAAAACCTTCAACACATATTCATTATGTATTGAAGGTTTCTAGTATTTCTTAATAGAAGGTATTATTTACCCACATTTAGAGTGTCCGCAACTTTTACAAGTAAGGCAGCCTTCCATGTAGATTAGCCCATCGTGGTCACCACATTCAGGACATTTTTTATCAACGGCCTCTGTTCCGTTAGGGATAAAACGTTTTAATGTGCGTGACACACCATTTTTCCATGTATTGATGTTTTCGTCAAATAAATTAAGATTGTTTACTAAATCTACAACGTAGTGTAGTGGCATTCCGTGGCGTAATACACCAGAAATTAGTTTAGCATAATTCCAAAATTCTTTATCGAACGAACGCGAAAGACCTTCTATGGTAACACGGTAGCCATCGTTATCTTCGTATTGAAAGTCGTATCGAGAAATACCTTCTTCATCACGGTTTTTAATGACCCATCCTTTTTCTACCCATTCTGGTAGATTAAAGGCATCTTTCATTTTACCTGTAAATATTTCATAAGGTTTTCCATCTAGTAAACCAATTACGGCTAACCATCTTTCAGTGTCATTATGAAAACGTACAATGGCAGCATCTAATCTTTTAGGGCGTTTCCCTTTAAAACTTTCTGTATTATCTCTACTATCAGATTTTTCATCTGTGTCAGCAACTAAGATTCCACTTCTTGAACCATCACGGTAAACTGTAATTCCTTTTAAACCTTGTTTCCAAGAATCTATGTAAATATCTCCGACCAAGTCAACAGGGACATCTGTTTTTAAATTGATAGTTGAACTGATAGAATGTGTTGTGTATTTTTGAACCAGTGATTGTAATTCAACTCGTTTTTTCCAATTTATTTCTGGAGCAGTAGCACCATTATAAGGGCTTTTAGTAATGTCAGTTTCACCTGTTATGTGCATCCAATCTTTTAATTTGGAATGGAATACAGTAAATTCTTCAAAAGCATCACCCATATCATCCACAAAATCAACTTTAATATTTTCGTCGTTAGGGTTTACTTTTCTTCTTCTTGTATAAGAAAGTAAGAAAACAGGCTCAATTCCTGAGGAAACTTGTGCCAACATACTTAAAGTACCAGTTGGTGCAACTGTACTTATAGAAATATTACGTCGTCCATTATTCATCATTCTATCATATAAATCTGGGAAATCAACTTTCATCATCTGTACAAAATCTGATTTTTCTTCAATATTTCTATTAAAAATTTCAAATTCTCCACGTGTAATCGCCATATCTATACTTGAATCAAACTCACCACGCAATTTTTCTTTCATCAATTCATCAACAAAATCTTGGGCATCTTGTGTGTCATACTTAAAGCCCATCGCGGCTACAGCATCACCCATTGCAGTGAATCCTAATCCAGTACGACGACCTTTGATACCTGTATCTCTTAGTAATTCCCAAGTGCTTTTTTCTGCAAATTTGATATGATCTGGTTCTGGATCATTTTCTATTTTAGTTAAAATTCTATCGATTGATTCTAATTCTAAATCAACTAAATCGTCCATTAAACGTTGTGTTTCATAAACAACTTCATAGAATTTTTTATAATTAAATTTTGCTTTTTTAGTAAAAGGTTTTTCTACGAAACTATATAGGTTTACGGCAATTAAACGACAACTGTCACCACCTTGCATGGCAATTTCTGAACATGGATTGGTTGACACATTTTCAAAACCTGGATATAGAGAAGAAGTAGAGTACTTGTGTTGTCTGTCCCAGAATATTAGCCCTGGTTCAGCTGTGTTGTGGGCACTTTTAATAATAGTATCCCAAATTTCTTTGGCTCTAACTTCTCTTGTTATTTCAGGATTTGGGCTATCAATTGGCCATCTTAAGGTGTAGTTTTCATCTGCAACAACAGCATTCATAAACTCATCAGATAAACGTATAGAGATATTTGCACCTGTAACTTTAAATAAATCTTGTTTTATGGTAATGAAATCAAGAATATCTGGATGAGCAACATCTAAAGTTAGCATTAATGCTCCTCTTCGACCATTTTGAGCAACTTCTCTAGTGGTTTGAGAAAAACGGTTCATAAAAGATACGGCACCTGTAGTTGAGCCAGCAGCATTAGATACCAAAGCATCTTTTGGACGTAGTTTTGACAAGTCAGTACCGACACCACAACGCCTTTTAAACAATTGTGCCATTTGTTGATCGGCATGGAAAATACCTCCATACGAGTCTTCAACAGCTGGTATTACAATGCAATTAGATAATGAAGCAACAATTTCTTTGTTACCTAAACCATACATCACACTTCCTTGAGGGATTACATATTTAAAATCTTTAAATAAGTTGTAGATTTTATCTTGAGTTAATAATGTGCGTTTTTTACCATATTCAGAAAGACCTTCAAAAGTCTTATCTTCGTTTAATTTAGCATAATCTTGCTCAATTCTAGCAAATTGTTTTGCCATACGATTGTGCATGTCTTCGGGTGAAACTTCCAAATAATCACCTTTTTTATTACGAACAGCATACTTTTTTATCCATGTAGTCGCTGCTAATTCGTCTCCTTTAAAATATTTTAAGGAAGCGGCAAGTACTTCATCATAAATGTATGTTTTTTTTACTTTGTTTGCTACAAGATCTTTCAATTGCTTATTTTTTAATGGTTATTAAATCTGGTTTTGGTTAATTTTGGAAGGTTCAAATAAGGGTATAAAAGTACTAGAAGATTGTATTCAAAAAAGAAGAATAAAAATAAGTAATTAACAAATCGTTGTTGATAAAACTAAAAGTCTTAGTAAGACGTAGTTAGAGCTAGCAAATATAATAAAAATAGTTAGATAAAAACTCAATATAATCAGTTAAATACAAGACATACAATTATTTATGTAATATAGCATGAAGTTGTAGTTTAATTAAATATCTTTTTCTTTTGTTAAGAATGATCGTAAATATATAAAAAAAACACTATGAGTTTTCTAAACTTTTATATCTTTGATTATTCATATGAATTGGAACTCATAGTATAAAAAATAAAGGCTTTCTTACCAATTTTAGAGCTAGAATTCTATAAAAATGCAAAAAATAATAATTAACCTATAAATTAGTTACGAATGAAATTATTACAAGACAAAATAGTTGTCATTACAGGAGCAACAAGAGGTATCGGAAGAGGAATTGCCCTTAAAATGGCTCAAGAAGGAGCACAGGTGGCTTTTACTTATTCTTCATCGGTTGATGCGGCTAAAACATTAGAGGAAGAACTTACTAAAGTAGGTGTTAAAGCCAAAGGATATCAATCAAATGCTGCAGATTTTGAAAGCTCGCAAGAATTAATGTCAGAAATACTAAAAGAATTTGGTGGTGTTGATGTGTTAATCAATAATGCAGGAATCACGAAAGATAACCTACTTATGCGTATCAGTGAAGCCGATTTTGATCAAGTGATGGAAGTCAATTTAAAATCGGTATTTAATATGACCAAAGCTGTTATTCGTCCTATGATGAAACAACGTAAAGGTAGTATTATTAATATGAGTTCGGTTGTAGGTGTTAAAGGAAATGCAGGGCAAACGAACTATGCAGCTTCTAAAGCGGGCATTTTAGGTTTTACTAAATCTGTGGCTTTAGAATTAGGCTCTAGAAATATACGTTGCAATGCAATAGCTCCAGGTTTTATTGAAACAGAAATGACAAAAGTATTAGATGAAAAGATGGTTGCAGAATGGCGTAAAGCAATCCCTTTAAAACGTGGTGGAACTCCAGAAGACGTTGCTAATGCTTGTGTGTTTTTAGCATCTGATAATAGTGCCTATATTACTGGGCAAACCTTAAATGTAGATGGCGGAATGCTAACCTAATACATTTATATTTGCGGAAAGGATTTTTATATAATAATGAAGTAACTAAATGAATATAAGTATATTATATTATTTGTTAAGTGTTGGTTTTGCTTTGCTTATTGCTGCTGCATTGTATTATATTCCTAAGAAAAAGAAGTCTTGCTATCTTTTTGGACTACGATTCTTAAGTGTCCTTTCATTATTAACACTGTTAATCAACCCAAAATGGGAACGTGAAGAATTGACTATCGAAAAACCTCAATTGGTCATTGCAGTTGATAATTCGGCTTCTATAGCTTTCGTGAAAGGGAAAGAGACTGTGGAAAACATTCTTTCTGAACTAAATAAAAACACCAATTTACAAGATAAGTTTACTATAAAACACTATAGTTTTGGAAAGCAAACAAAAGTTTTTGATAGTTTAACTTTCGCAGAAAACCAATCAAACCCAACAGACTTAATTCGTCAAATGGATGCCTTGTCTTCTCGTGAAAAGACTCCCATTTTTTTGATAACAGACGGAAATCAAACCCTAGGAACAAGCTATGAATATGTAAAAACCAAGAATAAAGTATTTCCAATTATTGTAGGAGATACAACTCAATATACAGACCTTGCCATTACCAAAATAAATGTCAATCAATACTCCTTTTTAGACAATCAATTTCCTGTTGAAATCTTTACTTTATATACAGGTATTCAAAATACTGGTGCACAGTTATCTATATTCAATAATAAAAAACGTATTTTCACTAAAAAGCTTAGTTTTTCAGAACAAAAAAACACACAACATGTGTCGGTAATGTTGCCAGCAAATACCATTGGAAATCACTATTATCAAGCAGTAATTAGTAAGCTAGAAAATGAAAAAAACACTAAAAATAATAGAAAAGATTTTTCAGTTGAAGTTGTAGATCAACAGACAGAGATTCTTATTTTAAGTAGTTTTTCGCATCCTGATTTAGGAGCAATTAAAAATTCAATTGAAAGTAATAAACAAAGAAAAGCGACAATTGTAATTGGTTCGGGTAGCTCACTTGATTTTTCAAAGTATAAATTAGTTGTTCTTTATCAACCAACTACCATACATGCATCCGCTTTAAAAAGTATTCAGAATAATAAAAACGGGAAATTTATTATAACAGGAACCAAAACAGATTGGCAGTTTTTAAATACCAATCAAAAAAGTTTTTCAAAGAAAACAACAAGTTTAACGGAACAGTATTTAGCAGTTTATAATTCAAACTTCCCCGAGTTTGTAACCAAAGAGATCGGATTTGAAGAATTACCACCACTTGATGATCGTTTTGGGGCTATTTCCTTTCAGACACCTTATCAATCGGTGTTGTTTCAAAAAATTGGTCATACAATAACAGAAACTCCATTGTTGGCTACCTATGAAGAAGATGATCAAAAAAATGTAGTTCTTTTTGGAGAAGGCTTTTGGAAATGGAGAATGCTCAGTAAAATAACACATAAAAGTAACAAACCTTTTGATGATTTTTGGGGCAATATATTTCAATATACAACCCAGAATAAAAAAACAAATCAATTGCAATTAGCGTATAAAAAGCTTTTTTACAGCAATGAACAAGTTCAAATAAAAGCTACCTATGTCGATCAAAATTATCAAATAGACACACAAGCTTCTTTGTGGTTGTACCTGGCAAATAAGGAAACAAAAGAAACCCAAAAATCACCTTTTCACCTAAATAATAATCAATATTTTGTGGAGTTATCTAATATAGAATCAGGAAAATACACTTTTCAAGTTAAAGTGTTAGATAAAGACGTGGTTAGCTACGGTAGTTTTAAAGTATTAGACTACAATGTAGAGCAACAATTTAGTACTTCTAACCTAAAAGGCTTAAAGAATTTGGCTTTACAAACTGGTGGAAAATTGATATATCCAAACACTCTAGAATCCGTAATTGAAAATTTTATTAATGACACCCAATACAAACCTATTCAAAAGAGTAAAATAATAAGCAAACCTTTAATTGATTGGCAATGGTTATTAGGCTTTATAATCTTACCTTTGTCAATCGAATGGTTTATTAGAAAATACAAAGGGCTTATATAGTTTCTTTCAACATTCAACATTCAAAAATAAAAATTCAACATTTAAATTAACATACAATGCAAACACGAAGACAACCAGAATTTCAATTACCTAAAGCATCATTCTTATTAATCATTATAGGAATCGTTGTAGTTTTTTCACTACTTAAATCATTTGTAACAGTCGATGCTGGGGAAGCTGGTGTTTTATGGAAACGATTTGGAGGTGGAGTAGTTACCGATAAACCGCCAATGGGAGAAGGATTTCATTTAGTAGCTCCTTGGAATGATGTACAGATTTATGAAGTTCGTCAACAAGAATTTTTTGATCAAATGAAAGTATTATCATCCAATGGTTTGGATATACAATTAGAAGCGACTGTTTGGTACTTGCCTCAAGTTGAAAATTTAGGTTTTTTACATCAAACAAAAGGAGTTAATTATTTAGAAAGAGTAGTAAGACCTGCTTTACGATCAGCAACTCGTGAAGTTGTTGGACGTTATACACCAGAGCAGATTTATTCTTCAAAAAGAGCGATTATTCAAAATGAAATTGAAGAAGAAACTAAAAAGATACTGGATCCTCAATACATTCAATTAAATGATGTGCTAGTTCGTGATGTAACTTTACCGCTAACAATTAAAGATGCCATCGAACGTAAATTAAGACAAGAGCAAGAATCCTTAGAATATGAGTTCCGTTTAGTAAAAGCAGAAAAAGAAGCCGAAAAACAACGTATCGAAGCCAGAGGTAAGGCAGATGCCAACCGTATTTTAAGTGCTTCCTTAACAGATAAAATTTTAAGAGATAAAGGTATAGAAGCCACATTAAAGCTTTCAGAATCTCCAAACTCTAAAGTAGTTATTGTTGGTGGAAAAGATGGAATGCCTTTGATTTTAGGGAATAATTAATTTAAAATTTAAAATTCAATATTTAAAATTTAAAAAAATGAAAATACTAGCCAATGACGGAATCGCTCAAGCAGGAATAGATGCTTTAGAAGCAGTAGGTTACGAAGTAATCACCAACAACGTCCCACAAGACCAATTAGAAAGTTATATCAATGAAAATGGTATTGATGTAATCTTAGTTAGAAGTGCTACGCAAGTACGTGCTGAATTGATAGATGCCTGTCCTTCAATAAAAATTATCGGACGTGGTGGAGTAGGAATGGATAATATTGATGTAGACTATGCTCGTGAGCAAGGTTTAAGTGTGATTAATACACCAGCAGCCTCTTCTCATTCTGTAGCTGAATTGGTTTTTGCTCATTTCTTTGGTATGGCAAGATTCCTTCATGATTCCAATAGAAATATGCCTTTAGAAGGTGAATCTAATTTTAAAGGTTTAAAAAAATCGTATGCTAAAGGAACAGAATTACTAGGAAAAACATTAGGAATCATTGGTTTTGGACGTATTGGACAAGAAACAGCTAAGATTGGTTTAGGCTTAGGAATGAAAGTAGTTGCCTTTGACCTTTTCATTAAAGAACAAACCCTAAGTTTAGATTTCTTTGATGGACAAAAAGTGGATTTCAACATAGAAACAGTTTCTAAAGAAGAAGTACTTAAACAAGCAGATTTTTTAAGTTTACATGTACCAGCACAAGATGAATATGTTATTTCTGATAAAGAAATAGCGATGATGAAATCAGGTGCATTTTTAGTAAATGCAGCAAGAGGTGGTGTTGTAAACGAAGTTGCTTTAGTTGCAGCATTAGATGCTAATAAATTAAACGGAGCCGCATTAGATGTTTTTGAAAAAGAACCAACGCCAGAAGTACAATTATTGATGAATCCATATTTATCATTAACACCGCATATTGGTGGTGCTACTGTAGAAGCACAAAGCCGTATTGGTACGGAATTGGCTTCTCAGATTATTAGTATTTTTAAAGAGTTGTAAGACCTTGCATACAATGTTTCAACTCTAAAGACGCTAAATTTGGGCGTTTTAAACATATTAAACAAAAATAATAACATAATGACGTTTCTTCAATGTCTTTACTAAATAAACAATAAATATGGCCATAATCAAACCCTTTAAAGGACTTCGTCCTCCTCAAGAACTAGCTAAAACGCTAGCTTGTTTACCTTATGATGTAATGAATTCAGAAGAAGCCAAAGAAATGGCTGAAGGAAAACCAGAATCATTACTTCACATTACACGTGCAGAAATATGTTTTGATAAATCAGTAGATTCTCATAGTGCCGAAGTGTATAATCGGGCTGTTGCAAATTTCAATGATTTCCAAAATAAAGGCTATTTAAAAGAAGATGAAGTAGCTAAATACTATATCTATGCTCAAACCATGAATGGCAAAACCCAATATGGTATTGTAGGTGTAGCAGCTTGTGCCGATTATGAAAATGGAATCATTAAAAAACACGAATTAACAAGACCAGATAAAGAAGAAGATAGAAAAGTCTTAACAAACTATCTAGATGCGAATATAGAACCTGTTTTTTTTACATATAGAGCCGTTCCCGAGATAGATGCGATAGTGAGTGATATTGTCACAAACAAAGCAGCAGAATACGATTTTACCTCTGAAGATGGATTCGGACATCATTTTTGGGTCATTGAAAGTGCTGAAACGAATAAAGCATTAGAATCTTTATTTGAAAACAAAGTCCCTTATACCTATGTAGCAGATGGACATCACAGAACAGCAGCAGCCGCAGGAATAGGAGCAGACCGTACAAAAGCCAATCCGAATCATACAGGAAATGAGTCTTATAATTATTTTATGGCGGTTCATTTTCCAGATAATCAATTACAAATCATTGATTACAATCGTGTAGTAAAAGATTTAAACGGATTAACTGATGAAGAGTTTGTCAACAAAGTAAAGGAGAATTTTAGCATTACTGCCGAAAGCAAAGAAATTGTAAAACCATCTAAACTACATGATTTTTCTATGTACCTAGCTGGTAAATGGTATGGTTTAACCGCTAAAGAAGGAACTTATGACGACAATGATCCAATTAACAGCCTAGATGTTAGTGTATTATCTAAAACTGTTTTAGAGCCAGTTTTAAATATTATGAATTTAAGAACAAGTACTCGAATTGAGTTTGTTGGTGGTATCAGAGGTTTAGGAGAATTACAAAAACGTGTGGATAATGGCGAAATGGCAGTTGCTTTTGCACTAAACCCAGTAAGCATGAAACAATTAATGCATATTGCCGATACAGGTAATATTATGCCACCCAAAGTAACTTGGTTTGAACCTAAGTTACGTTCGGGATTGGTGATTCATAAATTAGATTAATTGGTGTAAACCATGATAAAACAAAACTTACAAAAGCTAAAAGAAAACATACCAACACATGTTAGCTTAGTTGCTGTTTCCAAAACAAAGCCTATTTCGGCAATTCAAGAAGCCTATGATGCGGGTCAAAGAGATTTTGGTGAAAACAAAATCCAAGAAATGGCAAGCAAGCACGAAGACTTGCCAAAAGATATTCGTTGGCACATGATTGGTCATGTGCAAACCAACAAGGTGAAGTATATGGCTAGTTTTGTGCATCTTATTCATGGGGTTGATAGTTTAAAACTACTAAAGGAAATAAACAAACAAGCTAAAAAGCACGATAGAGTTATCAACTGCTTACTACAAGCAAGAATTGCGGTAGAGGAAACAAAATTTGGTATGCCTTTTTCTGAAATTAAAGCTTTGTTAAATAGCGACGAATTACTCGAGCTACAAAATATTAAAATTGTTGGTTTAATGGGTATGGCTAGTTTTACTAGTGATAAAGAACAAGTGATAAATGAATTTAGTTTGCTTTCGAAACACTTTAAAACACTAAAAACTTTTAACTTTACAAACTTTCAACTGTCAACTTTATCCATGGGAATGAGTGCAGATTATAAACTGGCAATAGAACAAGGAAGCACCATGATACGTGTGGGAAGTGCTATTTTTGGTTTAAGAAACTATATATCCTAACAGGTGCGTTGTTTATCCTGTTAGGTTTGAATAAAATAAGAGTAAACTATACCTAACAGGTCTCTTATGCTAAGGCAATTGGAGACTTGTTAGGATAATATTGATACAATGAATAACAATCAAAAAAAAATAGTCTTAACAGGTGCACCAGGAACAGGTAAATCAACCGTTATACACGAATTAGAAAAACGAAACTATTTCTGTATGCACGAAATATCAAGAGACGTAACATTAGAAGCTCAAAAAAACGGTACAGATCAACTTTTCTTAACCGAACCTTTGCTTTTTAGTGATATGTTGTTAAAAGGAAGAACTGAACAATATCAAAAGGCAACAAAGATGGCTAAAGAAATGGTGTTTTTTGATAGAGGTATTCCAGATGTACATGGGTACCTAAACTATATTAGTATGGAGTTTCCTGATAGCTATATAAAAACAAGTAGAGAAAACAGGTACGATTTTGTCTTTTTAATGCCTCCGTGGGAAGATATTTATGTGCAGGATAATGAAAGATATGAAAATTTTGAACAAGCCCTAGCTATTCACAACCATCTCTTAAACACATACAAAGCACTTAATTATAATGTAATACAAGTCCCAACAGGTACCGTAGATGACCGTACTGATTATATTCTCAATGTAATTAATACATTGTCCTAAAAGAATTGTATTTTTAAAGTTACAAAATATTATTAAAACCTAACAGATACTAGTTTGTTAGGTTTTGTATTATTACAAAAATGATAGCAGCAGCAAACATATTAAAAGAGTTTTGGGGTTATTCTCAATTTAGAGAACCTCAAGAGGCAATTATACAAAGTGTTATCAAAAAAAAGGATGTGGTGGCACTTTTGCCAACGGGATCGGGTAAGTCAGTATGTTTTCAAGTGCCAACCTTAATGCAAGATTCTGGTGTTTGTTTGGTTATCTCACCACTTATTGCTTTGATGCAAGATCAAGTAGAAAATCTCCAAAAAAGAGGAATTAAAGCAATAGCCTTGATGGGAGCAATTTCAAAAGATGAAATAACTCGTGTTTTTGATAACCTTCAATTTGGTGGTATTCGATTTTTATATCTTTCTCCAGAGCGTGTACAAAGTGCCTTTATACAAGAGAAAATTAAACAATTGCCAATTAATCTTATCGCTATTGATGAAGCTCATTGTATTTCGGAATGGGGACATGATTTTAGACCTTCCTATCTGCAATTAAAAATACTTAGGGAATTGCACCCAAGCGTTAATATCATTGCTTTAACAGCTACAGCAACTAAAGAAGTTGTCCAAGATATTGCTGCCTTTTTAGAATTAGAAAATCCTGTTTTTTATAAAAAATCTATAATTCGAAAGAATTTACACCTACGAGTGGTAGATTCTGCAGATAATCTAGAAAGCCTTTATTATCTAATAAAACCAATTCAAGAACCCGTTATTGTATATGCTGGCAGCAGAATAAAATGTCAAAGAACCAGTGAATACCTAAATAACAAAGGAATCAAATCTGTGTTTTATCATGCAGGACTTTCTAAAGAAGTAAAAGAAATTGCATCAAACCATTGGTTTAATGAGCAAAGTCAAGTTATGGTGGCAACAAATGCTTTTGGTATGGGAATAGATAAAAGCAATGTGCGTATGGTAGTACATACTAGTGTTCCGTATAGCATCGAAAACTATATACAAGAAGCTGGTAGAGCAGGTAGAGATGGAAAAAAATCTTCTGCAGTTATTATTGCTGATTTAGCAATGACGAAACATTTACAATCCTATTTTTCAAAAGGAATTCCCAGCATAGCTTTTATTAAAGATTTGTATGTAAAGCTCAATCAATATTTTCAAATAACTTATGGAGATTTACCCAAACAAGCTTTTCCATTTAATTTTTCTAGTTTTTATCAGCATTACGGATTACACATGCTAAAAACCTATAATGGATTAGATTTATTAGAAAGAGAAGGAATTTTGAAAGTTTCTAAAATGGGAAAATCAATTTCAGAATTAGTGTTTACAGCTAACAACGAGCAACTATTTGAGTATTATAAAAGAAACTCAAAAAAAGAAAGAATTTTAAGACTTCTATTACGAACTTATGACGGAATTTACCAATCGTTTCAAACTATAAATACGTTTAACTTGTCAAAAAAGTTAGGTATTTCTATACCTAAACTTGAAAATGACTTGTCAGAGATGGATAAAGATGGAATTGTGAGTTATCAAGCCAATAAAAATGACTCTAAATTATTATTTCTTAAACCAAGAGAAGACAACTACACCATTAATAGTATCGTAACAAGTATTCAAAAACAAGAGAAGAATAAAAAAGATAAATATGAAAAAGTTATTTCATATATAGAAAATATTAGCATTTGTAGAAATCGAGTTTTAAGTCGTTATTTTGATGAAAACCTAAAAGAGGATTGTGGTATTTGTGATGTTTGTAAAAAGAAAAATGTAAAAGAAGATAAAGGTCAACTACAAAGTAATATTATAAGCCTATTACATAAGAACGAACTTTCCTCTAAACAAATTATAGGCATATTAAATCAAGAAAGTAAAGACGTAATCAAAGTACTTTGTTTTTTATTGGATACAAATGCAATTGTATTAAATTCGCAAAATAAATATTGTTTGCAATTAGCTAATTAGCCAATTAGTTAATTAAAAATACAACCAGAAACCTAACTAACTAAATAAAGAATTAGACAAATGAAATCTAAATCATTACGAATCGTTTTTATGGGAACACCTGATTTTGCAGTTGGGGTTTTAGATAAATTAGTGAGTGAAAGCTATCATGTAGTTGGCGTTGTGACAGTCGCAGATAAACCAGCAGGACGTGGAAAGAAACTCAGAGCTTCTGCGGTAAAGAATTACGCTTTAGAAAACAAACTTCCTATTTTACAACCCATAAAATTACAAGATGATGACTTTTTACAGCGTTTAGAAATCCTAAAAGCAGATTTGTTTATCGTAGTCGCTTTTAGAATGTTACCCAAAGTAGTTTGGAAAATACCCAAATTAGGCACTTTTAATTTGCATGCGTCGCTGTTGCCAGCATACAGAGGAGCGGCACCTATAAACTGGGCAATAATAAATGGTGAAACAGAAACAGGAGTGACAACCTTTTTTATCGATGAAAAGATTGATACTGGAGAGCTAATATTGCAAAAAAAAGTAACTATTGCTTCCTGTGAATCAGCGGGTTCTTTACATGATAAATTGATGGAAAAAGGTGGTGAACTTGTACTTGAAACAGTAAATCTAATAGCAACAGCTAATTATAAGACTAAAAAACAACCAGAAATTGCTAAAATAAAAGCCCCTAAGTTATTTAAAGAGAATACTAGAATAGATTGGAACCAACCTTTAAAAAAAATATATAATAAAATTAGGGGATTAAGCCCTTTTCCAGTAGCATGGAGTAAGTTTGAAATGAATGGAGATGAACAAACTATAAAATTTTATCACACAATACCAGAATATACCCAACATCAATTTAAAATTGGAAGTATTCACGCAACTAATAAAACATTAAAAATTGCTGTAAAAGATGGTTTTTTAATTATTGAAGAATTGCAACTATCAGGAAAACGAAGAATGGATACTAAAAGTTTGCTAAATGGTTTTCAATTTTCAGAAGGTGCACAGATGCTTTAGTCATTGATTATATAAGGGATTGTTGGATTTTTTGTTAAAAAATTTAACGTTTTTCAACATTCTTATTAACAATTTAGCCTACTTATTAACAATTTAGGGGGTTATTTATTGATTTGTTTGCACGAACCCTTGTATTATCTATCTTTGCGTTATATTTAATTAATTAATTAAAACAAATAATTATGAACAAATCAGAATTAATTGATGTAATGGCTGCTGATGCAGGTATTTCAAAAGCTGCAGCAAAAGCTGCTTTAGAATCTTTAACTAATAATGTAACTAAGTCTTTGAAAAAAGGAAATAAAGTTGCGTTAGTAGGATGGGGAACTTGGTCTATCTCTAAGAGAAAAGCAAGAACAGGTCGTAATCCACAAACTGGAGAAGCGATCCAAATTAAAGCTAAAAACGTAGTACGTTTTAAAGCAGGATCTAAATTTGATGCTGCTGTAAACTAGTATCAAAATAAACAAAATTAAAAGCCCTTTAGCGAAAGTTAAAGGGCTTTTTTTTTAAAATACTTGGTAATTAGTTTGTTAATTATAAAAATGATGTTATTTTTGACTTTTGAAACACAGCTCTCAAAATAGATATGATTTCACAAACGATACAAAAAGGTAATTTATTAATAGCAGAACCGTCTACTTTAACGGATTCTTCTTTTAATAGAGCTATTATTTTTTTAACAGAACACAATGACCATGGTTCTGTTGGGTTTATTTTAAATAAGCCAAGCAAGTATGTCCTCAAAGATTTAGTATTTGAAATTGATTGTGACTTCCGTGTATATATTGGTGGTCCTGTTGAAAATGAAAATCTTTATTTTATCCATAAATTACCACATTTAATACCTGATAGTATTGAAGTTTCAAAAGGGATATATTGGGGAGGAAATTACGATGCTGTTAAAACCTATATTGAGCAAGGATTAATTCAAAAAGATGAAATACGTTTCTTCTTAGGTTATTCGGGTTGGTCAATAGATCAGTTAGATGTAGAAATTAAAGAAAAGACTTGGTCTTTATCTCAGAATACTTATCCAAATTTGTTTGCAATCAATAATGCCAACGGATGGAAAGAAAGATTATTAGAAATGGGTGGTAACTACAAACTTTGGGCAAATTCACCCGAAGATCCTAATTTAAACTAAATTTCAATCTTATTCCTTTTCTATTAGTTCGGCTAGTTTTCTTTTTAATTTATCAGAAACTTCCGTAGTGTAGATTTTCTTTTTAAAATGCGTAATTGCTTGTATTCCTACTACAGAATTACTGATAAATACTTCATCTGCTTTTAGTAAATCAAATGGATTGATGGTTGTTTCTATGATTTCAAAATTAGGCTCTTTTTTTAATAATTCAATCAACTTCAAACGTACAATACCATTTATACAACCTTCTGATAATAGTGGAGTGATTATTTTGTTTTTTATTACTAAGAAGATATTTGCATTGTTTACCTCAGCTATCTGTTTTTTGTGATTGAGTAGAAGACAATTGTCAAATTCGTTTTCATTAGCAAATATTGATGCTAATACATTGGTGATTCTATTTGTCGTTTTTAGGTTTGAAATAGGTGAAGTGTTTACAAAATTCTCTTTGTAAATACCCAATTTATAGATAGATTTTGAACTGTCAATCAATGGAGTAACCTGTATAACAAAGTGTACTTTATTAGTTGAAGGAGTATAAAGCCCTTTACTAGCTCTGTAGACGCTTGTTCTAATACGGCTGTCTTGTAATGAATTAGCTTTTATAGTTTTAAATACCTGTTCTTCCCAATAATCTTGTGTAAAAAAAGTGGGAATATCCATACGTAATTGACGCATGCTCGCTAGGAGTCTAAAATAATGGGCTTCCAAAAAAACAAATTTATTGTTCCTGTAGATTAGCGTATCAAAAAGTGCATCCCCAAACAGAAAACCTCGATTATTTTCGATGGATATTTGGCTTTCTTCTTGAATCAGACCATTAATTGAAATCATACTAATAAACATTTTGTGTAAAAAAAGCCTTGTAATTAACAAGGCTTGTGTTCGTTTTTCTTAGGTTTTATGCTCCTATGGTTTGTTTTAAATCACTAATTTGATTTTCCCAAAAAAGTTTAGTGTCTTCAATTTCATCTTCTTCTGCAAAATCTGTGATGATTAAAGAAACATCTTGAGTTAAATCATCTACTTGAATTTTAAATTCAAAATAAACATCATCTCCTTCGTCTTCTAACCATTGATACCGCATGAATTCTTCAGTTTCGTATTTTATTAGTTTGGCTTGTTCTTCTGAATCACCCCATATAAAAGTATATAACTCACCTCTTGAATTTACATTATCGGCAAACCATTCATCTAAGCTAGAAGCTTGTGAAAAATATTGATACAACATGTGAGGTGATGCTTGAATTGGGAATTCTATTTCGAATTTTACTTTATCTGACATTTTTAATATGTGCTAATTGTTCGCCAATATAGAAATATTTTTAATAATAAATAAGAATTTAAACAGTATTTTTTTATGGAAAATCAATTTGTAATAAAATGTGATAAAAATCATTGTTTTTCAGCTAGTTAGTTTTTAGTATCGTAATCTAGCTTCCAAATTGCTCATTATGAAAAACTCTACCCTACTTTTACTCATCCTATTTTCGACTTCTTTTCTTTGGAAAACTCAAGCCCAAACCATACCAGAAATCTTTTGTCCAGCTGAAATCGTCGTTTCAAACGATACAGGAAACTGCTCTGCTGTAGTGACTTTTAATCCTGCCACAGCAACCGATGTTGAAGATGGTGATTTGACGACAAGCCAAACACTCGGTCTTACAAGTGGAAGTGATTTTCCAGTCGGAGAAAACAGTATTGAGTTCTCTGTAACAGATAGTGATGCCAATACAGTAACTTGTCAGTTTACGGTTACAGTTCAGGATACAGAAGTACCTGTTTTAGTTTGTGGTCCTTATTCAATATTGTATGATACTGGTTCAGTTTCTAACAGTCCTAATTTATTTTTTGGTGATGGAGTTCCAATAATTACAAGTGTTATAAATATAATTGACAACTTTACAGTTAGTGATATTATTATAGAATTAGACATTTCACATAGTTATTCTGGCGATGTTGCAGCTACATTGACATCACCTGAAGGTACTTCTGTGTTTTATTTCAGATGATTGGTAGTGGCTCATATGGTTGTGTTGAAGAAAATATTAATGTAACCCTTGATGATGAGGCTAGTAGCCCAGTTATTGATGAATGTCCTGCTTATGGTAATTATAGCCCTGAAAATATGCTTTCAGCATTTGATGGTGAGAGTTTGCTAGGTGATTGGTCACTTACTATTGAAGATACTTTTCCTACTCAGGTTATTAAATTACAAAAAGCAATCATTTATACAATTGAAGGTAAAATAATTGAAAGTATTGATTTAACTTATGCAAAATGTCCTTTATCAATAGATGTATCAAACTACACAAAAGGAGTCTATCTTGTTTCCATAATTGCAGAAGATCAAAGCAAAATGATTAAACGATTATTGATAGAATAAAAAAAGACCTCTCAATTAAAAGAAGTCTTTTTTGTAGCGAGAACGAGAATTGAACTCGTGACCTCCGGGTTATGAATCCGACGCTCTAACCGACTGAGCTACCTCGCCATTTTTTCGGTTGCAAATATATAAAAAGTTTAGAGGAGTTCAAGTATATATTTTTCATTTTTTTATGACTTTTTTTTGTTCAATTTCTTAATAAAAAATTACCTTTACGCATCTTTTAAAAAAAGGTAAAAATAAGGATGAACAAATCATTTTTTTATTTTCATAAGAATTCTGTTGGGAAGTTTCTAACGACCTGCTGTACTAATCTGTTGTGTAGATGAAGAAATTACTGTGTATATTGTTTCTTTTTACCTCGTTGCTAAGCTATACACAGCAAGTAAACTTAAAATCTTTTGAATATAAAAATCAAAAACTTAAAAAAGTACTTTCTGATATCGAACAAGCCTTTGAAGTTAAATTTTCATATATCGATAAGGTTGTAGCGGATAAAAAAATTAGTATAGAAAAAGATACATTTACGCTAACAAAGCTAATAGAAATAATTTCAACAAGCACTAGTTTGACTTTTGAACGTATAGATGCTCGGTATTTTGCCGTTTATGAAAAAGATGAAAACCAAGAATTGTTTAATGATAATCAACTTTTAAGTGATGTGGTTATACATGCTTATCTAACAAAAGGAATAAGTAAAAATAAAGATAATTCGTTTACCATAGTGCCACAAGAGCTAAGTATTCTACCAGGTTTAACAGAACCCGATGTATTACAAACTTTACAACAATTACCAGGTGTAGTGAGTCCTAATGAAACAGTAACAGGTCTTCATGTAAGAGGTGGTACTCCTGATCAAAACCTATTACTTTGGAACGGAATACAAATCTACCACAGCGGGCATTTGTTTGGAATGATTTCGGGTTTTAATAGTAATGTTGACCAAAGCATACGTTTTTACAATAAAGGGACTGATCCTATTTACGGTGGGCGAATAGCAAGTGTTATTGCTATTGAAACCAGTGATAAAATTCCAAATAAAACAGAAGTTTCTGCTGGTGTAAATATGCTAAATTTAGATGCAAACATTTCTATTCCTATTATTAAGAAAAAACTAAAACTCCAAGTTTCAGGACGTCGATCTTTTACAGATTTATTGGAAAGCTTTACGTATGCTAATCTTTTTCAAAAAGTATTTCAAAATACAAAGATTGCTGCTGCAAAAAAAGATGAGAATATTTTTTATTTTAGAGATTATAATGCAAAGCTACAGTATCAAGTCACCAATAAAACAGCAATAACCATAAGTAGTATTTTTATAGATAATAAATTAGATAACTTGTATGCAAATGAAAATAACGATGTGCTTTTTAATGATATGATGACCCTATCAAACGAAGGCTACAGCATAAAATGGGCTACAAAATGGAGTAACAAATTTGTAACTACTGCCAAAGCATTTTATTCAGATTATATTTTTGATTACGATTTTGTAAAAATTTATGAATTAAATGATACCGAAACTTTTACAAAAAGGAATAAAGTTTTAGACTCAGGAGTTTCGTTTCATATTGATTACCATATAAATAAGAATACACTTTTAAATACTGGGTATCAGTATGTAGCACAGGATGTTAGCCATGCTTTTGTTTCCAAAACACCTGCCTTGAGTATCGTCTATGACAGTAAAGCTAGTTTTATTCAAACACATTCTATTTATAGTTCTTTAAAGTATCATAAAAATAAAATTATTGCGTTAAATGCAGGAGCTAGATTAAGCTATATTACAAGTTTGGATAAATTGGTATTCGAACCTCGATTTGTTTTAAACTATCAAATCAATCCTCAATTAAATGCTAATATTACCGGTGAAGTAAAAAACCAGACTATCAGCCAAATACAAGAAACAATTGTAAACGATTTAGGTCTTGAAAATCAATTATGGAGAATTTCAGATTCTGACAGATTTCCATTGTTAAATGCCAAACAGATTACAACAGGTTTGTCTTTTTCTAAGAACAAATGGACGCTAGATATAGATGCATATTTTAAAACAACAAAAGGATTAACGACCTTAACTTTTGGATTTTTAAATAATTTAGATCCTAATTTTCATATAGGAGAAAGTAAAGCCTATGGGTTAGATTTTTATATGAAAAAAGATTTTTCAAAACTTAAAACATGGATGACTTATTCATTTAATTCTACTATGAATAAATTTGAAAATTTAAATAATGGCAATTTGTTTCCGGTAAATGCAGAGATTAAACATATTTTGAATACCGCCATGTCTTACAAACATAAAAACTGGCAATACGCATTGGGTTGGTACTGGCATTCGGGTAAACCGTATACCCAAGTGAGCATACATGATAATAAAGTTATTCAACTAGCTTACAATAAGCTAAATGGCAGTCGCTTACCTAATTATCATAGATTAGATGTGTCTTCTATTTGGAATTTTCCAATTTCGAAATCAAATAAAGTAAAAGGCAAATTAGGTTTCTCAATTTATAATCTGTATAATCGTAAAAATATACTCAATAGAGAATATACTATAAATGAAGAGAATAACAGCCTTGATGTGATTGATAGAAAGTCCCTTCAATTAAACCCTAATGTATTTTTTAGAGTTAGTTTTTAATCGCGGGGCGATAGCCCAAAAGGGTTTAACCTGCCTGCCAGCAGACAGGTTCCCAGACACGCTAAGTTGAAATTAAAAATCTTTTCAACTCAAAACTCAGATAGCTCTGCCTCTGGGTAGTTTAGTATTGATTAAAAATTCGTTCAAACTGTAAACAAAGCTTAAGTCGAACTCAGGTTTACAACCTTTGCGTCTTAGCGACTTTGCGAGAATATTTTTAATTAGTTTAGAAAAGTGTGAGCTTACCCTGTTATGATTTATTATTTGGAATTTATATTGAATAATTATCAGTAGTTTTGAAGGCTAAAAACACGACTAAATGAAATCAATATCAGGTGCTATTATTGCTGGAGGAAAAAGTACCAGAATGGGAGTCGATAAAGCTACAATCAAATTAAACCAAGAGACCTTTTTACAAAAAGCTGTCACATTGATTTCTCATTTTTCAGATGAAATATTTATAAGTTCTAATACGAACTTTTCAAACATTGATATCCCAATTGTTAAAGATTTTTATAAGAATATTGGACCTATTGCAGGACTCTATTCCATCTTAAAAGTTATTCCTACTCAAAAAGTATTACTAATTCCTGTTGATACTCCTTTGCTTACAAAAGATGTAATACAGTATTTATTAGCTAATTATGATAAGAAAAAACAAATAAGCATCTGTAAAACAGATGATGGTTTGCAAATGTTGGTTGGCATATTTGATAAAAGTATTTTACCTTTACTTAAAGATCAAATTAATAAAGAAGATTATAAACTTTCTAATTTATTGGAAAAGGCAAGTATTCAAATAATTAATGTAGAAAAATTTAAAGATCAATTTGTCAATATCAATACACAAGCTGATTTAAAAAAATTAAATAATCAAAACAAAAAGTAATGCAAAAGCAACAAGATAGTTGGTTAAAAGCCGCCGTAATTGGAAGCGTTTGGGCTTCTTTTGAAATAGTTTTCGGAAGCTTTTTTCACAGTCTGAGAATTCCTTTTGCAGGAACTTTTTTAAGTTTCTTTTCAGTCGTTTTATTAATTGCTTTTTCTTATAAATGGCAAGGAACTTCCCTATATATAAAAGCTGGATTAATTGCCGCTTTGATGCGTTCGTTAATGCCTACTTCTATAATATTAGGTCCATTAATAGGTATTCTTTTAGAAGCAGTTATTTTTCAATATACAATCAATTTATTAAGGAGAAACTTATTGTCTTACAGTATAGTAGGTGTTTTGGTTATGTTTTCTGCGATTATACATAAAATAGTAAGTATTATACTAATCTACGGGTTTGATATTGTAACCATCTTAGAAAATTTATATTTTGTATTATTAAAGACCACACATATTGATTTACCTTTAAACCAACTTGTAATCGTCGTTCTTATTAGTTATACAGCATTTGGTATATTATCTGCATTATTGGGGATGAATATTGGAAAATCTATTTTACAATCAGATTTTAATACCGTAGTAGTAAAAGAAAAATGGGAAGTAAAAAACACTCTATTTAATATTCAAGGGTTTAAGTATAAAACTTATTTTATTCTATTTCATGTTGCAACACTTATCATCTCTTTGTTTGCATTAGAGTTTTACCCAATACAATATGTTGTACCGTTTCTATTGGTTTATCTTGTATTGGTAATCAAGAGATATGGCAAATCCATGAGACGCCTAGCAAAACCGCTATTTTGGGTTCAATTAGTGGTTATTTTAGTATTAGCTGTATTGCTTTGGGATGATAAAACAAAAGGACTTATTGTAGGTGTTAAAATGATATTACGAGCTATTATTGTTATTTCTGCATTGGCTGCCATTAGCGTAGAACTTAAAAATCCATTAGTCAAATCCTTGTTATACAAAAAAGGCTATTCGCAACTCTATGCTATTATGGGCTTGGCAACTTCTGCTGTTCCATTTATACTAAAGAATTTAGCAGTTGAAAAAAAGTCCTTTTTAAATCCGTTTAAAGTACTGAAGAATTCTGTAGGACTCTCAGAAGTTTTATTCCAAGAATTTCATGAACATCTGTATCATAATAATGTCATTTATATTATTTCTGGCGAAACAAGAAGTGGTAAAACTACTTATCTAAAGAAAATTATCAAGGAACTAAAAAAACAAGATGCTTCTTTAAAAATTGGTGGATTAATTGCACACGGTATTGATAAAGATGGTGAAAGATACGGTTTTGATATTGAGAATGTTGCCAATGGAAAAAATGAATTTTTATGCAGTCAAAAACATGTAGAAAACAATCAAAAAATAGGTAGGTTTTATTTTTCAAAAAAAGGTTTAGAATTTGGAAAAAACGCCTTGACTTCTAACTTAGAAACAACAGATCTTCTGGTTATTGACGAAATTGGTTATATGGAACTCAAAGGAGAAGGTTGGTTTGAAGCCATTGAAAATGCATTGGAATATCCTAACTTAAACATGATTTGGGTCGTTAGAAAACGTATTTTAGAGGACGTGTTAAAACAATGGCAACACTCTAATACCAAAGTGATTTCTACACAAACCTCTTCGGTAGATTTGTTGGTAAAGAATATTTTGGCAAAAACGAGTAGCTGAGTTTAGTGCTATAAATTTTGGTGAAAAGGCAGGTTGGAAATTGAAAATGATTTTTTAAAATCTCAAATTTATGAACATAACTAACCCGCATTATTAATGGGTTTTCGTAATGAAAAGTCAAAATACCAACCTGCCTGTTGGCAGGCAGGTAGAACTGTAAAGCAATCACAGCCTGCCCCACTATTTTGTGGGGAACTCAATAAAATAAATAAAAAATTAGTGAGCTAATTGTTACTCAATTTTGAGATAAACAAATTTCGAGCCTGCCTGCCGACCAAGGCAGGCATTCTCAATTATAGCAGACTTGTACTGAGCATAGTCGAAGTGCAGTTTGGCTTTGTAATAACCTGAGTTCGACCTAAGTTTTGTTTACAGTTTGAACGAATTTTTAATCAATTCGAAGTTATATTTTTGAAGGACTAACTAGTTAATTTGATAA
>DQTL01000042.1 GCA_015662775.1 Lutibacter sp.
AATAAGTTTTGGCCCTTTGTACGTCGTGTAAATGAAGCCTATGGCGACAGACATTTGGTCTGTAGTTGTAATCCTATTGAAGATTATATGGATTAATGATCTTCTGAAAAACACAAAAAGTTCCAAGTTTTTATAGCTTGGAACTTTTTTATTGAAAGGCTTGTGTTTTTATCCTAAATATGAATTTAACATCCATAGTGTTTTTTCAGTTTCCGTAATATAGTCACTCATTTGACTTGCTGTACCTTCATCATCAGCTTCTGATGCTAAAGTTAATATAGCACGTTCTTTACCTATTAAATAGGAAAAATTTTCAATGACAATTGCAACACTCTCACTACCAACACGATCTTTTTTAACTGGTTTTATTTCTGCATTGTCTAAATAATCATTAAATGTATGAAAAGGAACACCTTGTAAGGTCAAAATTCTTTCGGCAATTTCATCTATTTTAATAACGGCATCTTCGTAGTATTCTTCAAATTTTAAATGTAATTCAAAGAAATTCTTTCCTTTAATATTCCAATGGAAACCTCTTAGATTTTGATAAAAAACTTGATAGTTTGCTAGTAAGTTGTTTAATTTTTCTACTAGTTCATTTGATTTTGTAACGTCTAATCCTATGTTATTTTTCATGATATTATTATTTAATTGTTATTATTTATTTATACTACAAAAGTAGCTAAATGACCAATTAGAAATAATAATTTCAATCTTATAAGTTTATTTCAGTATAAATATTATTTATGAATTAATTGTAATGTATCAGTTCTCTTTATTTTAGAATTAGATGTGTATACAAATTCATTTATATAATAGATGGCTTTGGGAATTTCATATTTACTCAGAACTTTGGTAAAGAAAGGACTGTTTAATTCAATGTCTTTTGTACTCGTTTCAATAAGTAAAATTAATTTTTCTCCTAA
The DNA here is from genome assembly GCA_015662775.1 of Lutibacter sp. GTDB lineage: Bacteria > Bacteroidota > Bacteroidia > Flavobacteriales > Flavobacteriaceae > DQTL01. The sequence continues at coordinate 927 of DQTL01000042.1, forward strand.
AATAGTGTCAGGTAATGAAGTAATAATAAAAGGGTTAATTATAAAAGGAGCTAATTTCTTTTCAATTTGTTCAGGAAAAAATTTGATTCCACCGCTGTTTATGACATTGTCTATTCTTCCAAGCCATTCAAATTGAGTATTGGAATGAAGCTTTACTAAATCATTGGTAATAACAATCTTATCTGAAACATTTGGTGCATCAATTATTAGACAAGCTCTATCATCTAGGCTTAGTTTTACATTAGGTAAGCTTTTGTAAAGATTTTCCCTATTATTAGAAATTTTTTTGACAGCAACATGTGTTATGGTTTCCGTCATACCATAAGTCTGAAAAACGGTTGTTTTGAGTTTTACTAATTCCTTTTCTAATGAAAAAGAAATAGAACCACCACCAATGATAAGTTTATCAATTCTGTTTAAATCATGGAGTGAATTTTGTGCTTGAAGTGGTACCATAGCAGCAAAATCAAATGATAATACATTTTCTTTTAATGGGTTTGAGTTTGGTTGTACGACGGCTAATTCCCAACCTAAATAGATGGCTCGTACCCACATCATTTTCCCAGCGATATATTCTGTAGATAAACAATGTAAAGCTTTGGTTTTTGCTGGTAAATTAAAAAAAAGACCAGTTGCTTTAGCAGAATTTAGCATGGCTTTTTTAGAAATACTAATATCTTTAGGAGCACCAGTAGAACCTGAAGTATGAACAGATATAGTTGCAGACTCATCTAATAAGTCTTTTAAAAATGAATAACTATCAGAAAAACGAGTTTGAATTAAGGTTAAAAAACTTGCTTTATCATGAAACGATATTCCTTGTAGTGTAAATTTAGGATGTATATTTATTTCAGACAATTAATAATATTTTTATAAAATCAAAAATACAAAATAAACTCATGCTAAAACCAACCCAGTATTTGTAGTTTTAAATTAGAATGAATCCATGACTATTTGAAAACCTAGAGAAATAATATCGGCGTTCAATCCAGTTGTTCTTTCATAATGATTGTAGTTAAGGTTAACCGATTTAAAACCAAATTTCCACAATTTTCTTTTAGTAAGAATATCTGCATATTTAATTCCTAAACCAAATTGATTAGAAGAAAAAGTTGACAAATCATAATCTGAGGTATAATAGGTTTCTGTAGATAAATGTTCATTAAATGGAGCAAAATAATCAGCTTGATTTTGAGTGTAGAATCTATAGCTTGGGTAGGCAGTAAAACCTTTTCCTAATTTAATAGGCATCTCAATAGAGTAGGTATGTGCTAAAACACCCCAATCATCCCAATAAAAACGATAGTAGTTACGAAGTGTTAAAAATTCGTTGATATAATAGTGTAATCGTACTCCTACAGGTAATTTTAATCGATTATTAGGCATACGTTCAATATCATCTGCAAGCATAAAAAAGTCAGTATTACTGGAATCATCATAGGCTTGGTTTGGGTCAAAAATACTATCAGAGTTTCCAATATAAAACTTTTCGGCATCTTTAAAATAGATACGATGATAAGGAGTAGATAACAAACCTTCTTGTTTTACAATATCAAAAAATAAGGAAGTTTGTAATTTTTTTGATAAGATTTGCGAAAAGCTAAAGGATACAGAATAGGAATTTCTCCCTTTGTCAGAGATACTAGAAAATTTATTTGGATTGTAAGTATTAGAACCAGCTGACCAAATATCAGTTTTTTGAAAAAAACCAGCGTTAAGATCACCATTGACCTCTTCAAAAGTTTTTAATTCTGTAGGATAAATAGGTCTCCATTGATCTAGGTAAACATTAGCTTTTAGTCCAATTTCTGTATTTTTTTGATTGAATAGTTTGGTGTAGCCTCCTCCAAAACCTAGAGATGTATAATCATATTCGGTACTAAAAGAAGCATGTGCGTTCCATATACCATTCCTGGAATCATTAGAATGAGCATAAGATAAGAGAACAGATTTCAAAACATCTTTTTTGGAAGCACCACTAGATGCTAACCAAGGTGTTCCAGTAGTGCTGTTTGGGTTTTTCTTTTTATCGTCATCATCATCATCATCATCATCAAAATCTGTTGAGGCACCAGAAGAAAAAGGATTTATATTACTAGAAGAAGCAGATGTATAGGCAGAAAGACCAGCATCAAGAGTTAATACATCATCAGCATTTAATGGAATTGTGACTACAAGAGTTGGCGTAATATCCGTTAATTCTTCAGTACCAATACCACCGCCAACAGAAGAATTAGCTCCATCTTGAGCGTAATAGCTCATTAATAAATCAATTTCTGTTTTTTCTAAAACTCTTTTTTTAAACTCTGGTGTTTCCTGTGCAAAGAAACCTATAGTAAAAAAGAAACTAATTATTGTTATTATTTTGCTCATTGTTTTGTTTTATAATTTTCATCTAACATCTAATTACAACCACATCCACCGCCACTTTTTCCACCATTTGCACCCGCAGCAGCTTCTCTATAAACTTGAAAATTCGTTTCAAACCTTTGTGTTTTCTTACTAGATAGTTTCATGTCAGGATCATTGATGTATACTTTTTGATATTCTTTAACAACTGTACAGGAACTTAATAAGACTAACAATACAATTAGAGCGATTATTTTTTTCATTATTTTTCTGTTTTAAATTGAATATTTTTAGTTTTGTGAAAATTATTAGCATCATCAACGATAATAGCCTCAATTCCTTTTATTTGATTGATAAAATCTAATCCGTTATCTAGACCCATAACAAAAACTGATGTTGCCAAAGCATCTGCCAATTCTGCTTTTGACGCAAAAATTGTTACACTTTTAATACCTGTGGTTGGATAACCCGTTCTTGGATTAATGATATGAGCATATCGTTTTCCATTAAATTCAACATATTTTTCATAATCACCAGAAGTGACAACAGACTGATTGTTAATAGGTAACCAACTAAATACTTTTTGTGTGTTTAGCGGATTGGTAATGCCAACTAACCAATTAGTACCATCTGCTTGATGTCCCCAAGCATTCATGTCACCAGATGCGTTGATAATTCCAGAAGTAACTCCCATATCCACCAGTAATTCTTTTGCTTTGTCAGCAGCGTATCCTTTTCCTATTCCTCCAAAACCTATTTTCATTCCTTTACTTTTTAGGAAAACAGTTTTTTTATCGTGGTTAATAAGAATATTTTTATACCCTATTTTTGAAACTGAATTACGAATAGCTTCTTCTGTTGGCATTTCTTTCATACTACCGTCAAATTTCCAAATTCTATCCATTGAGGCATAGGTAATGTCAAATGCACCATTGGTTATTTTAGAAATTTGTATGCTTCTTTCTATAAGTTCTAATAATTCAAGATCTATTATTACTGGTTCAATTCCTGCATTTCTATTAATTAGTGAAGTTTGCGAATTAGAGTCCCATGAAGAAATTAGTTTTTCTATTCTATCAATTTCATGAATGGCGGTTTCAATATATAAGTTTCCTTTGGTCTCATTTTTTGCAACTACACTAATTTCAAATCGAGTTCCCATCAATTTTATAGTCTTATGGTAGGTTTGTTGTTGTCCCAAAACAACTTGAGATATAAATAGTATAGATAGGAAAAGAATACGCATAGTATTATTCAAAAGAGTGTAAGAGTTTGATGTATTCTTTAGGGGAATATTCTTTATATGCCGTTGACCCAAGAATTTCTCCTTTTGGATTTAAAACAACGACCAATGGAAAATAGCCGTTTTTGTTGTATAATTCAGCTATTTTTTCATTCTCTTTGGTTTGTTCTTTAGAAAGTTTATTGGATCTTTTTCTAGGAAAATCAGCTTTTAATAGGACCCAATGCTTTTTTGCTTCATTTTGGAATTCTGAAGATTCCCAAATTTTCTTTTCTAGTTTTATACAAGGAGCACACCAATCAGAACCAGAAAACACTAAAATAATATTTTTGTTTTCGTTAGAAGCACTAATTTTGGTTTGTTCTAAATTAGTTAACCAATCTTGGGAAAAGCTGTTTAATGATAGTCCTAATATTAGAACCATAGTTACTAGTGATTTCATTATGTAGTAGTTAATAGTTTACTCATTAACTCTTTAAAAAAGAATATATTGTTTTGAAAAAAATTAACGTTTTGAAAAAAAAGTTAAAAAAAATACAACTTCTTACGTTGTTACTAATCAGTGACAAAGCTAAAACTTTTTTTTGATTTTTCAATCGTTTTTTTTTTTTTGTAAAAACTGTTAT
>DQTL01000167.1 GCA_015662775.1 Lutibacter sp.
ATCAAATTAACTAGTTAGTCCTTCAAAAATATAACTTCGAATTGATTAAAAATTCGTTCAAACTGTAAACAAAGCTTAGGTCGAACTCAGGTTTAAAGATATTATAAAATTTATAATTATTTTTGATTGACCATTTTTTCAGCCATAACCATGGCATTGTAAGCGTTTAATATTTTACCTGAAACAGATAAAGTAGAGAAATTAACCATTTTTACTTTTTCACCTCTACCAGCTGGTAGTTTCACATCGTGATTAAATTCAATACCCGATTCCATAATTACTTGTTTTACTTGACTTGCACTTAAACTTGGAAAATACGATCTAATCAATGCAGCTACACCAGCTACTTGTGGAGATGCCATAGAAGTACCTTGAATAGATTGGTATTCATCTTTAGGGAAAGTTGAGTATATCTCAGAACCTGGTGCAAAAATATCTACATTTAGTTTTCCATAATTTGAAAATGAAGAACAAATTTCTGCATTATAATGACGTGTCATAGCACCAACAGTTAATACATTATCTGAGAACTCTTTTATTTTATCATACGAGTCATTAGGGAAATTATTTTCTGTGTCAATGCTTTTATGATCGTTACCAGCAGCATGTACTAATAAAACATCGTGTCTTTCTGCATATGAAATAGCATCATATACCCAACGAGGATGCGGTGAGTAGCTTTTACCAAAACTCATATTGATAACTTTTGCTCCATTATCAACTGCATATCTAATAGCTAATGCAACATCTTTATCATATTCGTCACCATCAGGAACGGCTCTAATAGACATTAAGGCTACATTATGTGCTACACCATTCATACCTATACCATTGTTTCTTTCTGCACAGATAATACCTGATACATGCGTACCGTGTATTTCACCATCTTTTGAACCAATAACTAAATTATTACCATATTTAGTGTCTTTAATATCATCTGGGTTGTCACCAGTTACACGACCTTTAAAATCGATATTATACATGGTGTCTGCCTTGCTAGCAAAATAATCTATAGCACCTTGTATACCATCCATACCTTCTTTTATCGTACTTCCTGATTCGAGAATTTTAAAAAATCTTTTTGCAGTATCAGCATCTTCGTCATCATTAAATCCAATTTTTTCAACATCTTCTTTAGTGTATGTTTCTTTTGATAAAAGATTTTTCAACTTTGTGTCAAAAGCTTTCATGGAAGCTAACATTTTAACATAGTGTGCTTTTCTGTCATTGGCTGTTTTCCTTTCTTCATCAACTTTTGATTTTAGATCTAAATATTTTTTATAGCCAGCATTCAGTTTTTCTTTGACTCTTTCATCGTTTTTTCCTTTAGATTCAGTACGAATCATTTCATTTCGTTTATTTTCATCAGCGTATATGTCGTGCATTTTTTTCACCATTCTAGTGATTTCTAGTTGTTCAGGTGCTGAAGCTCCTTTTTTTCCACCTAAGAAATTCCATCCGTGAATGTCATCAATGTAACCATTGTTGTCATCATCTTTTCCATTGTTTGCAATTTCATCTTTATTGGTCCAGATTACATTTTTTAGATCTTCATGCTCTATATCAATTCCTGAATCAATTACTCCAACAATAACTGTAACTCCTTTTTTGTCTTTTAAATATTCATAAGCTCTAGCTAGGCTCATTCCAGGGACAGAATCTTTCTGTATGTCCATATGTGGCCATTTTTGAATTTCTTCAACTGACATATGATGTTTTTTATCAGTAGAAATACTTATTGCTTTTACAAGGCTTGTTTCTTTTGACTTTTTAACAATTTCCTTTGTAGTTTCAGTTTTTGCTTTAGTACTGGTTGTAGTTTTGGTAGTTCCACAGCTACTAATAGCTATAGCTAAACTAATTCCGAATAGTAATCTCGTAATCTTCATGTTTATTGTTATTTATTATTAATCTATTTACTTTGTGTTTTTATTTGAAAAGTTCATCAAAGGTAAAGGTTTTATCTAAACGTACTCCTTTTTCGGTATGTTTTACTGTACAGAGTTCATTTTGAGCATCATGTTCTAGGAATAAAACATACTCATTATCAGCTGCTTTGTTAAGAAAGCTAGCTTTTTCATCCATGGTTAATAATGGTCGTGTATCGTAGCCCATTACATACGGAAGTGGTATATGACCAGCTGTTGGTAATAAATCAGCTGTAAAAACAAGCGTCTTTCCTTTGTATTGTATGTGCGGAATCATTTGTTTATCTGTATGACCGTCAGCTAGGAATATATCAAAGCCTAGTTCACTATTTTTTATATAGTTATTACTTTTTAACTGTACAAAGTTTAATTGCCCGCTACTTTGCATCGGATTTATATTCTCCTTTAAAAAGGATGCTTTTTCTCTGGGGTTTGGCTTAGTTGCCCATTCCCAATGATTGGCATTGCTCCAAAATTTAGCATTTTTAAAAGCAGGTTCGTAATCAGTTCTATCTTTATTCCACTGAATACTTCCTCCGCAATGGTCAAAATGTAAATGGGTTAAGAAAACATCTGTGATGTCATCTCTATGAAAACCGTATTTTGCTAATGAGGTGTCTAAAGAAAAATCACCATAAAAATGATAGTAACCAAAGAACTTATCAGATTGTTTGTTGCCTATTCCTGTATCTATAAGTATGAGTCGGTCACCATCTTCGATAAGAAGACTTCGCATACTCATGGAAATCATGTTATTGGCATCTGCAGGATTGGTGCGTTGCCACAATGATTTAGGGACAACGCCAAACATGGCACCGCCGTCTAGTTTAAAATTTCCAGTTTCTATGGGATATAATTTCATTATATTTAATAAGTTAACAAAGGTCAAAAAAAAAACTAAAAACTCTGTTAAATAAAACAAAAAAACCACCTACACTTAGTAGATGGTTGTTGAGGCGTCAAGCGGATTCGAACCGCTGTGGGAGCTTTTGCAGAGCCCAGCCTAGCCACTCGGCCATGACGCCATTTAAAGGACGACAAATTTACTAAAAAATCTGTTTTCTTTAGCCTTTTTTTACTTTTTGTTTTTTGCTCATGATAATGCTTACATCAGAGACATTTCCACCTATAGGCGGATTAATTTTTGAAACACTAACTTTTACTTTTCGAATCATAGGTATTTCTTTTAAAACTCTAGTTAGTATTCTATCTGCAACTTGTTCTAGAAGCTGAGAACGTATAGCCATTTCTTCTTTTACAATTTTGTTTAGGTGTACGTAATCAACGGCATATATTAGATTGTCTGTTTGGGCTGCTTTTTTAAAACTTGCCCATGCTGATAGTTTTACATGATACAGACTTCCTATTTTTCCTTCTTCTTCCAAACATCCGTGATTGGAAAAAAGTTTAATGGTATTGATTGTTATTTTTCCCATGTTATTATTTAACTCTTATAAAGTTTTTAGATAGGCTAATGAATATAATCTGTCTTTTTTTAATTGTTTTTTTAATTCGTCAATAGAGTCAAATTTAAACTCATCTCGAATACGATGAAGCAGTTTTACACGAATTTCTTTATCGTACAGATTGGCATCAAAATTAAAATAATGTACTTCAATAGTTCGAGTTGTTCCATTTATAGTGGGTCTATAGCCGATATTCATCATCCCAAAATAATCTTTGGCATCGATAGTAGATTGCACCACATAAACACCCAATTTAGGAACTATTTTATTAGGATAGTCAAGATCAATATTAGCTGTATTAAATCCTATTCTTCGTCCTAATTGATTGCCTTTTACAACTTTTCCATAGAGGCAAAAAGTATAATCGAGATACTGGTTTGCTTTTATAATATTCCCTTCGAGTAACAAATTTCTAATCAATGTAGAGCTAATTGCCAATTTGTCTTTTTCAAAAGCACTAACTTGTTTTACTGAGAAATGAAGTCGTTCTCCATAATTTGTCAGGGTTTCGTAATCTCCTTCTTTGTTTTTTCCAAAACTGTGATCATAGCCCACCAATAATGTTTGCATTTGATGCTCTATTAGTAAATCCTTTTGAATTAATTCAAGAGCAGTTGTTTTGGAAAATTCTTTTGTAAATTCTTTTACAACCACAGTTTCAATTCCTTTGTCTTTTAGTAAAGCGACCCTTTCATTGATACTATTAATCATTTTTAAGGGTCTGTCAGGTGTTAGAACATGCGTAGGATGTGGAAAAAAAGTAACTATTATAGGTGTGGCATCTATTTTTTTTGCTTCATTTAATAAAGCCTGAATGATTTTTTGATGTCCTAAATGAACACCATCAAAGGTACCTAATGCAATTACTGATTTTTGTTTTTTAGACAAGTCCTTAATTTTTTAATAGAATGCAAAAATACATTAATTAGTACATTTTAGGATTCTTTCCTGAGAATTAAATTATCTAAGCTTTCGGATAGTAGGCTGTATTTAAAATTGAATCCCATTTTAATAATTTTTTCACTAGAAACACGACTTCCATATAAGATAATGCTTGCCATTTCTCCAAGTAATATTCTTAACACAGGACTTGGAATATTTGGTAACCAAATTCTTTTATCTAGTTGTTTTGCCAATAGTTGTGTAAATTCTTTATTGGTTATATGACTAGGAACAACAGCGTTGTAAGCTCCTTTTAATTCAGAATTTGAAAGGGCAAATTCATACAAGCGACACAAATCTGCTATATGAATCCAAGGCATGTATTGCGTTCCTTTTCCTAGTGTTGCACCAAAACCTAATTTAATGGGTTGAGTCATTTTTTCTAAGGCACCACCAGTAGGAGTAAACACAACACCTGTTCTAATTTGTACCGTTCTAATCTTTTTTTCTTCAAAGATATTGGAAGCTTTTTCCCAATGATAACATACATTACCTAAAAAATCAGTAGCATGTTTGTCATTCTCATTAAAGATTTTATCTGTACTTAATGCTCCGTAAAAACCAATAGCAGAAGCTGTAATATAGCCTTTTAGTTTTGTATTAGTGCGTTGTACTTCTTTAAAGAGAAGATGTGCACTTTCAATACGACTTGTAAGAATTTCATTTTTTCTTTTCTTTGTCCAACGTTTACTGCCAATATTAGCTCCTGCTAAGTTGATGATATACGAGACATCTTTCAAAGCATTTTTTTCAATGTAGCCTGTTGTAATATTCCAAATATAAGTAGGGAAAGTAGGATTTTTTGTTTTATTACGACTTAGTAGACGAACATGGTATCCTTTGTCTTTAAGATAGGAACTTAAATGTTTTCCGATAAGACCTGTGCCGCCAGCGATTAAAATTGTTTCCAAATTTCTAAAATCCTAATAATACTTTTGCTAAATAAAAGAATATAAAAATACCAAAAATATCATTACTTGTTGTTATAAAAGGACCCGTTGCTAATGCTGGGTCTATTCCTTTTTTATCTAAAATAATTGGAACAAATGTTCCGACCAAAGCCGCCATTATAATTACAACAATTAATGAGAAACCAACTGTTATGCTAAAGAGCCAGCCTAAGCCAAATTGATAACTAAAAAAGACGACTAATATAGATAAGACAGTTCCGTTAATTAAACTTATCCCTACTTCTTTTAAAAGTCTTTTCCACATACTACCTTTGATAATTTTATTGGCTAAACCTTGTACAATTATTGCAGAGGATTGTACGCCTACATTTCCTGCCATGGCAGCAATTAAAGGAGCGAAGAAGAATAATTCTTTATTAGCGATTAAAGCTTCATCAAAACCCGACATGATTAAAACACTGAGCAAACCACCAAAAAGTCCTAATATTAACCAAGGTAAACGCCCTTTTATGAGTTCGAATATAGTATCATCTGCCTCTACATCATCTGTCAAACCTGCCGCCATTTGGTAATCTTTATCGGCTTCGTCTTTGATGTAATCGACCACATCATCTATGGTAATATTACCCACTAAATGATTTAATTCATCTACTACAGGAATAACAAACAAATCGTATTTCTGCATGATTTGTGCGATGTCATCAGCATGGTCTTTTGTTTTAACAGAGTGAATATCAGATATATAAACGTCTTTTACAAGCGTATTTGTTTTGGCAGTTAGTAGACTTTTTAGAGAAAGGCGACCTAGTAATTCGCCCGTATCATTGACAACATAGACAATATAGACCTCATCTAAATCTTGGGCTTGCTTTCGCATTTCCTTGACCGTTTTAGTCACTGTCCAATTTTCCTTAACTGCCACCAATTCTTTACCCATTAATCCACCTGCTGAATCTTCGTCGTAACGCATCAAATCGACAATATCTTTGGCGTGTTCTTTGTCCTCTAGTTGTGCAATTACTTGTTCAATACGTTCTTCGGGGAGTTCGGCAATGATATCGGCTGCTGCATCTGTTTCTAACTCATCAATTTCTTCGGCTATTTCCTTAGTTGAGAGTTCTTCTAATACTTTTTCACGCGTGTCTTCTTCTAATTCTTCTAAGATATCAGAAGTAGTTTCGCTATCTAACAATCTAATTACAAAAACGGCTTCGTCAAATTCGATTTCATCTAATACATCTGCAATATCTGCAGGGTGCATTTCTTGAAATATCTTAGCAACAGCAATAGAGTCATTAGCAACAATAAGCTGTTTTACTTTTTGTATGAATTCTTTGGTAATTTCAAACTGCATAAACCCTATTTTAAATTCTGAATTCCAAATTTTTCAAACTCTTTAAAGAGTAGTTCTAAAAATTTGAAAACTGATAGTTATTACTGTTGTTCTTGTCCGTCAATTGAGATACGTTGTGCCAGTTTTATAAACTCAGACACACTTAATTGTTCTGGACGTAGAGCAAAGATACTATCTTCTCGTAACTTATCTGATAAGTTGAATGTTTTTAAGCTGTTTCTTAGGGTTTTTCTACGTTGGTTAAAAGCGGTTTTAACTACATTTCTAAAAAAAGACTCATCAACAGGTAATTTATAGTCTTTCTTTCGAGTTAAGCGAATTACTCCAGAATCTACTTTTGGTGGTGGATTAAAGACATGCGGTGGCACGGTAAAAAGATATTCGACATCGTAAAAAGCTTGGGTTAATACCGAAATAACACCATAGGTTTTATTGCCTTCTTTAGCAGCAATACGCATGGCGACTTCTTTTTGAAACATCCCTGCAAACTCAGGGATTAAATCTCTGTTTTCGATGGTTTTAAAGACTATTTGACTGGAAATATTATAGGGGAAGTTTCCAATAATGGCGATAGGTTCGTCAAAGAAATCAGATAAATCTAGTTTTAAAAAATCAGAAGCTATTATTTTTCCTTTTAATTCAGGAAAGTTCTCTGTTAAAAATATGACTGATTCTCCATCGAGTTCTACTACATGGGTTTCAAATTCTTTTTCTAATAAATATTTTGTCAGAACACCAGTTCCAGGACCAATTTCTAACACTTTTTTATAGGATTTCCCAATTAAAGCATCGGCAATTTTTTGAGCGATAGAAAGATCTTTTAAGAAATGTTGACCTAGGTATTTTTTTGGTTTTACGTACATATTTAAAAAATTTTAAATGTTGAATTTTAAATTTTAAATTCTTCAATTATTTTCAATTCTGTTCCAAAAATCATGACTTGATCTGCAAATTTAGTCACTACTTCTTTATTTAGTTTAGGTGCGTGTTCTCTATAAAAATCTTTTAGGAGTTCGGCTGATTCACACTTATATTGTGTGGCATAAGTGATGCCGCCCATTTCTTCATTTATAGAGACCTGAACCAAAGTTGCCCTACTGAATTTCCCTGTCGCTAACATAGCTGGGATATGGGTTTTACGCATCCAACTAAGCCATTGATCGTGGATTTTTTCGGAAACGTTGTTGGTGATGTTGTAAAGGTATTTCATTTTTCAAAAGTAATGAATTGGAATGAGATAAGGGCTTTTTAAAATGTACGCAGCTATCAACTTTGCTTTAGCTACAAAAATAAACAGTTTAAATCGTCTATTTTCTTTAAGTAAAATGTATTTTTTGCTTAGTTGAATTAACACTACCTTAAATCCGCAAGTGTTTTCGTGATGAGAACATCAAATGCCTATTAGTGAAGCTAAGCACAGTTTTGAGACTCGGAAACCTGCTGGCGGGTAGGCATAGCACCTGTTATGGTGAGAATCGAAAAACGAGCATTGCCTTTAGTGATGGCATTTGGCGTTTGTAATAGAAATACATTTGCGGATTTAAGGTATTATACAAGGTTAAATTTATTCCCTACATTAGCACAAACAAAAAACACTTTTGCAAACGCAACCATATACCGTTTATAGTGCTTCCGCAGGAAGCGGAAAAACATTTACTCTTGTCAAGGAGTATTTGCAAATATTATTTGTAAATAAAGATGTTTTTCATTTTAAAAAAGTACTAGCGATTACCTTTACTAACAAAGCTGCAGCCGAAATGAAAGATAGGGTTATGCAAACTTTACAAGCACTTGCACGAGGAAACGAAACCGAATTGTTAAACCCAATTATAGAAGCTACTGGTTTAGAAAAAGCCTATATTCACAAAAAAGCCAAGTTGCTTATTGAGGCGATACTACAAGATTATACCGCTTTTAGTATTACAACTATTGATAGTTTTACCCATAGAATCATTCGTAGTTTTGCCTATGATTTTGGTTTGTCTTTGAGTTTTGATATAGAAATGGATGCCAAAAAAGTATTACAAGAAGCAGTAGATACTGTGATTGCTCAAATAGGAAAAGATACTAAATTAACCAAAGCTTTAATTTCCTTTTCACATCAACGTTCTAAAGAGGACAAGGCATGGGATATTTCACATAACCTCAACCAAATTGCCAGTGTTTTATTAAATGAATCTGATAAATTGGCGTTTAAAAGTATCGCTTCTAAAAGTATTGATGATTACACTAAATTACAAGAAGAACTAAATAAGAAGTCGGAATATTTACTCCCTAAACTCCAAAAAATTGGTGAAAATGGGTTGCAACTAATCGAAGATTCATCCCTAGAACACAAAGATTTTTATAGATCTATGTTACCCAATCATTTTTTAGCTTTAGCTGAAAATTGGAGAAAAGCCAAGTTTTACGACCAAAGCACATTAAGATTACGTATTGAGGAAAACACCTTGTATAGTAAATCTAAATCTGGAGAAATCAAAGAGAAAATTGAAAACTGTTTACCGCAATTACTGGATTTTTATTTAGAATCTGAAAAAGTATTTAGCCAGCTTACTCTAGTACGATTATTTAGAGAGAGTTTAGTGCCTCTTTCGGTACTTTCTTATATAAATAATGCTTTAGAACAGTATAAATCAGACAACAATATACAACTGATAAGTGAATTTAATGAGTTGATATTTAATAAAATTCAAAATGAACCCACACCTTTTATCTATGAGCGTTTGGGTGAAAAATTCCAACACTTTTTTATAGATGAAATGCAAGACACCTCTGTTTTGCAATGGAAAAATTTAGTCAAATTAATAGAAAATGCTTTATCACAACAAGGCGGTAGTTTAATGCTTGTTGGTGATGCCAAACAAGCTATTTATCGTTGGCGTGGTGGCGAATCGGGCCAATTTATAAACCTAGCCGACAAACTTAAAAAAGGGCCTTTTCAAGTTTCAAAAACGGTTAAGAATTTAGACACTAATTATCGAAGTTTTTCAGAAGTAATTCAGTTTAATAATTCCTTTTTTCAGCATATAGCAAATTTGATGCAAAATGATTCGCACCAAGTGTTGTACAAAGAAGGAAATACGCAAAAAACCAATTCAAAAACAGGCGGTTATACACAAATAGAATTTATAAATTCGGCTGAGGCAAAACGAAATGAAGACCCTGATTTAGAGGTGCTATATCCTAAAAAAGTATTGGAGACTATACAAAATTTAGACCCTTCTTTTGATTTGAAAGATGTTTGTGTATTGGTTCGAAAAAACAGTCAAGGAGTAGCGATAGCCAGTTTTCTTTCAGAACATGGCATAAGTATTATTTCTTCGGAAAGTTTGTTGTTGGTTAATAATACGAAAGTGACTTTTTTAATGAATTTTTTACAAATACTTTGGCAACCTACTGATGAGATAGCTCGTTATAATGTATTAGATTTTTTATACGAAAACAATATTTTTCTTATTGATAAACACCAATTTTTTAGTGAACGAATTCATTTAACGGAATCTGATTTTTACACACAACTTCAACAAGATGGTTTTCATTTTAGTTTAAATCAATTTCATCAAAAAACACTCTATGATTCTGTTGAGTATTTGCTAAGAACATTTCAACTGATAGAAACTTCTGATGCTTATATTCAGTATTTTATGGATGTAGTTTTAGATTTTCAAATAAAAAATGGCAGTGATTTAATGCGTTTTCTAAGCTATTGGGAACAACAAAAAGAAAAGTTAAGCATCAGTACACCAGAAGGGGTCAATGCTGTACAAATCATGACCATTCACAAGGCAAAAGGATTGCAGTTTCCTGTGGTAATTTTTCCTTATGATTTAAATATGTACCAACAAATAAATCCGACTGTTTGGTATCCTATTTCTGAACCTGAACAATACGGTGATTTCGAAAAACTATTAGTTCCATTTAAAACAGATATCCAATACACAGATGCTGTTGGGCTAGATTTATACCATGAACGAAGAGAGCTTCTACTATTAGATAATTATAACTTGTTATACGTAACTTTAACCAGAGCTATTGAGCAATTGTATATTATAACGGAGTATAAAATATCAAAAAAAAGCGGCGAAAACACAAATTATTACTCAGGTTTGTTTATCAATTATTTAAAATCGCTAAATAAATGGGAGGCTACTAATTTGCACTATTGTTTTGGTGAAAAAACAAGAATAGTTTTAGAAAAAAAACAAGAGGAATTATTTCATTCAACGACTCAAACACAAACTTCTGATTCCTTTATTAGTACCGATATTTCAGAGCATCAAGTTAGTTTGTATGCCAAATCTTCCACGCTTTGGGGAACTGAACAAGGAGAATCTATTGCCTATGGAAATCTTATTCATGAACTATTAGCCCATATTTACACGCTAGACGACGTAGCAATTGCACTAGATCTCTTTTTAAATCAAGGAACAATTACTGAAATAGAAGGGGAAGAGTTAAAAGAAATACTCCTGCAAGTGGTTACGCACAATCAATTGAAATTGTATTTTCAACAGAATCTTACCATCTACAATGAAAGGGAAATTGTCAATGAAAAAGGAGTAAGTGTAATCCCAGATAGAGTAGTGCTGTTACCAAACAAAAAGGTGTTTATCATTGATTATAAAACAGGAAGTAAAGAGAAAAAACATCAAACACAAATTAATAACTATGCTGTTTATTGGTCAGAAATGGGTCATGAAGTTATAGCAAAGTTATTGGTTTATATCAGCGATAAAAAAGTAGAAGTTTTGGAAGTTACACCGTAAACTTATCCCAATCTAAACCTACCTTAAAGCCACGTCTTAAAACAGCTAATTTCTCTAAGTCAATTTCAGTATATAAAATAGTTTCTTTGTTTTCAGGCACTTGGTCTTGAATTACACCTATAGGATCAACCAATAAAGAATCACCGCTGAAGGAAACTTCATGTGCATCGACACCTACTCTGTTAACCCAAATGACATAAGCTTGGTTTTCAATGGCACGTGCTTTTAACAAAGTCATATAAGTTTGTTTTCGCACATTTGGCCAATTGGCAATGTAGAGTAAAACATCATAATCATGTGTATTAGATTCTTTGTCATAATTATTCTTTGCCCAAACGGGGAAACGTAGATCATAGCAAACTTGCAGATTAAATTTCACGCCTTTATAACTTACAATTTTTGGTTTATCACCAGCTGTCATGACTTTATGTTCGCCTCCCATTTGAAATAAATGACGTTTGTCGTAATACTCAAAACTTCCATCAGGTCGCATCCAAAAGAGGCGATTTAGATAGTTTTTGTTTTCTTCGAAAATAACACTAGCAACGATAATTTTATTTAAAGATTTGGCTTTATCTTTTAGCCATTCAAAGGCTTTTTGACCTACTGGTTGTTCAAATTTAGAAGGTTCTAAAGCAAAACCTGTAGTAAAAACTTCAGGAAATATAATAATTTCAGTTTCAGAAGTTATGTCTTTTAAAAGTACATCAAACTTAGCTAAGTTAGCTTGTGTGTTTTCCCAAACAAGGTCTGTTTGTATTAGAGCTATGTTGATTTTGTTGTTTTTCATTGTGTTGTAGTTCTAAACTTTGTCAAAGTTTAGAATTTTGACAAAGTTGATAAATCTGTACCTAGATAGAATTTAAAATCTTAGCCGCTTTCTCCAAAGTCTCTTCTTCTTTAGGAAATGCAAAACGCAATATTTGTTGATTTTTTTTATCGTGATAAAAAGAAGAAACGGGAATAGAAGCCAAACCTTTTTCTTTGGTTAGCCAATGTGCAAATTCGAATTCGGGTTTATCAGAAATAGCACTGTAATCTAAGAGTTGAAAATACGTACCATGCGTTGGAATCACTTTAAATCGTGAATTAGGTATTTTAGACACAAAGAAATCTCTTTTTTGCTGGTAAAAACTAGGTAAATTTAGGTAATTATTTTCATTTTTAAGGTATTCGGACAAAGCATATTGAATAGGCGTATTCACACAAAAAACATTGAATTGATGTACTTTTCTAATTTCTATCATTAAATATTCAGGAGCTATCACATACCCCATTTTCCAACCAGTAGCATGAAAAGTTTTCCCAAAAGAAAAAACGGCTACGGTACGTTGGTACAAGTCTGGAAACTTAAGGGCTGATTGATGTGTAAAGCCATCAAAAATAATGTGTTCATAGACTTCGTCGCTGATGATGACAATATCTTTATCTCGGGTAATTTCTTCTAAACGTAGCATATCGGATTCCTCAAAAACAAAACCACCTGGGTTGTTAGGTGTGTTGATGATAAGCATCTTTGTCTTATCAGAAATAAGATCCTCAACTTCATTCCAGTCAATTTTAAATTCGGGTTTACTCAAAGAAATGTATTTAGGAATACCTCCATTTAATTTAACAGCAGGAGCATACGAATCATAAGCAGGTTCAAATATAATAGCCTCATCACCTTGCCCAATAAAAGCAGTAATTACGGTAAATAAAGCTTGAGTGGCACCTGCGGTAATGGTAATTTCTGATTCAGGATTCACTTGTAAACCATAAAGTTTCTCAATTTTATTAGCAATAGAAATTCGTAAATTTAACACACCTGGCATGGGCGCATATTGGTTATTTCCCTTGTTCATGTTGCTGTAAATCAAGTCAATAAGTTCTTGAGATACTTTAAAATCAGGAAAGCCTTGTGAAAGATTAATGGCATTGTGTTTATGTGCCAAGCCAGACATGACTGCAAAAATTGAAGTTTCTGTTTGTGGTAGTTTGCTTTTCATAAATATAGAATTTCACTACTAAGACATAAAGAGGTATTTTTCTTCATGGAAAGCTGTTTTTATAAAGGACAAAGGTAGTTGAATCCTAACTATAATAGATAAGAATTGATGCAATTAAATATCGTAATTTACGACAATAGTATTAGTTGTAGGTCTTGAAATACAAGTTAGTATTTTCCCTTCAGCTACTTGTTCTTCGCTTAGTTTTTCGGTTTCTTCCATAACTACTTCACCGTCTGAAAGAGTTGCCATACATTTGGTGCATAAGCCTTTTTTACAGGCATGAGGTGCTTTTATATCAGCTTCTTCTGCTGCTTCAATAATGGTTTGAGTTTTAGTTGCGTTGATGGTAGCTTGTTCGCCGTTGATAATTAATGTTATAGAACAGGCTTCTGTTTGTTTTGTTGCTTTAGTCATTGTAGTTAGATATTAGATTTATATTGCTAAAATAGAAAAAACAAGTTAATTTCAATATATTACTCTTGCTTAATATCCTTAATTTTTAATTGAATAGAAGTAGTGCCATTCCAATGATTTTCATCAATTGTAAAAATGGTTTTAAAAGGTTTTTGAATTACTGAGAATAATTCACCCAAACCAAAGGCTATACCATTATAAGTTTTGGGATTACTTCCTTCTAAAATACTCAGTTTTAAATGGCTTTTATCAGCACCTACTCTTTTACCCATACCGTTATCTCGAAGACCAGAAGCAGAGAAAACAGGATGCATGTTTCCCGGTCCAAATGGAGCCATTTGCTCTAGGATACGATGAAATTTTAGAGTAACATCAGATAAGAAAATCTCACTATCAACTCGTATTTCGGGTAATCTACATTCAGGTTTGATCGTTTCTTTTACTACTTTTTCAAATTCTTTTTTAAAACTATCGAAATTTTCAGGTTTTATACTCAAACCAGCGGCGTATTTATGACCGCCCCATTGTTCAATATAAGAGTCGCAAGTTTGCAAAGCATCATAAATATTAAATCCTTTGACCGAACGAGCTGAGGCAGTTAAGAAATCACCATTTTTTGTGAATACAATAGTAGGACGATAATAGGTTTCAATGAGTCGAGAGGCGACTATTCCTATGACACCTTTATGCCAATTTTCATCATAGACAACTGTTGTAAAAGGATCTTTTTTGTTTTGTAGTTTAATTTGAGAAAGTGCTTCTTGAGTGATCTTTTTATCTAAATCTTTTCGTTGCGTATTGACTTCGTTTAATGAAGCCGCCATTTCACGTGCTTTGTCTTTATCTTGTTCAATTAATAATTCTACGGAAAAATGGGCGTGTTTTAATCTACCTGCCGCATTGATACGTGGGGCAATGCCAAAAACGACATCTGTTATGTTTAAGGTTTCTTTATCGAAAGTAGCTTTTAAAGCTTGAATGCCCACACTAGGATTTTCGTTGATTACTTTTAAACCATGATAGCATAAAACTCTATTTTCTCCTGTCATAGGAACAATATCTGCGGCTATACTGGTGGCAACCAAATCGAGATAGGGGATGAGGCTTGCTACTTCAATTCCTTGATTTTGTTGTAACGCTTGTAACAATTTAAAACCCACACCGCAACCACTTAATTCTTTATAAGGATAATTACAGTCTTTTCTTTTTGGATCTAAAACAGCAATTGCTGCTGGTAAAATTTCTCCCGGAGTATGGTGATCGCAAATAACGAAATCAACACCTTTTTTGTTGGCATAGGCAATCTTATCAATGGCTTTTATACCGCAATCTAAAGCAATAACTAATGAAAAGCCATTGTCATATGCAAAATCGATACTTTGAAAAGAAATACCATAACCTTCTGTATTTCTGTCTGGAACATAGGTGCCAATATTCTCTTGTTTTGTTTTTAAATATTTTGAAACTAGAGCAACAGAGGTTGTTCCATCAACATCATAATCGCCATAAACGAGTATATTTTCTTTGTTTTTTAATGCTTTTTCAATTCTATCGACAGCCTTTTTCATATCTTTCATCAAGAATGGATCGTGCAAATTGTCAAGATTAGGACGAAAAAAGTTTTTGGCTTCTTCAAAAGTTTCAATGCCTCTTTGTACTAAAATTTTAGCAATAACAGTAGTAACACCTAATTCTTTTGCAAGTAGGGCTGTTTTTTTCAGATTGGGTTCGGGTTTATAAGTCCAACGCATAGGTTTGATTTTTCAAAGCAAATTTTAATAATAGAAAGAGTAAAAGTAATAAAAAATAACTTTTTATAAAATATATAAATAGAAAGTGTCAAATTTCTTATTTTTACACATGTAAATTTAAACTAAATATATCATGAAAAAAATAGTATTACTTATCAGTATTGTAGCTCTTTTTATTTCTTGTGAAGATACTTCAAAGAAAAAAAACATCGAAGAAGCTGCTAAAATACCTACATTAGCTTTAGCCGAATTTGATGCCAAAGCAGGAGAATTTCTTGACAAAGAAATACAAGTAAAAGGAATTGTAGATCACGTATGTAAACATGGAGGAAAAAAAATATTATTAGTAAATGATGAAGGTGACGTACATATAGAGAGCGAAACTAGGTTTGACGATGCTATGGTAGGTGATGAAGTTACCATCAATGGTATTGTAACAGAATTTAGAGTAGATGAGGCTTATTTATTAAAAAAAGAAGAAGATCATTTACAAAACCATAAGGAAGGAACAGATAGTAAAGATGTTTATGATCAAAAAATGGAAAAATTACAATACTTTAGAGATTCTATGAAAGTGGCTAAAGTAGATCATTTATCGTACTATTCAATAGACTATATTTCTCATAAAGTTGTGACTAAAGGAAAGAAAGAAGCCAAAAAAGAAGAAGATAAGGAGGAAAGTAAAACAACAGAGTAAACCTTTAGAATTAGAATAAATATTAAAAAAACCCTGCCAGAGTTTGAAACTCTGGCAGGGTTTAAATAGAATGAAAGAAATATATGAAAGCACTCAGAAAATGGAGTAGAATATTGCACCGAGATATTGGCTATTTTTTTATAGGAACGACCTTAATATATGCACTGTCGGGAATTGCATTAAACCACATGAATGATTGGAATCCCAATTACTCTGTTGTTGTAGATGAATTTCAAACAGATATATCCTTGGTGAAAAATGAAAAAACCTTAAGTAATGTTAAAGAATTATTAGCAGAAGTTGCTCCTAAATCAGTTTATAAAAAACATTATTATCCTGAAAAGAATCTTATTAAAATATTTTTAAAAGGAGGTTCATCTGTTATGGTTAATACTGATTCTGGGAATGGTAGAGCCGAATTTTTAAGAAAGCGTGCCGTTTTTTATGAATCTAATTTTCTGCATTACAACCCGCATAAATGGTGGATGTGGTTTTCAGATGCCTTTGCTGTCGCTTTAATTTTGTTTGCAGTCACTTCTTTCTTTATGGTAAAAGGTAAAAAAGGAATGCGAGGTCGTGGTGGTGTTTATACGGCACTTGGTTTTATTGTACCTTTATTGTTTTTGTGGTTTTTATTGTAGATTTATTAAAAACAGCGTTTTCGTAACACATCTTGTATTTGAATGCTGTAAAAAAAAGACAAATAGAAAAAAATGAAAATTTAGTGTTAAAGAGAATTAGTTTTCATCTTCTTCTTGAGTTTTTTTCTTTATTTTTTTATACAAAGGTATTTTTACTCCAAAGTGTAGATCAACTTTTTTAATAGGCTTAAACAAAGCACTAAGTGCTGTATTGGACCCGACAAACACTGGACCTAAACGAACTCCAATTCCCATAGCCATATTTTTATAAGCATCGTAATTAATAGGTAGATACGCACTAATCCATTTCGATTCATATCTAGGAGTGAGTAAAAAACTAGGGACGATTTCACCTGCATTATTTCCTACATCTGAAAGTGTAAAATCACCGTTTAAATTAATATATAAATGATCGGTTAGGCTGTAATCAAAGTTTATATGTGCTGCAGTTGGAAGTTGTACAACTAATTTATCATCAGAAATTTGACCGGTATATAAGTTGTCAATTATAGTTAAGAAATCATCACCCTCTAAATCATCTGGATTAATACCAATTTTATTCAAATCGTATTTTTTTAAGCTTCCAGTAGGGTAATTAATACTTCCTATATCCGTTACAGAAATGGCTAATCTATATTTATAGAATCTAGGTCTTTTTAATTCTTCTTCGCCTTCTTTGAGTTTGTCACTCCATTGATATACTGCACCAATATCAAAACCTATTCCGCTGGCATCTCCATTGAAATAATCAGAAATTCCACCATTGCCACCATCTAAAGCACCATCAATATCAAAACTAGCTCCGTATGAAAGCTCTCCTGAAGTGTCAACAGTTTCAGGACTGGTAGCATTGTACTTAATAACTGTATTCTTAAAAGCAATAAAAGCGTTCCCACCTCCTTGAATGTATTTAAAACTGGCACCAGCTTTAAATAATGAATAATCTGTTTTGTGTAACACTCTTCCATACGTTAAGCCGACTTCACCCCAAAGGTGAGTTGAAATTGCAGAATCTAGAATATCTAAACTATAATCTGCTCCAGTATCAAAACCTTCATTTACAAAACGATCGTAAGCTGCAACGTTTATATCTGAAACACTGATAACATAACGGGCTTTAGTAAAAACCCCAATAGCACTAGATTTGCCTAAATTAAACATAAATGAAGGACCAAGTAGCTCAGAATTAAAGTTGAAATTATTAGCTTCAGAGCCTGTTGATTCGTCTATAACTTTAAAAATTGAATCGTCTATAGTATCAAATTCACCTTTAAGCAGCTTGTCTCCAAAATCAAGAACTGCATAATCATTTCCAACAAAAATACTTCCTCCAAAAAGATTAATATCTACATTATAGGGAGAGTCAACCACATAAGCAGGGTTCAAAGAAAGTCGTTGAATACCACTAAAATTGTCATAACTATAACCAGAAAAGTTTTGTGAAAAGCTTAAAAAGGGAACTGCTAGGAACAGAATAATTTGCAAGAATACTTGATTTTTTTTCATCATTTTTTTTATATTTAGATTGGTTACTAATCAGTCTGCAAGTTAGCAATAATTTTCAAAGAATTTAAAACAGGCAGATTATTTTTAATAAC
>DQTL01000321.1 GCA_015662775.1 Lutibacter sp.
ACAACGATTAGATAAAACCTCGTTTTAATGGGTTTTATCGTTTGTTAACACAAAGTACGACAAAAAAATTGACAAAGTCAAGAGGTAACAACTAAACGCTACTAGATTATTTACAAAATATTTGCTATTACTTTAAATCGTATTTTACTAAGTTTTGTTTTCTATATAGGTGCATTTAAAAATATGTAATTTAAAAATAATCAATTGACTGATATTTATAGAATCTTAATTTGTACTTTTGTAAGTATAAAATCTAAATCTATAATATGTCCCATACAATCAAACCCGGTGTTGCAACTGGAAGTCAAGTTCAAGAAATATTTCAACTAGCCAAAGCCAAAGGTTTTGCCTTACCTGCCGTTAATGTAGTTGGATCTAATACTGTCAATACAGTTATGGAGGCTGCTAAAGAATTAAATGCACCTGTAATTATTCAATTCTCAAATGGTGGAGCCCATTTTAATGCAGGAAAAAGTCTTTCAAACGAAAATGAAAAAGCAGCTATTGCAGGTGCCGTTGCTGGTGCAAAACACGTACACCATTTAGCAAAACTATATAATATCCCTGTAATTTTACACACAGATCACTGCTCTAAAAGCAAACTTCCTTGGATCGATGGTCTATTAGATGAAGGTGAATTATTCTACAAAGAAAATGGTGTGCCTTTATATAGCTCGCACATGATAGATTTATCTGTGGAATCTCTAGAAGAAAACATTCAAATCTGTAAAACTTATTTAGAAAGAATGCACAAAATTGACATGACCTTAGAAATAGAGTTAGGCATGACAGGTGGTGAAGAAGATGGTGTTGATAACAGCGATGTTGATAACGACAAACTCTATACCCAACCTAAAGATGTAGCCTTTGCTTATGAAGAATTAATGAAAATAAGTCCTAATTTTACAATTGCTGCTTCTTTCGGAAATGTACATGGTGTTTACAAACCAGGTAATGTGGTTTTAACACCAAAAATATTAGATAATTCTCAAAAATATATTGAAGAACAATTTAAAACGGGTAAGAATCCTGTTGATTTTGTATTTCATGGTGGTTCGGGTTCTACTTTAGAAGAAATTAGAGAAGCCATTTCTTACGGTGTTATAAAAATGAATATTGATACCGACCTTCAATATGCTTTTATGACAGGTATAAGAGACTATATGAAAGATAATAATGACTACCTACAAGGTCAAATAGGAAATCCTGATGGAGCTGACAAGCCTAACAAAAAGTATTACGACCCACGTAAATGGTTGCGAAAAGGAGAAGAAACATTTAAAGAAAGATTAAAACAAGCCTTTTCTGATTTAAATAATATTGATACTTTGTAGAAAAAACTACAGATTAAATATTTTTTATAACTTGCGAGCCAATATTTAATATTGCAACCCAAAAAAAGCAATTTACAGATGCTGTATTTTGCTTTTTTTGTAACTGATTTTAACCTTAAAATAAACAACATATGGGTGCATGGTTTAAACGTGATACAAAAGGAATCACAACTCCAACAGAAGAAAAAAAAGATGTTCCAGAAGGTATTTGGTATAAATCACCAAACGGAATAATTATAGATACAGAAGAGTTAAAAGAAAACTTATTTGTTAGTCCTGAAGATGGCTACCATGTACGTATAGGTAGTAAAGAATATTTCGAAATTCTATTAGATGATGATAAATTTAAGGAGCTTAATCCTAAGATGAAATCAAAAGACCCTTTAAAATTTGTCGACACCAAACCTTATATAGACCGTCTTAAACAAGTTCATAAAAAAACTGAATTGTACGATGCTGTAAGAACTGTAGTTGGAAAATCAATGGGGAAAGACCTGGTAATTGCAGCCATGGATTTTAGTTTTATTGGAGGTTCAATGGGTAGTGTCGTTGGTGAAAAGATTTCTCGTGCTATTGATTATGCTATTAAACACAAAATTCC
Source organism: Lutibacter sp. (assembly GCA_015662775.1). Classification (GTDB taxonomy): domain Bacteria; phylum Bacteroidota; class Bacteroidia; order Flavobacteriales; family Flavobacteriaceae; genus DQTL01. The sequence goes on from DQTL01000321.1 coordinate 1,936, forward strand.
ATTTTTGATGATTTCAAAATCGGGTGGTGCTCGTATGATGGAATCTACATTGTCTTTAATGCAACTGGCAAAAACATCTGCAAAATTAGCACAGTTAGATGCAGCCAAGATACCTTATATTTCTCTTTTAACAGATCCAACAACAGGAGGCACAACAGCTTCTTTTGCTATGCTAGGAGATGTAAATATTGCAGAACCCAATGCTCTTATTGCCTTTGCAGGTCCTCGTATCGTCAAAGACACAACAGGTAAAGAATTACCAAAAGGCTTTCAACGTTCAGAATTTGTCTTAGAACATGGCTTTTTAGATGCCATTTACGAAAGAAAGGATTTAAAGAAAATGATTAATTTGTATCTTGATTTAATTCAGAATAAACCTATTCGCAAAGAAGTGGTTGCAGAATCTTAGAATAAATTTTTTTTTGAAATAATAATAATTTATAAAAAAGTCGCATTCAAAAAAAATGAATGCGACTTTTTTATGTCAAACAATTAAGTACTATCTTAATATAACCTCATGTTCCACACCATTTGAACCTGTAAATATGGCTTTGTTATCACAACTTCCATCACCAAAATCAAGTGTTCCTGCAGCTTCGTTATGAGATAATGCTATAACACCACTTACAATAAATCTACAGGCTAATTCTCTTCGTAAAGGAGTGGTAATGATACCACTATTTACATTTCCATTTGGAAATTCAGTTGTCCAATTTCCTGTAATAGCATATACATTATCTCCCCAAGTACCCGAGCCAAATCCTTCTATCCATTCCCTAACCTTTACTCCTATTCTATGAGCGGTTTTCCCATCTGGCCATGTAACATTTATATCTTGATTTTTAGTTGATTGTGGATTTCCATTAGTATTTGATTTCTCTCTTAGGATAGAACCACCACCTTCAATATTTTTATAATTAAAATAAAAATCAGAAAAAGAATACGTAATAGTTCTTGTTAGTGCTAATGGGTCTCTTACGTAAATCATTGTAATGATACCGCTTAATATATTTCCATTGTGCATCTCACAATCTCCTTCAAAATTTAAAGTTACAATTCTAGCATTTCCATCAAATTCAACTGTTTTTGTCATACATTCTGGCAAAAAAGTATCAGTTGATTTTCCAACATCTTTCCCATCTTGGATATAGGCTTCTTCGATAATACTAGATACAGCATCTGAAGTGACATCTATTTCTGCGGTTTGTTGTACATTTTCAACTGAAAATTCATCTGCTTCAATAGCTTCTTCTTTTTCACAACTTGTTAAAAAAAATACACTTACTAAAAGTGTGATAATAATGTTTAGTTTTCCTGTTTTTGATTGCATAATAATTGTTTTAATAGATTAGTTAAAAATTCTTTGCTTCTATGACTTGTGTATTTTGAAAAGGTTTAATTAGATAGTAGACCGCATTGCTATAAACCTGAGTTCGACCTAAGTTTTACTATACAGAATGCAAAGAAAAGGTGAGATTTGAAGAGTAAATTTTAAGGAATAACGAGTTATTGTGCAAGATTTATTCAAAAAAGATTGCCTCTTCTTTGCATTTCCTTTG
>DQTL01000235.1 GCA_015662775.1 Lutibacter sp.
GCCATTAAGTGCTAGAGCAGCTTTTTATCTCTCGCAAAGACGCTAAGTCGCCAAGCTGTGTCTAAAGTGTAAAAAAAATGCTCGCATTTATGAAAATTTTGTAAATTTTAAATAACTTTTTTTAATTCATTATTAACCGTTACACTTCGCGTCTTTGCGAGATAATTATTACATATTCTTTTTATGATACCATAGGAGTTACAATTTTTCCCATTTTAACTGTGAAATGTCTCATGATTGGTGCTTCGTCTAAAATTTTATACCCATGTTTTGCTTCTGAACGCGTATCAAAAATATTTTTTAAGGCAACAGCAATATAATCCATATGATGATTGGTGTAAGTACGTCGCGGAATAGCTAAACGAACAAATTCTAAATCAGGGAATCTATTTTTTCTTGTAATAGGGTCTCTATCTGCTAGGATGGTTCCAATTTCTACACCTCTAACACCGCCGACAATATAAAGTTCCATCGCTAAAGACCAAGCTCTAAATTCTTCTTTGGGAATATTGGGAACAAATTTATTGGCATCAATAAAAATGGCGTGTCCTCCGATAGGATGCTGGACAGGAACACCAAATTTTTCTAATTGATCTCCTAAATATTTTACTTGTTCTACACGACTTTCTAGATAATCAAATTCAGTAGCTTCGTCTAGCCCAACTGCTAAAGCTCCCATGTCACGTCCATTCATTCCACCGTAAGTGATAAATCCTTCGAACATAATATTAAAAACGGTTGCTTCTTTATACACCTTTTCATTATTCAGAGCTATAAAACCACCCATATTTACTAAACCATCTTTTTTAGCACTCATGGTCATTCCATCACCCAATTGAAACATTTCTAGAGCAATTTCCTTAATCGTTTTGTTTTCGTAACCTTTTTCACGTTTTTTAATAAAATAAGCATTTTCAGCAAATCGAGCCGAATCAAAATACAAAGGAATGTCATACTTTTTACATAATTGAGAAACCCCTTTTGCATTTTCCATTGATACAGGTTGTCCACCAGCAGAATTGCAAGTGATAGTCAAAACTGTAAATGGAATTTTTTCTTTGGGGTTTTCTTTAAAGACCTTTTCTAATTTATCTAAGTTAACATTACCTTTAAACGGATGAATAATAGCTGTATCAAATGCCTCGTCTATCGTGCAATCGATGGCATGTGCTTTTCGGAATTCTATATGCCCTTTTGTGGTGTCAAAATGAGAATTTCCAGGAACAATATCACCTTCTTTAACAAGTGCAGAAAAGAGTACATTTTCGGCAGCTCGTCCTTGATGGGTTGGTAAGAAATAGGTAAACCCTGTAATACGTTTTACAGTTTCTTTTAGTTTCACGAAAGAACGCGAGCCTGCATAACTTTCGTCACCACGCATCATTTCTGCCCATTGTTCATCACTCATAGCTCCTGTGCCTGAATCTGTTAAACAATCGATAAATACTTGTTCTGATTTAAGATTAAACAAATTGTAATCAGCATCTTTTAGCCATTTTGCTCGTTCTTCTTGAGTAGATCTATATAATTTTTCTACTACTTTTATTTTATAGGGTTCTGCGTATGGTAATTTCATGTTAGTTGACAGTTTGTAAGGTTAAAAGTATATAAAGTTGGGGTAAATGTGATATTTATACTTAAATTGTTATTGGAAGAAAATACCGTATTGTGATACTAATATCTATTTAATAACTTTAAATAAAGGACGTTTTATATTGAGGTACAAATTTCGGAAAGGGATATTGGTTATTTGCATGGTTCAAATTTAAGAAAAATATTTTTTATTCGTGGCAATAGTAATTAAGGAATTTAAATATTTGTATTTTCGCATAAACGCATAAACGCATAAACGCATAAACGCATAAACGCATAAACGCATAAACGCATAAAAACATGAACTACACACAACCCATGCTTAGAGAAGGAAGTTTAAAAGATCAAGTCATCGTCGTAACAGGTGGAGGAAGTGGTCTAGGAAAAGCCATGAGTACCTATTTCCTTGAATTAGGTGCTAAAGTAGCTATTACTTCAAGAAATTTAGAAAAATTAAACAAAACGGCAGAAGGAATGAGAGAGAAAACTGGAGGAGAAGTTTTTACCGTTGCATGCGATGTTCGTCATTCTAATGAAGTGGAAAATATGCTACAAGCTGTGCTAGATAAATGGGGTAAAGTAGATGGATTGTTGAATAATGCAGCAGGAAATTTTATAAGTCCGACTGAACGTTTGTCACCCAGAGCCTTTGATGTTGTTCTAGACATTGTTCTAAAAGGAACAAAAAATTGTACTTTAATATTTGGAAAACACTGGATTAAAACCAAACAAAAGAAAGCCACCGTATTAAATATTGTTACAACCTATGCTTTTACAGGTTCGGCTTATGTAGTGCCTTCTGCAGCTGCAAAAGCAGGTGTGTTAGCCATGACACGTTCGCTTGCTGTTGAATGGGCAAAATACGGGATACGCTTTAATGCAATTGCTCCGGGTCCGTTTCCTACAAAAGGAGCTTGGGATAGATTATTGCCTGGCGATTTAAGAGATAAGTTTGATATGTCTAAGAAAGTGCCGGTTGGTCGAGAAGGAAAACATCAAGAACTGGCCAATTTAGCGGCTTATTTAATGAGTGATTTTTCGGCATATATTAATGGTGAAGTAATTGTCATTGACGGCGGTGAATGGTTGCAAGGAGCTGGTGAGTTTAATATGCTTAAAGATGTCCCTGAAGAAATGTGGGATATGTTAGAGAAGATGATACGTGGAAAGAAATAGTATTTTTATGTAGTGGCGTTATTAAACTATTTAGTTTTAAGACTAATAATTAGGTAAACTCTCCAAAAACATATAGGTTTCTTGTTCAAAATCCATTTGGCAATAAAAATGCTGTAAACCATTGGTTAGCATCAGGTATTTAGCATCTAACGACAAATTATACCTAGCTATTTGATCAAAGGTTTCTTGAGTGATTTTTATTTCGGGTCTTTTACACTCTACAATAATATAAGGATGTAATGATTTGTCGTATACAACAATATCTGCACGTTTGTGTTGTCCGTTAATAGTGAATTGTTTTTCAATGCTCATCCACATGGCAGGATATTTCTTTTCTTGAATAAGAAACTGAATAGCATGTTGGCGTACCCATTCTTCAGATGTAATGAAAATATGTTTTTTTCGTATTTCATCCCATATATACGACTTATTTTCTATACTTTTGATTTTGAAATTATATGTTGGAAAATTGAGTGCTAACATGAAGTAAAGTTACAATGAAAAATTTAAAATTTAGAATTTAAAATTTAAAATTTTCAAAAAAAAAGAATGACAGTAGAAAACATCATAAACGATATAAAAAAAGGCAATCTTAAACCTATCTATTTTCTATATGGAGATGAATCCTATTTTATTGATATCATTTCTGATTATATTGAAAATAATGTCTTATCAGATGCAGAAAAAGGTTTTGACCAAATGGTTTTATATGGAAGAGATGTAAACATGGCAGAAATAATTGCCAATGCAAGACGTTTTCCTATGATAGCTGATCGTCAGGTGATTATCGTAAAAGAAGCCCAAGATTTAATTCGTACTATTGAACAATTAGAAACTTATTTAGACAACCCGCAACCTTCTACTACACTTGTTTTTAATTATAAATATAAAAAACCAGACAAGCGTAAAAAGGTTTTTAAAAAGCTGGCTAAAACTAGTGTTTTTTTTGAAAGTAAGGCACTTTATGATAATCAAGTTCCTAACTGGATTAGTCAATATGTAAAAAAGCACGGCTATTTAATTGAAGCAAAATCTTCACAAATGTTGGTGGAGTTTTTAGGAACAGAACTCAGTAAAATAGCTAATGAATTAAGTAAATTATTTATTGTTTTACCAAAAGGCACTACCATTTCTCCAGAAGCAATTGAAGAAAATATAGGAATTAGTAAAGACTTTAATAATTTTGAATTGCGAAAAGCCATTGGAACTAAAAACATCTTAAAAGCCAATCAGATAATAAATTATTTTGCCCAAAACCCTAAGAGTAATCCTTTGGTGATGACTATATCCTTATTAAATAGCTTTTTCACTCAGTTATTACAGTTTCATGCATTGCCTAACAAAAACAATCCCAAAGCAGTTGCTTCTGCATTAAGAGTCAACCCTTTTTTTGTGAGTGATTATACAACTGCAGGTGCAAATTATCCGATGAGAAAGGTATCACAAATAATAGGCTTATTACGCGAAGCCGATCTTAAAAGCAAAGGAGTAGGAGCAAGAGACCTACCTCATGGCGATTTATTGAAAGAACTTTTGTTTAAAATACTGCATTAAAAAGACCTAAAACTATGGTAATTGTGTCTCTAAAAAAGCAATCTTTTTGTTTAAACCGTTTATGTGTTTTTGATGGTCGTTAATTCTGTTTTTAATTTTTCTAATGCTTTTTTGAGAAAGTTTTCTTTTTACATTATCATTTATTAGTTTGTATTCTTCTTTTAAAATTAAATTCTCTACATGCATTATGTCTTTTTGAAAAGAATCTATCTTATCGTAAATTCTAGATTTCTTAATGCTAGCTCTTGATTGTTCTCTAGAGCTTCCTAACGTTCGTTGGTTGGGTTTTGTAGTTGATTTTCTGCGTTTCCTGTTTTTTACTTTTCTTTTTTTATTGTTGTTTTCAGCAAGGTTTTCTTCTGTATTAAACGTAAACTTTTTCTTTCTGTCATATTTTATTTTATCTTCTTCTCTTTTCTTTTCATGAAGCCTATTGTTTGCAGCAATTTCTTGTTCTTTTTGAAGTGCAATTTCTTTTTTCAATCTTTCAGCATTCATTCTTGCTTCTTCTTCAGCTTTTTCCTTTTCAATTAAGATTAGTTTTTCTTTTGCTTCCTTTTCTTTGCGAATCCTTTTCTTTGCGGCAATTTCTTGTTCTTTTTGAAGTGCAACTTCTTTAGCTTGTTTCTTTTGAAGTGCAATTTGTTTTTTTATTCTTTCAGCACTTACTCTTGCTTCTTCTTCAGCTTTTTCCTTTTCAATTAAAACTAGTTTTTCTCTTGCTTCCTTTTCTTTGCGAATCCTATTGTTTGCGGCAATTTCTTGTTCTTTTTGATAGGCAAACTCTTTCTTTATCCTGTTTTCTTTTACAGCAGTATTTTTAAGAAATACATTATTTGAGGCTTCCTTTCTTTTGTTTTTCCTTGCTATTGATTTTGCTTCTGTTAAGTTTTTGTACTTGATGTTTTTAATTATGTCATTTTCTTTTTGAATAGCTAGTTCTCTTTCTTTCTCCTTATTCTTTTTGTAAACAATTTCTTCTAGTCTAGCTTTTGTTTTTCTGTTTTTTACCGAGGCAATTCCTTCTTTTTTTCTTAATTTAATTTCCTTTAATTTTTCTTTATTCTTTTTCTTTAAATCTTTTCGTGCTATTTCTTTTAAAAGTTTTTCTTCCTTTCTTCTATCTCTGTATTCTTTTAAACTAGCTATATTTTCCTTTATGTCTTTCTTTCTTTTTATTCTCTTTTCATTCTCTTTTCATTCTGTTTGATAATGTCTAGTTCTATTTCTATTCTTCTTAGGGCTTCTTTTTCAATTCGTGATGCTTCATCAATTTCTATCTCAACGACCATTCTATCATGAGCTTCATCCATTAATTCTCTTTCATTACTAATCGTTTCATTTTGTATTATATCAAATATTTTGTTATTGTTTGTTGGAGAAGTAATCAGTTTTTCAGTTGCGACAACAGTTTCATTTGTGTCAGTATTTTTATTTGGAATAACATAGACGATAAAATTGACAATTTCTTTTTCTTTTTCGGTGTTACAAGTAAGTAAAAGAGTCACTAATTGCCTAAATTTTTTGTTTTTAGAGTTATAAATAATAGTAAACTCACTTTCTTCATTAGGATTAATCGGTGACCTTTTCCAATCATTAAGAATGGTGCAATTAGGAGAATCTGCATGAATGCTTTTTATTATTAATTGAGAATTCCCTGAATTGATGTATTTAAAAGTATACATTTCAATTCCTCCTTGGGTTATTTTACCAAAGTCATGCTTAGTTTTGTCAAATGTAATTCTAGGGAAATTTGTTAGTTTATTGCGTGATATGGCTTGTGAATGAATTTCAATAGCAAGCATAGCAATCACAATAAGGATAGCTAGTTTAATTTTTTTCATTTTCTTTTAATTAATACTTTTACTTTCTTGTTAAATAACAGTATTAAGGGCAATATGACAACAAAGGTAGTAAAAACTAATTGTTTTTTGAAAACGACGTTTAAATTTTAGATTTAAAACATTAATTTTATTTGATAGGTTCTTAAGTTTAATTTTGTAAGTTACTATTAGTAAATGCAACTTTTCTCACTTTGAATATTTAACTAAATAGTAGTATCTTTGTCTCTTTTCAAAATTTAAACCATGAGTAGAATAGCAGAATCAGAATTGATATTAAACCCCAACGGAAGTATATACCATCTTAATTTATTACCTGAAAATATAGCAGATACTATTATTTTTGTCGGTGATCAAAATAGAGTACCCAAAGTGGCAAAGCACTTTGATACAATTGAGTTTGAAACCTCTAAAAGAGAATTTAGAACCATAACTGGTAC
>DQTL01000164.1 GCA_015662775.1 Lutibacter sp.
AATGGTCTAATGATGCCTAATAAAATTATAAAAGTTGCAGTTGATGATGTAGAGGTAGTTGCTTTTGACCATTTTATAGATGCTTATCGTGAGTTCTATGAAGAGGTTGGGTGTTATGAGGTTTTTGAATTAGAGAGAGATGATGTTATGAAATTTCTTGGAAAAGATTTTATTAATTATTTGGATGTTTTGGAATTGAAGTTGGAAGATATTAAAAAATTAAAGTTGATAAAATGAAGAATATATTATCATTAAGAAATGAAGAAGCAAAAGAATTTTTATTAAAAAGCGAAAGTTATGTAAATATTGATTTACCTCCATATATTAAATTTGATACATTGCTTTTAAAATTGTCAGATGCACTAAATGGTAAAGATTATTTTGAAATTAAAAAAAGTTCGCCTAGTCCAAATAATTTGGAAAATGTAAACTATAAATTATTACATAATAAAAATGGAAAATATGATTGGAGACCTTTTCAATTAATTCATCCTGTTTTATATATTTCAGTAGTTAATCAAATTACAAAATATCATCATTGGAAAGAAATAAAAAAACGATTTGGAACGATACGAGGAAAAAGTGTAGTTGAATGCATTAGTTTACCTATCGTTTCTGAAACAAAAAAATCTGACAAAGCTGAACAAATATTAAATTGGTGGGAACAAATAGAACAAAAATCTTTAGAGTTAAGTCTTGAATTTTCTTATATTTATCATACTGATATTTCAGATTGTTATGGTTCTATTTATACTCATTCTATACCATGGGCTATTCACTCTAAAAAAATAGCAAAAGAGATGAAAGGAAAAAGAGGAAAAAATTTAATAGGTAATATTGTTGATAGACATTTACAAGCAATGTCTTATGGTCAAACAAACGGAATACCACAAGGTAGTGTATTAATGGACTTCATCGCTGAAATGCTCTTGAACTATGCTGATTTACTTTTAAGTGAAAAAATTAAAGAAGAAGGAATTGATAGAGATAGCTTTAAGATATTGAGATATAGAGATGATTATAGAATTTTTGTAAATAATCCAACTATTGCTGATGAGATAATAAAGAATTTAACAGAAGTTTTAATGGACTTAGGATTAAAATTACATTCTCAAAAAACTGTTAACTTTGATAATGTTATTCAAGGGTCAATTAAATCTGATAAAATTGATTGGATGATGTGTAAAAGAAATGCGACTACAATTCAAAAGCAACTTTTAATACTCCATCAATTTTCAAATGATAATAAAAATTCAGGAACATTAGTTAAAGAGCTACAAAATATTTTAAATAAAATCAATAAACAAACAAAAGAAAATGATAAATTAAAATGGTTTTTAAAAAAAGAAAATATAAATGTTTTAATTAGTATAGTTGTAGACATAGCTTATCATAATCCTAGAACATACGCTATATCAGTTGCTATTCTTAGTAAATTATTTAGTTTAATCACTGAGACATCAAAAGTATCTGATATTATAAAAAAAGTTATTAAAAAATTTAATAATATTCCCAATACAGGTCATATGCAAATATGGTTACAACGAGCTATTATCAAATTAGATTTTGATGAGAATATTTTTAATGAAAGTATTTGTAAATTAGTAAAGAATGATAATATTATGCTTTGGAATAATGCATGGTTGGAGAATAGTATCATTGATATTTTTGAGAAGAATTCTATTGTAGATAAAGATGAAATAGATACGATAAATAAAGTAATTGATAGTAATGAAGTTTTACTTTTTAGTATGCATGAGAGTTAATCAATGGAAAAAGGAAAAAAAGTAAAACCAACCCAACCCCCATCATTCAAAGAACCAATAAACCTAGAAAACATAGGAAAGTTCATAAAATCAAGAAGAACCCAACAAGGCTTAAATACCTTAGACACAGCGATGTTATGCAACATCTCAGCCCACACTCTAAATAAAATAGAAAATGGCTTCGAGGGTGTAAGACTCAATACTCTGCTTCAAATCATGGAAGCATTAGGCATGGAGATGAACATGAAAGAGTGGGATAGTAATTAAAGTTTTAAAAGAGTTACTATTTCCTTTACCTCTGATTCCCAGCAAAAAAGTTCCCAGCCAATCCCAAAGGAACAACTGTCCTATAAAACAAATAACGTCCAAACAACTCAGAGAGTAAAGCCCCAACAACAGCTAACCCAAGGGTAACCATCGCCAAAGTAGCCAATCCACTAGCCGTAAATAAAATAGCTAAAAGAGGTAAGGCTAAAGCAGAGACAAGTAAGCTGTAAAGCCGTGCTTTTTTAAGCTTTCCAAAATGCTCTGTTAACAAAATTCGTGTTCTGTTAAACTGGTAATAAAGTGAACCCTCTTTGTCTAGGTTACGGTAGAAAAGTACCTCTTCGTAAACCACAAACACTTGTCCCATTCCTGCTAAAAGTGCTACGGCTAAGAGTACCATAACCCCATTTGTTCCACCGTCTAGTAGAAGCAAAAGAGCGATGAGCGTAAAGCCTATGTAGCTTGAACCAAAGAAACGTTTGGTTGTTGAGACTCTGTTCCATGCTGGTCTGGCTCTTACACGATATATCATCGACTGTGCGTAAATACCGAAGATTCCTAAAGCTAGGGTAATGGTCATGACAAAGAGCAGTAAAAAGCCTTTCATTTCTAAATAGTATAGACCTGCAAC